>JAUZFP010000010.1 GCA_030838475.1 Actinomycetota bacterium
ACGAAGCTTTTGACTACACAGTTCAAGACGATCACGTGGATCTTGAACCGTTGGTCAGGGATGCGGTGGTGCTCTCACTACCGTTTCAACCGGTCTGTCAGGAAGATTGCCTCGGCCTGTGCCCAGAGTGTGGGGTGCGGCTTCTTGATAACCCGGGCCACGAGCATGAGGCTCCCGTCGATCCACGATGGGCTGCGCTTGCCGGGCTCGACGCGACCATCGAAGACACCGGGCGCAAAGAATCGCGCGCCACAGAAGAGAAGAGTTAGAAATGGCTGTACCGAAGCGCAAAATGTCGCGTGCGAGCACTCGCATGCGCCGTGCACAGTGGAAGGCGACTCCGCCGACCCTCGTCAAGACGATCGAGAACGGCAAGACCGTTTACAGCCTTCCGCACCGCGCGAAGGTGGTTGAGGACTCCGCGGGCACAGCCCTGTACATGGAGTACAAGGGCCGCAAGGTCGCAGACGTCTAATTTGTTTGGATCCGCCGCTCCTCGCGCGGCGGACTCGAATAAATCCTCACCCGACGCGCCCGCATTAAATGGGTCGTCGGCGGGTTTGGCTGCTCAGCTCGGTGTGCCTCTCGGCCCCGAGCTACTTGAGTTGGCCCTGACCCATCGCTCTTTCGCGTACGAGAACGGCGGCCTGCCGCACAACGAGCGCCTCGAATTCCTCGGCGACTCGATCCTCGGCCAGGCCGTGACGGTGATGCTCTACACCGAGAATCCGACTCTGGATGAGGGTGAACTCGCCAAACGGCGCGCCAGCCTCGTTTCCAGCGTCGCGCTGGCGGAGGTTGCGCGCGCGATCGAACTCGGCCCGTACATCCGCCTGGGGCGCGGCGAGGAGTTGACGGGCGGCCACGACAAGTCGTCCATCCTCGCCGACACGGTTGAAGCTGTTATCGGTGCGGTGTACCTGGACTGCGGTGGCGAGGAGGCGACCGCGTTCGTACTGCGGCTCATCCGGCCGCTGCTGGAGGACCCCGAGCGTTTCGGCGCCGCGATGGATCCGAAGACCAGCCTTCAGGAACTCAGTACCCGGCTCGGTCGCGGGATGCCCACCTACTCGGTCAAGGACAGCGGCCCAGACCACTCGAAGCGTTTCCATGCGACCGTGTCGCTTGGCGGCATCCCGGTCGCCACCGGTACGGGCACGAGCAAGAAGCAGGCCGAGATGTCGGCCGCGCTCGAGGCGTGGACGCAGCTTCAGCTCCCGCCCAAGAAGTAGCGCCGTGCCCGAACTCCCCGAGGTCGAGGTCGTTCGCGCCGGCCTCGAACCAGCGATCACGGGATCAACCGTCACCGGCGTACGAGTCTTCGATGAGCGCTCGCTTCGGCGACACGACGCGCCCGCCGAGGACTTCATCGATCGGCTGGTCGGGAGCACATTCGGCGAGCCGAGGCGGCGCGGGAAGTTTTTGTGGGTTCCGGTCTCGACAGGCTCGACCCGAGAAGACGAGGCCCTCGTCATCCACCTCGGGATGAGCGGCCAGGTACTCCTGCGGGAGCCGGATGCCCCGCTCGATCGCCTGACCCGGATCAGTATCGATGTCGCTCATCCGGAGCACGGTTCGCTGCGGATCGACTTCGTCGACCAGCGCATCTTCGGGTCGATGGCGATCGACGCACTCGTCGAGTCCGGAGATGTGCCCGGCGACCTCGTGCCGAGCCAGGTCGCCCACATCGCCCGCGACCCGATGGACGCCCACTTCGACGACGCGCGCTTCTTCGAGAAGCTCGCCCGACGCAACACCGGCATCAAGCGGGCACTGCTCGACCAGACGCTCATCAGCGGCATCGGAAATATCTATGCGGATGAGGCCCTCTGGGCGGCGCGAATCCACTACGACCAGCCCACCCCGACGCTCAGCAGGCCGCGGGCGAAGACGCTCCTCGCCGAGGTTCGCCTGGTGCTTGGGAAGGCACTCGCCGAGGGCGGCACGAGCTTCGACGCCCAGTACTTGAACGTCAACGGCGAGTCGGGCTACTTCTCACACTCGCTGAACGCTTACGGCCAGCAGGGCCTGCCGTGTCCTCGCTGCGGGCGGATGATCGTGCGCGAGCAGTTCATGAACCGCGGCTCACACTTCTGCCCGTGGTGCCAGCGCGTGCGCACCGGACGCTAGACGACCTTCTTCCACGCACTCTCATAGGCCATCGCTACGAAGCCGACGGCTTCGTTGACGTCGAGCATGTAGCGGTTCTCCTCCGCGTTGCCGGTCGTGATCGCCGGATGCCCGGGATGGGTGTCGGTGAGTGCCTGGATGTTGTCGACCTTGAGCAGCATCCCGAGTCGATTTCCGCGATGCTCCCGCAGTACGAGTGTGTCGCGCTGGGAGACCGGTCGCGTGGTCTCCGGCGGCACGGACAGCTCGTTGAAGGCCACGAGTCGTCCGGTGGGGATGTACTCGATGGTCGAGGTCAGCATGATGCGCGGGCTGAGCTCCTCGAGATCGTCCTGGTCTCGAACGCGGTCGGCCGTCCACTCTTCCTCGCGGATGTCGAGCTGGCCGTACGGTGCGTCGGTCGCCATCCGGTTCCGCATTCGCGCGAGATCACCGCGGCGGTCGTGTGGGGTGCGACCCTCCCAACGCAGGACGCGGTAGTCGGGTCCGGCCGCGGCCTCCGCTCGTGCGCGGTTGGCGCCGAGAACCGCCGGATCCACGGGAAGGGCCAACCTGCTGGCGCGCTCCACCTGTTGGAGCGCGAAGCCGTGCGCAAGGGCGAATCGAACGCCATCGTCCTTCGCCGGCACCGAGCCGAACCCGGTCGGCGACATGATCTTGCGCCCGGGAAGGTTCGTTCGACTGAAGAATCCGGACTGGTAGACGGTTCGACCGTCACGCCGGGCGACCTGCTCCATGGCGTCGAACAGTGCACTCCCGATCCCTCGCCGCCGGAACTCGGGCAGGACCTCGACGGTCAGCCAGCCAACCGGATCGCGTGGTTCTGGAGCGAATTCGTACGTGCCACGGCCCACGATGCGACCGTCGACGCGCGCGAGGAACAGCCGACGCGGGTCGTGGGCGTCGATCCAGCGGGGGAGCAGCTCTTCGGCCGGTAATCCGAGCTCCGGGGTACCGACCGTCGCGGCCTCGATCTCATTGCGCACCCGCGTCATCTCGACGAAGTCGTCCCAGCCCGCCGCACCGACCGCGCGGGGAATCCGGAGTTCATCGATCGAGTATTCGGTCACACCTCAACGAACCATTGAACGCGCGCGAGTGTCAAGCCCGGCTAGTTAGCAGAGTTGGGCAGCCTGACCGTGAACACGGCGCCGCCGGAGACCGCCGTTCCCGCGCGGATGCTGCCGCCCAGCCGGGCGGCGAGCCGGGCGGCGATGGACAACCCGAGACCCGTTCCCACCGGACGCGAGTCACGGTATCTCTCTCGCAAGACACCGCGCTCGAACGCCTGGGCGGCGTCCTCGGCGGTCAGACCCGGTCCACCGTCCTTCACCTCGATTGCGACACCGGATGCGTCCGACCATCCGGCGATTCGGATGCTGGATCCCTCGGGGCTGACCCGCAGGGCGTTCTCGACGAGACCATCGACGATCTGGCGAAGGCGTCGCGGGTCGCTGCGCAGCCGGACATCCTGAGTCTCGAGTACCAGCTGCACGCCGAGCCCGGTCGCCCTGCCGAGCCAGGCGTCCCGGGTCGCTCGAAGCAGTTCGCCCAAATCGACTACAACGGGCGTGATGGTGAAGTCGTCGGCCTCGAGGCGCGCCAACTCGAGCAGGTCGGCGACGAAATGGTCAAGACGAGTCGTCTCGGCCATGAGAACCTCGCCGACCCTCGCAAGGTCTGCCGGCCCGACCATACCGTCCGAGATCGCCTCGGCGTAGCCACGCAGGGCGGTGAGGGGCGTGCGCAACTCGTGCGAGATCGACAGCAGGAACTCGCGCTGCCGAGCCTCGCTGGAGGCGAGCGCGCCATCGAGCGATGCGAGGGCATCCGCGACGGCGACGACCTCGGCGGGTCCGGTCGTTTCGACCGGTACGCCCCGCTCGCCGCGGGCGATGCGTGCGGCGGTTCGCGCTATCCCGATGAGCGGGCGCGCCAGCCACCGCGACAGCAGTGCACCGGCCAGAATGGCGACGACGAGCCCGATCAGCAGGGCCAGACCGATGCGCAGCAGGGAACCCTGAGCCTGCGCGTCCACACTGTCTCGCGGGATCGCGAGTACCAGTGATCCGCCACCGCGCTTCTTCCGCACCTCGACGAGGGTGAGTCCCCGCGGACCTCGCACGGTCGTCGATACCTTGATACCGCGCGCGGCCTCCCGCAGGAGGCGAGCGGGCAGGAGTTCGGCGGCGGCTCCGCTGACCTGGCCGGCGGCCGACACGGTGCCCGCCTCGGTGTCGCCGAGCGCGACCGTGACCCGCTCATTCAGGTCGGTGACGGATGTGGTCGCCGGAAGTTTCGCGAGGAGCGTGGCCTGCGCGGCCAGCTGCGCGCGTGCCTCATCGAGCGACGACTGGTGGACGAGCTGCAGGGAAACTACGCCGGTCACGATCACCGCGAGCGTGGCGACCGTGATCGTGACCACGGTGACGCGACCGCGAAGGCCGAGAGGACGCCCCGCCATCAGTCGTCGTCCGCGGCCGCGTAGCCGACGCCGCGCGAGGTGCGAATCGGGCTCTGCTCGCCGAGCTTGGCGCGCACCTGGGCGACGTGGACATCCACCGTTCTTCCGCTCGCGTAGTCCGCCTGGCCCCAGACGCTCGAGAGCAACTCTTCGCGGGTGAACACGCGACCGGGTGCGCTCGCGAGTTTCGCGAGAAGATCGAACTCGGTGCTCGTGAGCGAGACGACGGACTCACCCGCGAGGACGCGGCGTCGCTCGAGATCGATCGTGACTGCTCCGACCTTCAGTATCGGCGGGCTCTCCGGACCACTCTGCCGGCGCAGGAGCGACTTGAGGCGAGCGACCAGTTCGCGGGGCGAGAACGGCTTGGTCAGGTAGTCGTCCGCGCCGAGTTCGATTCCGAGGATGCGGTCGACCTCGTCGTCCCGTGCGGTGACGAAAATGATGGGGGTCCAGTCGCCGGATTCGCGCAGGCGCCGGCAGATCTCGATGCCGTCGAGGCCGGGCAGCCCGACGTCCAGGATGACAGCGACCGGTCGCAGTCGACGGATGGCCGCGAGCCCGGCGATCCCGTCGCGCTCCAGGTGCACGCCGAACCCCGCCTCGGTGAGGTAGAGGCGTTGCAGGTCCGCGATGGCACGCTCGTCTTCGACGATCACCACCAGACCCCGCGCGTCGGTCATGGCACCATTCAAGCCCATGGGATGCCCGGGACCGGGGTACTTGCGCGCGTCTTACATTCCTCTAACGCTGCAGTTTGTTGACCGCGCGGCCCCTGTAACCACCGCGCGGTCAACGAACTGCAGCGGTTCTAGGTGGGGAGGTCCTTGCGCCAGGCTCCCTCGTATCCGATGGGAACGAAGCCGACAGCCTCGTTGACGTCCAGCATGTGGCGGTTCTCTTCCGCATTGAAGGTCAGGACGGCGGGATGACCGGGCATCCATCTCTGCACCTCGGCGAGGTTGGCGAGCTTCAGCAGCATCCCGAGCCGGTGGCCACGGTGTTCGCGCCGGACGAGGGTGTCTTCCTGGGAGATCGCGCGATCCGTCTCGGCCGGCACCGACAGCACGGTGAATCCGGCGAGACGACCGCTCGGAAGGTGCTCGACGGCAGCGACCAGTCTGGTTCGCGGACTCGAGGCTCGACGCTCCTCGTCTTCGACGAGCCGCTCGACCGTCCAGATGTCCTCCGGCTCGTCGAGGCCGGCGCCGGGCTCCTCGGTGCTCATGAGCTGGCGGAGCGCCGCCATCTCGACTCGCCACTTCTTCGGCGTCACATCGACCCAGTGGTGCAGCGCGAAGTCCGGTCCGGCGGCCAGAACCGTCTCGTCGAATTGGGTCGTGACATCCACAGGGAGGGCGAGCCTGCTTCCCCGCACGACCTGCTCCAGCCGGTACCCCTTGCCGAGCAGAAACGCGACCTCGGCGTTGTCGCGCGGCACGGAGCCGAAGCCGGTGGGCGCGGGCAGCCGCTCGCCGGGTCCGTATCCGGATACCGCGTACACGATCGCCTTGCGGATGCCGTCGGTCGCCGCGACGCCCTGCAGCTTCGCGCTCAGCGCGCTCCCGACTCCGCGGCGCCGGGCACCGGGCAGGACATCGACCATGAGCCAGGCCGTTGTCGGATCATCGCCCGGCTCCGCCTCGTAGCGGGCGGCGCCGACGATGCGGGTTTCGTCCCGGGCGACAAACAGGCGTGTGGGCTGGTGCTCCTCGTCGAGATATTCGGGCAGCGTCTCGGCGGCCGTGAACGCGAGTTCGTCGGTCCCATAGGTCAGGGCCTCATTGCCGTAGTGGATGCCCATCGCCGCGACGAAATCATCCCAACCCTCAGCGCCAACCGAAGACGGAATCTCCAGTTCGCGAATGAGGATCATGCAAGTAGCCAACCATTTTCTGCGGCGATGCGCGCGGCCTCGGAGGCGTTGCGCGCCCCGGTCTTCCCGATCGCCGATGACAAGTGATTTCGTACCGTGCCTTCGGAGAGGTGGAGCTGAGACGCGACCTCGCCCGAGCTGTTGCCCTGGCGGATCGCAATCAGAACGTCCGTCTCGCGGGCGCTCAGCGGCGACGGTCCTGCCGCGAGCGACTCTGCGGCGAGGGCGGGATCGACGACGCGGTGTCCGGCGGCGACCCGACGCACGGCATCCGCGAGTTGGCCGGATGGCGTGTCCTTGACCACGAAGCCTGATGCGCCCGCCTCGAGCGCGAGTCGTACGTATCCCGGCCTGCCAAAGGTCGTGACGATCAGCGCGCGGCAGCTGGGGTACTCGACCTTCAGCTGCCTCGCGGCGCCGATCCCGTCGAGGCCCGGCATCTCGACGTCGAGCAGCGCCACGTCTGCTCTGGATGACCGGGCGGCCTCCAGCACTTCGTCTCCGCGCCCGACCTGCGCGACGACCTCAAGGTCGTCCTCCAGATCGAGCAGGGATGCGATGGCCCCACGAACGAGCGCCTGGTCGTCAGCGAGCAGCAGCCGAATCATCGTGAGCCTCGAGCGACTGTGAGCACGAATCCGCCCCCGTCACCGTTCGCGACCGTTACCTTGGCGCCGGCCTCGATCGCGCGCTCCCTGAGGCCCGCGAGACCGTTGCCGTTGCCATCGCCTGGCACTCCGTGCCCATCGTCGCGCACGCTGAGCGAATGGGGCTTCAGCTCGACCCAGCACTCGGTCGCCTTCGAGTGGCGGATGACGTTGGTGACGCCCTCGCGCAGCACCCAGCCGAAGAGCGAACGCAGATCGGGGTCGACGGCGCTGGCATCGTGCGGAAGGTGCGAGCGGATGCCCGCCGCGTCAAGGGCGGTTTGGGCCGCGGTCAGTTCGGCGTCGAGGTTCATGTCGCGATACGAGCTCACCGCGGCGCGCAGGTCGGCCAGCGCGGTTCGCGCGAGTCCCTCGATATCCGCGATCTCGGCAATTGCGCGCCGGGGATCGCGCTCGACCAGGCGGCCGGCTAGCTCCGACTTCACAGCGACAACGGTGAGGGAGTGCCCGAGCACGTCATGCAGGTCGCGCGCGAGGCGCGCACGCTCCTCGGCCGCAGCGAGCGAGGCGATCGTGACGTGCGCATCCCGAAGCTCTCGATTGGCGACGATCTGTCGCGTGATTGCGAAAAGAGAAACCGCGATGGACACCGTGACGAACGGGGCGAACACGGTCCCGCTGTCGAAGTGCCCGATCGCTGAAAGCACGACCTGCGAGGCAACCACGCCCACACAGATGATGACCGACGGCAGCAGTGGGAGCCACATGAATGCGACCATGGCGACCACGAGAGTCCACACCCAGACGAGGTAGATGCCGACGAAGGGCAGCAGCACGAAACCGGCAGCCCAATAAACGATGAGCCCGATCACCCGGGCGCGAACACTCTGCGGCCACAGCAGCGGCGGCAGGGCGATGTATCCGAGGTAGATGACAACGAGGAGAAGCGTCGCGATCACTTTGGTAGCCGTCGTTCCGGGCGATGTCCACGTGTAAACAAGCTCGAAGGTCTGGTAGGCGAGCCCGAAGATTGTGCCGAGATACCAGCGGTATGCGCCGCGATTCAGCAGCCGAGCACGGATGCCCGTACTCGACTGCTGACGCAACACTGTCGACACGATTGTCACTTTACTGGGGAGGCCTCGCCCTAGGCGCGGGCCGAGTCGCGGCGGTAGCGCCACGCGATGAGCGCCGCCAGCACGAGGGTCCATGCCCCGAGCACGATCGTCGGTGTACCAATGTTGCCGGTCAGCCCGGCCCCCATCTGGCCCAGCTTGTTGAGCCAGTACGACGGTGCGGCCTGGGCGACGTTGCCGACCCAGGTCGGCAGGATGTCGAGCGGGACCCACAGGCCGCCGAGGATGGCGAGCCCGAGGAACGTGACCATGAACAACGGCTGGGCAAAGGAGGGCTTGGCGAACTGCCCGATGAGGACCGCAATGAGCGCGAACGGGATGATTCCGGCCCAGAGACCGAGTCCCGCCATGAGCCAGCCCTGCACCGAGAGGTGTGCGTGCAGCGCCAGGATCGACACCGCGAACACGACGATGATCGACAGTAGGCCGACCGCGAGTGCGCTCGACACCTTCGTGATCATGTAGCCGGTGCCGGATAGCGGCGTGATGCGCAGCTGCCGGTTCCAGCCGACCGACCGCTCGTTGACGATCGTGAACGCCTGGGCGAGCGCGGCCATCATGGCGCCGTACGCACCCATCTGGACGGTGGTGACGATGATCCACTGCAGGTGGGCCGCGGAGTCGTACTGGGCCCCGTACGTCCCGCCGAAGATGAGCAGCATCGCGACGGGAACGGCGAACGTGAAGACGAGTGAGCGCGCGTTGCGAAGCTGCCGAGCCATCTCGAGGCCGAAGTAACGGATGTTCATTTGCTTGCTCCTTCTGAAGCGGCGGTCAGCGCCATGAACGCGTCGTCCATGTTGCGGGAAACGATTTCGATGTCTGTGGCTGCGGGGTAGCTGGTGAGCAGGGCGCGGAGCGTCGCATCCGAGTCCTCACTCTGTAGCGAGACGCGGTTGCCCCGCTGCTCGAGGTGAGTGACCGCGACCAAACGCTCCAGGGATGCGGTATCGGCTGATTCGAGCGTGAAGCTCAGCGTGCGCCCGGTGACGACCGACTTGACCTCCGAGGGCGTTCCGTCCGCAATGATCCGGCCCTGGCTCATGATCACGATGCGGTCCGCGAAGGTGTCCGCCTCGTCCAGGTAGTGGGTGGCGAAGACGACGGTCTTGCCGAGGGCGGTGAACTCGCGCATCGATTCCCAGAAGCTGTGTCGAGCCGCGACATCCATTGCCGCCGTCGGCTCGTCGAGGATCAGCAGGTCGGGGTTGGAGACGACCGCGACCGCGAAGCGCGCTCGCTGCATCTGCCCGCCCGAGAGGCTCGCGATCTTCTGTTTGGCCAGGTCGGTCACGCCGGCGCGCTCCATCGCCTCTTCGACGGAGAGTGGATGTTTGTGGAGTGCGTGAATGAGCGCGATCGACTCGCGCACGGTGGTCGTCGGCAGCAGCGCCCCGCCCTGCAGCATCGCCCCGACGCGACCGGTGACGATGGCCTGGCGCGGGTTCTCGCCGAAAAGTTCGGCGCTGCCATCCGTCGGTCGGGCGAGCCCGAGGAGCAGGTCGATGGTGGTCGACTTGCCTGCGCCGTTCGGCCCAAGCAGAGCGACGACTTCGCCCGGCTCGATCGCCAGGTCTACGTTGTTGACGGCCGTCAGACTGCCGAATTTCTTCGTGAGCCCCGAGAGCCGGATCGCTGGTTTTGTCATAGTTCGATGGTTGCCGGATGCGGGACCGAGTGCCCATATTGCGACTCATGACTTCGTCGTGACATTTGTCATGACGTAGATCGGCTGGCGGGGGAAAGTCATCGATGGGCGGCGTTATGACTCCGCCCATCTCACGGTTTCTCCCGCCAACCCGAGCATCTTCTCCCGCCACCCGGGTATTGCCGCGTCGGGTACCGTAGTGGCAGACATCGGCCGAGGAACGAAAGGGGCGCCCTTGTATCTGAAGAGCCTGACGCTCAAGGGCTTCAAGTCGTTCGCCACCTCGACCACGTTCGCGTTTGAGCAGGGCGTCACGTGTGTCGTCGGACCCAACGGGTCCGGTAAGAGCAACGTCGTGGATGCTCTCGCCTGGGTCATGGGGGAGCAGGGCGCGAAGACACTCCGCGGCGGCAAGATGGAGGACGTCATCTTCGCGGGCACCGCGACGAGGGGTCCGCTCGGCCGCGCCGAGGTTCTGCTGACCATCGACAACTCGGATGGCGCGCTCCCCATCGACTACACCGAGGTCACGATCTCGCGCACGCTGTTCCGTAACGGCGGCAGCGAGTATGCGATCAACGGAGAGAACTGTCGCCTCCTCGACGTCCAGGAACTGCTGAGCGACTCCGGTCTCGGTCGCGAGATGCACGTCATTGTCGGCCAGGGTCAGCTCGACGCGGTGCTGCACGCCAGCGCGGATGAGCGCCGCGGTTTCATCGAGGAGGCCGCGGGCATCCTGAAGCATCGTCGCCGCAAGGAGAAGACGATTCGCAAGCTCGAAGCGATGCAGGCCAACCTGACCCGGCTCTCGGACCTCGCCGGCGAGATCCGACGCCAGCTCAAACCGCTCGGCCAGCAGGCGGAGATCGCGCGCGAGGCGCAGACCATTGCCGCCATCGTCCGGGATGCGCGCGCACGCATCCTCGCGGATGACGTGTCCCAGCTCCGGGAGGCGCTGACCGCGTTCGGCCGAAGCGAGAGCGAACGCAAGAGCGAGCGCATTGTGCTGCAGGAACAGCTCGACCAGGCTCGGCTTCGGGTTGGGCGCATCGAGCAGGCGATGGTCGGCGACTCGGTCGACCAGGCCCGACAGACCGCTTTCGCGCTCGAGCAGGTTCAGGATCATTTTCGCGGCCTCTATACGCTCGCGAACCAGAAGCTTGCATTCCTGGGGCAGCAGTCCGAGGTTTCGGGCAGCGGGACCACCATCTCTGAGAGCATGGTCGCCGATGCCCGTGCCGAGGCGGATCGCCTCCGCTCGGACGTGACCGCTGCGGAGGTTGCGGTCGGTGCGGCGGCCGGCGCGATGGCGACCGCGAAGGCGTCACTCGATTCCCTCGACGAGGAGATCAGTTCGCAGAGCGCGCTCGTCTCGCGGCACGACCTCGAGGTCGCGCGGCTCGCCGGTCAGATCGAGGTTGCGCAGTCCCGCCTGGTGGCAACGCAGGGCGAATTGGTGCGCCAGCAGGCGGCACTGACCGAGGCCGAGCAGCGCCGCGAGGCCACGCGCACGGAGTTCGTGGCGCTCGAGGCGGAGGCGGCAACGACGGATGCCGGCGACGGCAAGCTCGACACACTTTACGAAGAGGCAGAGGCGCATGTCTCGAGCCTGCAGGCCGCAATCGAGACCATGCGGGATGACCTGCACGCGCTCGAGCGCGAACGGGATGCGCTCGCCGCCCGAACCTCCGCTCTCTCGATGGCCGTGGATCAGAAGGATGGCTCGGCCGCCATCGTCGGTACGCCCGGTATTCGTGGGCTGGTTGCGGAGCACGTTCGCGTCACCCCTGGCTATGAGGCCGCGATCGCAGCAGCGCTCGGAACCCTCGCCGACGCGGTGCTCGCCGACGACCATGACTCGGCCCTCGCCGCTCTTGGGCGTGCGCGGGACTCCGAGGCCGGTCGCGTCGAGATCGTGGTGGCGGATGCGCCGGCTCCCGCCTCTCTCGCTGCGCTCCCTGCTGGCGCAGCACCGGCCGCAGATTTTGTGACGGCGCCCGCGGGCGTCCTCGGCATCCTGTCCCATGTCGTCATCGTCGAAGACCTGGAGGTCGCGCGTGCGGCGTGGCCGGCCCTTCGCAAGATCGGCGGACTCACCGCCATTACCCGCGCGGGTGACGTCCTGACCGAGTACGTCCTGCGCGGTGGAACGGGCGCGAAGCGCTCACGTCTCGAGCTCGTTGCCGAGCGGGACACGGCGGCCGAGCGCCTGAGCGTCGTCAGCACCTCCATCGAGCGGGCGAGATTCGCTCTCGCCGAGAAGCGTGGTGCGCTCGAGACGGCACAGACGGATGCGGCGGCCGCCCTCGCCAACCTGCGCGAGTTCGACGCCGCACTCGCGGCACACAGCGAGCGGCTCGGTCGCCTGCGTATCCAGTTGGAGGCGGCGCAGGCCGAGTGGGAGCGCCTCTCGAACGCGGTCCAGGTCGCGACCGACACGGCGCGCTCCGCCGAAGAGGATGTCGATCGAGCGACGGTCGAACGCGACGAGTACGCCTCGACCCCGAGGCCCATTCTCGATGTATCCAGCCGTGACGCCATGGTGGCCGAGCTGGAGGCCGCACGCGGCGCCGAGCTCGAGCAGCGCATCCAGTTGGAGACGGCGCGCGAGCGGGTACGTGCCGAGGATGCCCGTGCGGACGGTCTGGCCAGGCAACTTGTGGCCGAGCGGGAGGCGGCGCAGGAGAACGCCAGGCGGACCGTGCTGCGCCAGCGCCAGGTTGTCGCTGCGACGACCGTCGTCGAGGCGCTGCCAGCGGTGCTCGACTCCGTGGATCGATCCGTTTCCGAGGCGAGGGTCGCGCTCGCGGCCCGCGAGTCCGAACGCTCCTCACAGAACCAGGAACTTGTCGCCCTGCGGATCTCGGAGAACTCGCTGCGCGAGCGGCTCGACTCCGTCGGCGACACCGTGCACGGCCTCGAAATGCAGCTGTACGAAAAGAAGCTCCAGCTCTCGACGTTGCTCGAACGCGCGGGCGAGGAACTCGGCCTCGTCGAGGATGTGTTGGTTGCGGAGTACGGTCCGGATGTCCTGGTTCCCGCTGACGCCGACCTTACGGAATCCTCCGCCGAGCCCGCCGAGGAGGACCCTCGGGTCGAGCCCGTCGAGAGCAACACCGAGACCGAATCCAAAGGCAAGCCCTACGTCCGCAAGGAGCAGGAACATCGGCTGGAGATCGCCGACCGCAAGCTGACCCAACTGGGTCGGGTGAACCCGCTGGCACTCGAGGAATTCGCGGCCCTCGAGCAGCGGCACAAATTCCTCACCGAGCAACTCACGGACCTCACGAACACCCGCAAGGACCTGCTCACGATCATCGACGAGATCGACGAAAAGATGCAGGACATCTTCTCCGCCGCGTTCGAGGACACCAAGGCGGCGTTCAACCAGGTGTTCCCGATCCTGTTTCCCGGCGGCACCGGCAGCATTCACCTGACCGATCCGGAGAACATGCTGACCACCGGCATCGAGGTCACGGTGAAGCCAGCAGGCAAGAAGATCGAGCGGCTCTCGCTGCTCTCCGGTGGCGAGCGATCCCTCGCCGCCGTGGCGCTGCTCATCGCCATCTTCAAGGCCCGCCCCAGCCCGTTTTACATCATGGACGAGGTTGAGGCTGCTCTTGATGACGCCAACCTCGGTCGCCTCCTCACCATTTTCGAGGACCTCCGCCAGACGTCCCAGCTCATCGTGATCACCCACCAGAAGCGCACCATGGAGATCGCGGACGCGCTCTACGGTGTCTCTATGCGGGCCGACGGAATCAGCGCTGTCGTTGGGCAGCGCGTGGCCCATCCGGAGTCCGTGGCGGGCTGACACGCCAGAAGTGAACCTCGATCGGGGTACATCTATTCTGCTGTTGGCAACGTAGGTTAAGTGTGGACTTGACACCCTCACAGCGGTCGACGTCTGTAAGCCCGGGAGAAAACCATGCCAGCGTCCTCTAATAAATCGGTGGTTCGCTCGAGATTGAGCATTCTTGCCGTCGCCGTGGCAGTTCTGTCCGCACTGGTCTTTCCGGTGGGCGCAGCTGCGGCAGACCCGACGCCGGCACCAACACCCCATCGCCACGCACTCACGATGGGATCCTTCTTCGCCAGCTCCTATGCCGCCGCCGGAGCTCGACTTCCGTCAGGCCTCAATACGGCGCTGCACCGTGACCTCGGCCTTACCGGGGCCCAATACCTCGCGGATGCTGCCGCCGCGGCCCAGGCTGTGAAGGTCGTCGCGTCGCTCAAGAGCGTCGGTGTCGATGTGCTCGGCTCGAAGATTGACGGCACAGAACTCACGGTGAATGTCGCGTCTGCCGCAGACAAGGCGACCGTCGCGGCCACCGGGGCGACGGCGGTCGTGGGGACCCCGGCCGTACAGGACTCCGGCGAGCACGCTTTCCACTCCGTAACTGCTCCCACGCCCACATACGGAGGCGAGGGCTATTTCTTCCAAAACGCAGCCCAGATCACGGAGGCGGAGGGCAACGGGTTCCGCTGCTCCATCGGCTTCAGTGGCTACGGTTTGACGGACCCACAATTCGTTACCGCCGGCCACTGTGCGACCATGATGGCCGCCAACGCTAGCCTCATCACCCAGACGGCTCCGTCAAACAACGGTGGCGACCTGACTTACACCTCGACCATGCTCGGTACCCAGGTGGCTGGCGAAGCACAATACGGCGGAAATCTGGACTACGGGATTGTTGGCGAGGGCACGGTTGTAACTCCCCAGGCCAGCATCTACACGTGGGGCGGTGGCACCGGTGCGCCGCTCGCGTCGGCGGCACTCCCGATCGTCGGACAGACGGCCGCCATCGTGAACGCAAATTTGTGTAAGTCGGGCAGCACGTCCGGGTGGACCTGTGGCTCGGTGGTCAAGGTTGATCATCCGGTTGAGGTTTGCCCCGAGGGCACGGCTCCGGACGCAGACTGTCCGGACGACGTGGTCAACAGCATTGTCGCAAGCACCTGCCTACTCCCCGGCGACAGCGGTGGTGGTGCCGTCATCGGTCAGCTCGCCGCCGGAATCGACTCAGGAAGTGACTTCCCGGACACGAGTTGCGCCAATTCCTTCAACTCGACAACGGGCTGGACATACGAATCGGTGTTCTTTCCGATGGTTTCCGCCGCAGGGTCAAGTAGTGTCACCGGCCAGGTCGGCACGAAATGGACACTTCTCACCGCTCCGGTGGTCAGCTCGCCGGCAGCTGGCGCCACCATATCCAGCTCGGCATCCATGACCGGCACGCTGGCCACGGTGCAGTCCGGCCTCGCGTTGTCGCTCTATCTGGACGGTTCGACGACTGCGTTCGGAAGCGTGACGGGGGCGGCCAACTGGTCCATCCCGCTCACTAGCGTCCCACAGGGTTCGCACACCTACACGTTGATGGAGACTTTGGCCGGCAATCAGATTGCGGTTATCACCGGCAGCTTCATCGAAGCGGTGACGAACGTCCCAGCCGTCACGTTCCCAGCGTCGGGCGCCACGGTGGACTCGAACTCGGTCATGACGGGGACGATCACCTCCCCGCTCTCTAACAGCACCGCGCTGCTGTATCTCGACGGCTCCACGAACGCCTTCGCAAAGGTGAATGCGTCGAGCGGCTCATGGAGTATCTCCCTCGCTGGCATATCGCTGGGGTCTCACAGCTATTCCGTCGCGGCAGGTGCCGGTGCAACTCCCGGCGCCGCCCGGGTCACCGGATCGTTTACGGTGGCTGCCGTAATGCCGGCCGGCAGTTTCGACTCAGCCTCCGGCGTGCCAGGGGGCATTCAGATCTCCGGATGGTCACTTGATCGCTCGATCTCTTCATCGACCTACATCTGGGTCAACATTGATGGATCAGGTGGTGGGCTGCTCGCAAATGTTTCCATTCCCTGGATAAACGGGCTCTTCCCCGGCGTTGGCCCGAACCACGGGTTCGCGGCAACATTGCCCGCCAGTCCGGGAAATCACACCGTCTGCGTCTTTGGGACCAACTCGATATCGCTGGGTTGCAAATCGGTGAGCGTTCCACAAAATGCGCAGGGAAGTTTCGACTCCGCTTCCGGCGTGCCAGGAGGAATTCAGGTCTCCGGGTGGTCGCTCGACCTGTCAACGACCGCATCCACCTACGTGTGGGTGAATGTGGACGGCCGCGGCGGCCCAATTCTGGCCAACGCATCGCTGCCATGGATCAACGCTCTGTTCCCGGGCATTGGCACGAACCACGGATTCAGCGCGACTCTCTCGGCCAGTCCTGGCGGCCACACCGTCTGTGTGTTTGGCACCAATTCAATATCGCTGGGTTGTAAATCAGTGACCGTGCCGAACAACGCCCAAGGAAGTTTCGACTCCGCTTCCGGCGTGCCCGGAGGAATTCAGATCTCCGGGTGGTCGCTCGACTTGACGACGACAGCATCCACCTACGTCTGGGTCAACATTGACGGTTCGGGCGGTCCAATGTTGGCGAACGCGTCGCTGCCATGGATCAACGGCCTGTTCCCCGGCGTCGGCACAAATCACGGCTTCTCTGGGAAGCTCTCGGCGTCGCCCGGGAGACACACAGTCTGTGTTTACGGGACCAACTCGCTGAGTCTCGGATGCAAGACGGTAACCGTTCCCCAGAACGCGCAGGGGAGTTTCGACTCTGCGACCGGAGTGTCGGGTGGCATCCAAATCTCCGGCTGGTCACTGGACTTGTCGACCGCCGCCTCGACGTACATTTGGGTGAACGTCGATGGCTCGGGCGGACCGATGCTCGCCAATGCGTCGCTGCCGTGGATAGACGGCTTGTTTCCGGGGGAGGGTGCCAACCACGGCTTTGCCGGAACGCTATCGGCATCGCCCGGCAATCACACGGTGTGCGTCTACGGCACCAACTCGATCTCTTTGGGTTGCAAATCGGTGACGGTGCCAGCCTGAACTACCTAGTACTCCGTCGGGGCCTCGTTGGGGTGTTCGACGATGGTCTTCGCCCGGCGCAACAGCACTAGCCGCTGCGCGCCGAGCGCGAGGCCGATGTACAGAAGCAGCGTGCTCGAGGCGAACCCCTCGGCCGATTTGTCCAGCGGTCCGCTGACGAAGTCGATACCCAGATGGATGGCGAGGCCGACGATCCATAGCGCGACCGTCCACGCGTTACCGCGCCGCAGCAGCTGACCGTCGGCACGCCAGAGATGCACAAGGCGCCCACGCAGAGCACCCAGCCCGAGTCCGACGATCAGACTGACGAGAACGAGGGCCAGCACGATGGCGCCGATGGCGTGGCTCTGCAGGAAGGTGATCGTCTGCAGCACGCCAAGAGCAAAGACCAGGACGTAGAGCAGAAGCCCGCGCTCCTCCCGAATGCTGCGCGTCTGCAGTTGCCGGAAGCAGACGAACGCCACGACGAGAACCGCGATCGCGATGGAAGTGTATGGGGAGTTGGTGATTGAGGTCACGGCACAAGGGTAGGCGGTCGCGCGACCCGTCTCGTTCGCCTCCCGGGGCGAGGCTGCACTGGCTCCTATGCTGGCCGTATGGCTTCGTGGTCCCTGTCCGGCGCACTTCGCGGGATGTTCGCGCGCAAGACGATCGACGACGAGACGTGGAGCGAGCTGGAGGATGCCCTCATCTCGGCCGACTTCGGCCCGGACATCACCGACTCCCTCATCGAGGAGCTTCGAGCGAGCGTCGCGAAGTACCACACGACCGACCCCGTCGACCTGAAGCGGATGCTGCGAGAGAACCTGGAGGAGAGACTCGCCAAGCACGATCCGACTCTCGCGCTCAGCAATCGGCCAGCGGTGGTGCTCGTCGTAGGCGTGAATGGTGTCGGCAAGACGACGACGATCGGCAAGTTCGCGAAGTTCCTCACCGGCTACGGGCGCACTGTGGTGGTCGGCGCTGCCGACACGTTCCGTGCGGCCGCTGTCGAGCAGCTCGCGACCTGGGCCGAACGCGGGGGAGCGCAGATCGTGCGACCGCAGCATCCCGGCCAGGACCCCGCCTCCGTCGCCTTCCAGACGGTGGAGAAGGCCCAGCAGGACGGCATCGAGATCGTACTCATCGACACCGCCGGCCGCCTGCAGACGAAGAGCGGTCTCATGGATGAGCTGGGCAAGATTCGTCGCGTCATCGAAAAGCAGGAGCCCATCGCCGAGGTGCTGCTCGTGCTCGATGCGACCACCGGGCAAAACGGGCTCAGCCAGGCCGAGGCGTTCATCGAGCACGCCGGAGTCACGGGCCTCGTGCTGACCAAGCTCGACGGGTCGGCACGCGGTGGCTTCGTTCTCGCCGTTCAGGACAAGACGGGCATCCCGATCAAACTCATTGGTCAGGGCGAGGGCATCGGCGACCTGACCGGATTCACTCCCCACGTCTTTGTTCAGGGACTGATCGACTAAGGCACGGCGGCGGGCTTCACGGCTCCGCCGCATCCGTCGCGCGGATGAGCGCGAAACCGGCCGCGCGGATGACCCCAATCGGCTGGTCGGGCGACGCGCCGCCCGCGCGCCCGGCGTTGAGTGGATTCATGACGGGTCCCATCGTTTTCGAGGCGCCGCAGCCGGCGCCGGTCGGCCGCCGAGCGCGAGTCGTTGCGGCGGTTCTCGCGACACTCGTGCTCCTCGCCTGCCTCGCAGTGGTCGAGGTTGGCACTCTCGCCGCGGTCACTCTGATGTCCTCGGCAACCAATCACGGGGGCGGCAAGTGAGAGTCGTAACCCTGGTCCTCGTCGCCATCGGCGGCGTGCTTGCCGCGCTGGGCATCCTCCAGATCAGCGGGCTCGCGCTGTTCGCTGGGCTTGCCGCCAGCATCGCCAGCGCGTCCAGGCGGCCGAAACGGGTGAGTTCGTGGGTCGCGCCGGCCGTCATCCTCGTCGCCATCGCAACGGTCATCCTCGCCGACCTGATTGGCGTCGGCACACACCACGACGGCGCCTAGCCGGGCGCCTAATGCGAGGAGAGAAGTCCGCTCAGGACGGTGATCGAGAGGACCGCGAGTCCGGCGATCAGGGTGACCGCGATGGCGATCGGGTGCGACTCCCACATCCCGAGGGCGCGTGGGTATCGACGGTGGATATCCCCGGAGCCGAGCCGTCCCTGAACCTCTTCCAGCTCCATGTCGAGCGCGCTGACGAGTTCGCGCATCTGGCTCTCCGTCCAGACGTGGCCCGACCAGCGCAGCACGGCGAGACCCTCGTCATCAAGCAGCAGCAGCCGCGGGATCGTGGCCGCGTTGGGTGCGGTCGACGTGACGTAGTTTTCGATCAGGATCGCCCTGGCGAGATGGTGCTGCGCGACCGTGTGGCTCATACCGAACGTCGTGTGAATGGTCAGCGATCGGGGCTCCGCGACGTATCGCACGTTCCGGAAATACAGGAGGACGTAGCAGGCGATCAGGACGAGCAGGATGATCATCTCGGCGATGTACAGCAGCGTCGGCTGGTCGAATCGCCAGTAGATCAGCAGCGCAAAAATGAGGATGGCAGGCAACACCCAACCGAATCGGCCGCGGTATCGCGCCGCGTTCGGCGTGAAGATCTGCACCCGATCAGTCTGACAGGCCGTGCGCGAGCCTAATGACCCGAACCGATCTCGACGGCAACGATCGCCGTCGCTACCGCGAGAATCGAGCCAATGAGAATCATCACGAAAAGCAGCGGTCGCCTTTCGGCGAAACGAAGCGCACGTGGGTAGCGCTCGATGAGCTCCAGGCGGGAGAGCGGCTCCTCGATCGAATCGTTGGGCAACTGCAGGCTCGCACCGAGTTCGCGCATTTGGGTTGAGGTCCACGCGTTCTCGGACCAGCGAAGCACGGAGCGTCCCGTGTCATCGAGAACAAAAAGCCGGGCGCCCGCCATGCTTTGGTTCTCGCCCTTTGCGGGGACGAGCGCCCGAACGAAGACGACCTCCGCAAGATGGTGAGCCGCAACGTTGTGGGTCGCGCCGAGGAAATTGCGGATACGCAGCTGTCCAGGCGCGCTGTCCACCCGGGCGTTGCGCAGCGACAGTCGCGCGTAGGCCACGAGACCTAGCGCGACCACCGTAAGAGCGATCAGGTCGGCGATCAGGGTGCTCACGAAGCGTGGACCGGAAAACACCAGCGGACCGATCGTGGCCAGCAGCGCGATACCGGCAATCCGCACCATTCGTCCAAACAACAGCGCAGACGAGGGCGTAAAACTGCGCTCCACGTTTAGTTAGTGAGCGTCGCGGTGCTTCGCCGCGAGCTCGACGTAGTGGGTCGCGTTGTGCCTCACGCCCGCACGTTCCTCCTCGGTGAGTTCGCGCCGCACCTTCGCGGGAACGCCGGCAACGAGTGAGCCGGGCGGGATGACCGTGCCCTCCAGCACGACGGCACCGGCGGCCACGAGGCTACCCGCACCGATCACCGCGCGGTTCAGGATGGTCGCGCCCATCCCGATCAGGCAGTCGTCCTCGATCACGCAGCCGTGCACCACGGCGCCGTGCCCGATGCTGACGCCCGCGCCGACCACGAGTTGTATGCCCTCGTCGGTGTGCATCGACACGTTGTCCTGCACGTTGGATCCTGCGCCGATCGAGATCGAGTCAGTATCGCCGCGCAGCACACTGCCGTAGAAGACGCTCGAATCGGCGGCGAGGGTGACCCGACCGATCAGCGTCGCGTTCGGGGCGACGAAGGCCGTCGCATCCACGGCGGGGGTGTGCCCATCGGACGAAAGCATCATGTCCTCATTATTCAGCAGCGCTCAGGTTAAAGTAGAAGCACCATGGCCACCTTTGGAAACCTCACCGACCGCCTCTCGGCGGCGTTCAAGAACCTGCGCGGCAAGGGCAAACTCAGCCCCGCGGATGTCGACGGCACCGTTCGCGAGATCCGTCGCGCCCTGCTCGATGCGGACGTCAATCTCGAGGTCGTGAAGGAGTTCACCGGGCGGGTGCGCGAGCGCGCGCTCAGCGACGAAGTCTCCAAGGCGCTCAACCCGGCACAGCAGGTCGTGCAGATCGTCAACGACGAGCTGGTCACCATCCTCGGCGGGCAGCAGCGCCGGCTGCAGTTCGCGAAAACCGCGCCGACGGTGATCATGCTCGCCGGTCTGCAGGGTGCGGGTAAGACGACTCTCGCGGGCAAGCTCGCGAAGTGGCTTGCCGCCGACAACCACACGCCGCTTCTCGTCGCGGCCGATCTCCAGCGCCCGAACGCGGTCACCCAGCTGCAGGTCGTCGGCGAGCAGGCCGGGGTTG
This sequence comes from Actinomycetota bacterium, assembly GCA_030838475.1. Taxonomy (GTDB): domain Bacteria; phylum Actinomycetota; class Actinomycetes; order Actinomycetales; family Microbacteriaceae; genus Galbitalea. The sequence continues at coordinate 21,044 of JAUZFP010000010.1, forward strand.
CCGTCTACGCCCCGGAGCCGGGCGCCGTCGGCGAAGAGCCGAAGAAGGGGCTCTTTTCGAGGCCGTCGGGCGATCCCGTCAAGGTCGCAAGGGACTCGATCAAGTTCGCCAAAGACAAGCAGTACGACGTGGTCATCATCGACACCGCGGGGCGTCTCGGTGTCGACGCGGAGCTGATGAAGCAGGCCGGAGACATCCGCAAGGCCGTCGACCCGGACGAGGTCCTGTTCGTGCTCGACGCGATGATTGGCCAGGACGCCGTCACGACGGCCAAGGCATTCCTGGACGGCGTCGACTTCACCGGCGTCGTGCTCTCGAAGCTCGACGGTGATGCACGTGGCGGTGCCGCGCTCTCCGTCGCGTCGGTCACCGGGCGTCCGATCCTGTTCGCGTCCACCGGCGAGACGCTGGACGACTTCGAGCCGTTCTATCCGGATCGCATGGCCAGCCGCATCCTCGACCTCGGCGACATCCTGTCGCTCATCGAGACGGCGCAGAAGAACTTCGACGAAGACGAGGCGCGCAAGACCGCGGAGAAGTTCGCGACCGACACGTTCACGCTTGAGGACTTCCTCATCCAGATGCAGCAGCTCAAGAACATGGGCTCGATCAAGAACATGCTCGGGATGCTCCCGGGCGCGCGCGGGATGAAGCAGCAGCTCGAGAACTTCGACGAAAGCGAAATCGGGCGCACCGAGGCGATCATCCAGTCGATGACGCGGGCGGAACGACTGATGCCGAAGCTGCTCAACGGATCGCGTCGACTCCGAATTGCGAAGGGCTCGGGCACAACCGTCACCGAGGTGAACGGGCTGGTCAACCGGTTCGAGCAGGCGTCCAAGATGATGAAGACCGTCGCCAAGGGCGGCGTTCCGCAGGTACCCGGCATGGGACCGATTCCCGGCGCACGCTTCGGTAAGGCGAAGGTTCAGGCCAAGAAGGGGTCGAAGTCGGGCAACCCGGCAAAGCGCGCGGCCGAGAATGCCGCGCTCGCGGCCAGTGCCTCGGGAAAGCCGGCCGCGTCCGGCTCCGGCTTCGGGTTGAACGCCGGCCCGGGCGGCAAGGCCGCACCCACGGAGGAAGAGCTCGCCACCCTGCAGAAATTCCTGGGTCGCTAGCAACGCTGCACTTTGTTGATGGCGCGGCCCCTGTGGGCACGGCGCGGTCAACAAACCGCAGCGTGGATAGGCTTAATGCATGACTTCTGCGAGTAAGCGTCCCATCCGACTCGGCGTGCAGGTCGCGCCCCAGCACGCGCTCTATCCGAAGATTCGTGACACCGTCGCGTCCCTCGAGGATGCCGGCGTCGACATCATCTTCAACTGGGACCACTTCTTCCCGCTCAGCGGTGCACCCGATGGCGAACACTACGAGTCGTGGACGATGCTTGCCGCGATCGCCGAGCAGACGAGTCGGGTCCAACTCGGCGCACTCGTGAATTGCAACAGCTACCGGAACGCGGACCTTCAGGCCGACATGGCTCGTACCATCGATCACATCAGTGGCGGCCGATTCATCTTTGGTACCGGCTCCGGTTGGTTCGAGCGCGACTACGACGAGTACGGCTACCAATTCGGAACCCCCGGACAGCGCCTCGACGCGCTTGCGGATGCCCTCCCGCGGATCGAGGCGCGCTGGGCGAAGCTCAACCCGCCGCCAATCCGCGACATCCCGGTGCTCATCGGTGGCGGTGGTGAAAAGAAGACGCTGAAGATCGTCGCGAAGCACGCCGACATCTGGCACAGCTTCTCGGATGCGGCGACACTCACACGCAAGCTCGGCATCCTCGGCGAACACTGCGCCACGGTCGGTCGGGACATCGGCGAGATCGAGATCTCCACCGAACTCCGCGGCCGCAGCGAGGCGGACGCCGCCGAACAGCTCGAACTCGGCGTGACGACGTTCACCCTCGGCATCACGGGTCCCGACTACGACCTGGCGCCGGTGAAGAAATGGATCGCCTGGCGCGACTCGGCGAACGGGTAACCGGCGAGGTTCCGCCAATCTTCGGTGGATAAATGCCATGACCGTTTTCGGCCAGTCCCTGGTCGGCGGTGCCGCGTAGCCTGAGCTACGTGACCACACCAACCAGCACGTCGGCGCGAGTGCTGAGCCCGTCCGTTCTTGTCGCGATTGCGGTGACGGTGGTTGCCTGGGCGAGCGCGTTCATCGTGATTCGCGGCACGGCGCCGTACTTCACGGGCGGAGCGGTGGCCCTCGGGCGGCTCGTCGTTGGCACCGTTCTGCTCGGCGTTGTCGTGCTGATCGGCCGGCGCTGGGTCTGGCCGACCCGACGCGAGTGGATCTACATCGCGGTCTTTGGCATCGCCTGGTTTGGCGGCTACAACGTCGCCCTCAATACGGCCGAGCACACGATCGACGCCGGCACGACGTCGATGCTCGTCAACATCGGCCCCATCCTCATCGCGCTCGGTGCGGGCATCTTCCTGCGCGAGGGCATCCCGAAGTGGCTCGCAATTGGAGCGGGCGTCGCCTTCGCCGGTGCGATCGTGATCTGGATCGGCGCCACCGGCGGGCGGGTCAGCCTCGGAATCGGCATCCTCTGGTGCCTGGTCGCCGCCCTGCTCTATTCGGTGGGCGTGCTGTTCCAGAAGCCGGCACTGAAGCGGCTACCGAACGCACAGGTGACGTGGCTCGGCTGTGTCATCGGGATGATCGTCTGCCTGCCGTTCTCGGGGCAGCTCGTCACCGGGTTACAGTCCGCACCGGTCGGCGGGTGGTTGGGCATCCTGTACCTCGGCGCCATCCCGACGTCGCTCGCCTTCAGCACGTGGGCGTACGCGCTGTCCCGGATGCCCGCCGGTCAGCTCGGCATCTCGACCTACATCGTGCCGCCGCTCGCCATCGTGCTCGGGCTCATCGCGTTCGGTGTTGCGCCGACCTGGCTCGCCATCGTCGGCGGCGCAATCTGCCTCGTGGGCGTTGCGCTCAGCCGCCGTCGCACCGTCGTGAAGGCGGTTCCACAGGTCGAAGAGGTCACCCAGTAGCTGTCTCGGTTCCCGAAGCGGCGGAAAGTCTGGCAGAATAGCCAGTCGAGTCTGTCGCGCATCCGACCCTCTAATCAGATGCGGCCAGAACCCTTAGAGCTTTCAGCCGCGTGTGCCCCACGCCCACGGCAACCAGTTCGCCACCAACACACGTAATTCAGGAGAATTGTGGCTGTCAAAATCCGTTTGAAGCGCATGGGCAAGATCCGTGCACCGTATTACCGCATCGTCGTCGCCGACTCGCGCACCAAGCGCGACGGTCGAGTGATCGAGGAGATCGGCAAGTACCACCCGACGGAGGAGCCCTCGTTCATCGAGGTCCAGTCCGAGCGCGCGCTGTACTGGCTCGGCGTTGGCGCCCAGCCGTCGCCGCAGGTCGAGGCCATCCTCAAGCTCACGGGCGACTGGGGCATCTTCAAGGGCGACAAGAACGCCAAGTCGACAGTCAAGTACAAAGAGGCCAAGGTCGAGTTCCAGGCCGACGAGAAGAAGAAGCCGGTTCTCAAGCCGAAGAGCGAGAAGCCTGCTCCTAAGGCCGAAGAGCCCGCCGCCGAGGCCGAGACCGCTGCGGTTGCCGAGCCCGTCGAGGTTCCCGTCGCCACTGTGCCAGTTGATTCGGGTGCAGTCGAGGCGGATGCCGCCGCCGACCAGGTCCGGGCCGAAGAGGCCGACGAGTCCACCACGACCACGGTCGAGACGCCCGAGCAGGTCGACAACAGCGACGCTCCCGCCGCTGCGGCCGCCGAGCCCGAGGCTACCGACGCCGAGGCAGTAGCCGAAGCGGCTGCCGAGCCGGTCGAGGCTGTCGCCGAAGAGACTCCGGCAGAGGCCTAGGCATTGCTCGATTCCGCTCTGGAACACCTGGTCAAGGGGATCGTCGATCACCCTGACGAGGTGCAGGTTATCGCAAAGAATTCTCCACGTGGCGACGTCCTCGAGGTGCGCGTGCACCCCGAGGACCTCGGCCGCGTCATCGGTCGCGCCGGTCGCACCGCGAAGGCCCTCCGCACGCTTGTTACGGCTCTAGCCGATGGCAAGCGCGTGCGCGTCGACGTGGTCGACACCGACTTCTAACGTGGCCGCGCCAAAGCCCGCCCGCACGCAGTTGCGGGTCGGCAGGCTGGTCAAGGCTCACGGGCTCAAGGGAGCCCTCAAGGTCGAGCTCTACACGGATGATCCCGCCCGTCGTTTTACCCCCGGGGCCACCTTCACGCTTCAGGTCCCGACCACGTCGGACTGGCACGGCAAGTCGCTCGAACTCGTCGAGCTGCGCTGGTACAACACCCACGCCGTGGCGTTCTTCAAGGATGTCGCCGACCGTACCGCCGCCGAGAGCCTCGTCAAGGCGATTCTCTGGGTCGAGCAGGATGTCGAGGAGCTCCCGGTCGAGGAAGACGCCTGGTACGACCACCAGCTGGTCGGACTCGCCGTACTTCGCGACGGTGCTCGGGTCGGAACGGTCATCCGGATCGATCACCTGCCCGCGCAGGATCTGCTGACCATCAAAACGGATGACGGCGAGGTGCTCGTCCCGTTCGTCAAGGCGTTCGTGCCCAGCGTCGACATCGAGGCGGGCACTCTGACCGTTACCCCGCCGCCCGGTCTGTTCGAACAGCTCCCGGATGACGAGCCGGACGAGCCCGCGCAGGAGACGCAAAAACCGCTATAGCCGAACCTTACGGGGTGAGGCATAGTCGGTTCATGGCTATCACGCAGCGCGTTGCCGCATCCGTTCTCTTCGCCGCAGCCGTTGCGCTCGCGCTGGCGGGATGCAGCCCCAGCTCTGCACCCAACTCCTCGTCGGGAGGCGGTCAGGCGGCGGGGTCAACCGCCACGTTCAGCGGCAGCGAGTCCGGCAAGGTCACGATGAACCTGTGCGCGGACGGCGATAACGACTCCATCTTCGTCGTGGTTGATGGGAGCGCTACCAAACTTCCCGGTGTGGTGAGCAAGAACGACATGAACTTCGACGGCGAGGATTCGATCTACCACCTCGATAAGACCGGTCCGATGCCCCGGTTCTCCACCGACGGCAACACGGTTACCCTCGACGGCGTGAAGCTCACGAGCATCCTCACGCCGAGCAACGCGATCACCTTCTCGGGAAAGATCACCTGCCCGTAGCGGTATTTGCACGGCGGCTACGCTGGTCCGGTGCGCATCGACATCGTGACCATCTTTCCGGAGTTTTTCTCCGTCCTCGATGTGTCGCTGCTCGGCAAGGCGCGGCAGACCGGACTGCTCGAACTCGGTGTGCATGACCTTCGCGATTTCACGCACGATCGCCATCGCACGGTGGACGACACACCGTACGGCGGTGGTGCCGGCATGGTGATGAAACCGGAACCGTGGGGCGAGGCGTTCGACAGCATCCTGAAGCCCGGATCGGTCGTGATCTTCCCCTCGCCGGCGGGGGAGCGGTTCACCCAGGCGACGGCACGCGAGCTGTCGGATGCGTCGCACCTGGTCTTCGGATGCGGCCGCTACGAGGGTATCGACCAGCGCGTCGTCGACGACGCGGCATCCCGCGCTACCGTTCGCGAGATCAGCCTCGGCGACTACGTGTTGAACGGCGGCGAGGTTGCCGCGATGGCGATGATCGAGGCGATCGGGCGGCTGCTGCCTGGTGTTGTCGGCAACCCGGAGAGCCTCACCGAGGAGAGCCACGAGGATGGCCTGCTCGAGTATCCGAGCTACACCAAGCCGGCCGAGTGGCGGGGGTTCGAGGTTCCGCCGGTGCTCCTCAGCGGAAACCACGGCGCGATCGCATCCTGGCGCCACGAGCAGCAACTCGAGCGCACCAAACGCGTCCGACCGGATCTGCTTCTGTAGTTCCGCCCGATTGAACCGTTCTCAAGGACTCTTCGGGCTCTCGTAACAATTTGTCTGGCGAAATTGACTTGGCGCGAGGAAACTCCTTGACAACGATTGGGATGACCCACTCTCGTTGTGCAGGAAATCTGGCCGAGTCGGTGACGACTTGCTTGGCATAACGGGGCTCGTTCGCAGGAATTCCTGCACAACGAGAGTCAAAGGGGTGGTTCAGGCGGGCGGCGCGGTCGACGGGCGGGTCAGCACCAGCGGGTCGCGGTCGGTGATGGCGATGGTGTGCTCGAAGTGGGCGGCACGTGAGCCGTCGGCGCTGCGCAGCGTCCAGCCATCCCGATCCGTGTAGATCCTGTCGGTGCCGAGCATGAACCACGGCTCGATGGCGAAGACCAGGCCGGCGCGCAGTGGCAGACCGCGCTTCGCACGGCCGTCGTTGGGCACGTGCGGATCGCCGTGCATCTCCCGTCCGACCCCGTGCCCACCGAACTCGAGGTTGACCGACAGCCCGGCCTCGTGCGCGACGGTTCCGATTGCTGCGGAGATGTCGCCCATCCGGTTGCCGGGGCGAGCCTCCGCGATACCGGCCTCCAGAGCTCGACGGGTGACGTCGACAAGCCGGACATCGTCGGGTCGTGGAGTCCCGACGATGACCGTGCGGGCGGAATCGGCGACCCAGCCGTTCACGGATGCCGCGAAATCGAGGGACAGCACGTCGCCATCCCGAAGCTTGTAGTCGAACGGCAGGCCGTGCAGCGCCGCGTCGTTAACGGACAGGCAGATGAACTTGCCGAACGGGGATGCCCCGAACGACGGGTGGTAGTCGACGTAGCTGCTCTTCGCGCCCGCGCGCTTGATCATGTCGCCCGCGATTCTGTCGAGCGCGAGCAGGTTGACGCCGACCGCGGATGCTGCCGCCGTCGCCTCGACGACGCTCGCCACGAATGCGCCCGCCGGTCGCATCTCCTCGACCTCGGCGGGGGTACGGATCTCGATCATTTGATGTCGGGGAGCGCGGAGTGCTCGCGCAGGTACTGGTTGGAGATCATGCGGGCTGTGTCGATGAAGGCCTGGTCGCCCTGCTTGTCCAGAAGGAAGGCGCGCTGCAGCAGCGCATCGGCCACCTCGATGGCGACCTCTACGTCAAACAGCAGCTTGTCGTCCGGGGTGAAGTCGTACCTCTCGGCTAGCAAGCCGACGAGTGCACGAGCGAAGACGCCATTGTTGCTGAACGCGGGATCGAGAAACCGGTCGTCGATGATGTCGCCGAAACGCAGTGCGCGGAAGCCCGGCTCGACCCGATTGAACTCGATGAACGCGTCGATCGCGATGTCGACCGTTTGGCGCCACTCCACGGAGTCTGCAGCGAGCCGATCGTAAATGGTCTCCGTGAACCGGGAGAGGTTGCGGGCGGCGAGGGCACGCAGCAGTGACTGGATGTTCGGAAAGTAGCGGTACACAACGCCAACGGATGACTCCCCGCGCGCGGCCACGTCGCTCGTCGTAAGGGCGTCGATCCCCAGCTCGTCGATGAGCATGGCGGCGGTGTCGAGCAGGTGGGCAACCCGCTGGGCGCTGCGCTGCTGCACGGGTTCGGTGCGCACCATCGCCTGGAGGCCCGGCGGTTCGGTCAGGTCGGTCATGCGTGGTCGCAGCTTTCCATAGTTTGTGGCAGAATTGCCCCTTGTGCCGTGTCCGGGCTCTGCCTCAGGGGAGCCGACAACATCTCGGCACGAACTTCATTCTTTCAAACGTTCGACCCTTCGAACAAAACCCGTGATCGACCTGTGGCGGTTACAGAGAGCGAATTTGCCATGAGCCACCTCCTTTCAGGAGTGGATGCAGCATCCCTCCGCACCGACGTGCCGGACTTCCGTCCCGGTGACAACGTCAAGGTGCACGTCAACATCATCGAAGGCACGCGCGCGCGCGTCCAGGTTTTCCAGGGCGTCGTCATCCGTCGCCAGGGCGACAGCGTTCGCGAGACCTTCACAGTCCGCAAGGTCAGCTTCCAGGTCGGCGTCGAGCGTACGTTCCCGGTGCACTCCCCGGTCATCGACCACGTCGAGATCGTCACCCGCGGTGACGTTCGTCGCGCGAAGCTCTACTACCTGCGCGACCTTCGCGGCAAGAAGGCGAAGATCAAAGAGAAGCGCGACGCCTAGCGTCCGCGATTCAAAACTTTCCTGAGCTCCCGACCTTTACACTGGTCGGGAGCTCAGGGGCATTAAGGCCCGAATAGCCACACCAAGAATCAAGGGCCCAAGAGAACACCGGATGACCGAAGTAATCGACGCAGATGCCGAAGAAGACAAAGTCGAGACACCGGAGGAGGCGGCCCACCGTCGTCGTCGGAGTGTGTTGCTGTTCTTTCGCGACATCCTGTTCATCCTTCTCGCGGCCCTCGTCATCTCGTTTCTGATCAAGACGTTCCTGATTCGCTCGTTCTACATCCCGTCACAGTCGATGGAGAACACTCTTGTTCCGAACGATCGCGTCATCGTGAGCCTTCTCACTCCCGGGGTCACGTCGCTTCAGCGCGGCGACGTCGTGGTGTTTACGGATCCCGGCGGCTGGCTGGTCTCGGAGCCGGTGACGCCGGTCGCCTCATCCCCGCTCAACGACATCCTGGCGTTCGTCGGCCTTGCTGCGCCCAACGACAACGACCACCTCATCAAGCGCGTCATCGGCCTCCCGGGTGACCACCTCAAGTGCTGTAATGCTCTCGGGCAGCTGACGATCAACGGCGTGCCGCTGGACGAGCCGTACATCAACCTGCCGACCGGGGTCACGAAGTCTGATCCGTACACCTTCGACGTGGTGGTGCCGAAGGGTGACGTCTGGGTCATGGGGGATAACCGGGACGAGTCGGCGGACTCCGCTTATCATTCGAGCCGCAAGGACACGAGCCCGTTCGTTCCGATCAAGGAAGTGACGGGGCAGGCGATCATGATCAGCTGGCCGTTCACCCGGTGGACGTTCCTCGGCAACTACCCCATCGTCTTCCAGGACGTACCGAAGGCAAAGTAGCGTGACCGTCGTCGACCCGACCCTCGAAACCGAGGCAGAACTGCACGCCGAGGGCGCGCGGTTCGTGATCGGATGCGACGAGGTCGGCCGCGGCGCGATCGCCGGTCCGGTGGGCGTCGGCGTCTGCGTGGTGGATGTCTCGGTCGGTACGCACCCGACGGGCCTGCGCGACTCGAAGATGCTGAGCGAGAAGCGACGCGAGGAACTGGCCCCGCTGGCCGCGGAGTGGGCGCTCTACTCCGCGGTGGGGCTCGCCACCGCCGAGGAGGTCGACACGCTCGGCATCATGGTGTCGCTGGGGCTAGCCGGCAAGCGTGCGCTGGCGCAGTTGCATGAGCTAGGCGCATCCATCACCGACAGCGTGCTGCTGCTGGACGGGTCCTTCGACTGGTTGTCTCCGGTCCTGAAGACTCCGTTGCGGGTGAAAACGAGGGTCAAGGCGGACCAGAATTGCGCATCGGTCGCCGCGGCATCCGTGGTCGCGAAGGTGCATCGGGACCGCCTGATGATCGGCTACGACGCCGAATACCCAGGCTACGGGTGGAGCGGCAACAAGGGTTACGGTTCGACCGAGCACTACGCGGCCATCGACTCACTCGGCCCGAGTGCCCTGCACAGAATGACGTGGCTGCACTCCCGGGATGCCCTGCCCGTAGACTGATTCCAGCATGGAAGAAGACGAGTTCGAAGACTATGACCGCGAGGTCGAGCTGGCCCTGTACCGGGAGTACCGGGACGTGGTTTCGCAGTTCCGTTACGTCGTCGAGACGGAGCGTCGGTTCTATCTGGCGAACGAGGTTGCGCTGGAGCGCCGGGACACCGAGCACGACTTCTACTTCGAGCTGAACATGACCGACGTGTGGGTCTGGGATGTCTATCGCTCCGACCGGTTCGTGAAGTCGGTCCGTGTGCTGACCTTCAAAGACGTGAACGTCGAGGAGCTCTCTGCCAAGGAGCTGGAGCTTCCGAAGGAACTCGCGCTCGACGAGTAGGCGCTACTCCGGGTAGTTGAACACGTCGTCGATGCTGACGCCGAAGACGCGAGCGATCTGGAACGCCATCTCGAGTGTTGGGGAGTATTTCCCCTGCTCGATCGCGATGACAGTCTGCCGGGTGACCCCGAGGCGCTCGGCGAGTTCGGCCTGGGTCAGGTCACCGTGTTCGGCGCGCATGGCACGGATCGAGTTGGTGACCCGCGTTGCCCTCACCATGCGGGCAAGCCGCGACCGTAGGCGCTGAGCTTGGCGACTGCCGCGAGCACCGAAGAGACAAAGAACGCGAGATAGATCTCGTTGGCGATCCAGAAATAGTCGACCTTGATGACTGCGAGAAGCAGGGCGGCGATAGCGCCGGCGACGAGCACCCAGTGGCCGGTGTATTCGCCGAAACGGTAAATCTGTTTGTCGCGGACATCGCGCTTGTCGGCATCCTTCGGCGCGATCGCGGCGACGACCGTTCGGACGATCACCGTGGCGACAACGGATGCGCCGATCGCCCAGAGCATGAGTGGCGCGTACGGAACGGTCGCCCAGGACGAGCGGCCAACTTCGCCGAGGACGACAATCGCGTAGACGACGTAGGTGGCGATGGCGACCGCTAACTCGATCCACACGCCTTTTTGTCCGGATGACATTGTGACTCCTTCAAATGTAAAAGATTATTGACATTGCGAAGCTACGGGACACCCAACCCAATGTCAAGAAAGTTTTACATTTGCTGGACCGCGTCGTGGCGCTGTCGTTCGGTCGGCGGTTGCGCTTAGCTTGAGTTATGCGTGATCTCGAGAATCTGGATGACCGCGGCAGGCTGCTGTTCGCGAAGTCGTACCTCGCCGGCCTCTCGCGTGCCCCTCTCGGGTCACTCTCGAAGAGCGAGCTCGACTACCTCGCGTTCGTCTCGCTGGTGGATGCTGGCGTTGTCTCGGTCGATGCGCCGGCGTTTGAGCTGGCACAGCTGCTCGAGGTGACGCCCGCCAAGGTGAGCGCGTTCGTCTACGGCTACCGGGTGCGCACGCAGTCCCAGGAGAACCTGCTGGATGACCTCGCAAACGCCATCGTGATCGTGTCTCTCCCACCAGACGGCAACGTGGTGCTGAATGTCGAGGACCGCTACTGGCGCGAGACCCTGATCGCTCGCCTGAAGGCCGTCGGCGTCTACACCGACACCTCGTTCAATAGGGAGCGAGTGACCGTGCCGGCGACGAAATTCGCCCACGTTCTCACCGCGGTCTTCGGGGAGCCTGCGAAGGGTCTGTCGAAGAAGCTCAGCGCGGAGCGGCGACACAACGCGGGCGTGGACATCCTCGAATTGCTCGCCGGGCTGCCGGCCGCGACTCTCACCGCGGGTGTCTCGACCGTCGGGACGGCGACCGTCGGCGCGCTACTCGCCTGGGCTGGGCTCCACTAGTTCAGAGTCGAACGGGTCGATCGCGCGGCTGTTGTTCACACGCCGGTCGACCTCGTAGGTCGTGATGGTGGATGCGACGCGCTCGGACACGACCTCCAGGACCGAGACGAGGTGCTCCCGCTCGCCGTCGGTCGCGAGCTTCGCGGGGTTCAGCCACTCGTCGTAAAGGTCCGGGATGAGGAACGCCGGCATCCGCTCGTGGACCTGGCCCGACGCGTCCCGTGCCTCCCGCGTGATGATCGCCGTCGAGACGACCCACTCGTTGTCGACCTTCCGAACGGCGTAGAGGCCGGCGGCAGCAAGCACACCGGAGTCGCCGTGGATGAAGTACGGCTGCTTCACCTTCTTGCCGTCCTCCTCGAGGTCGGTCCACTCGTAGTAGCCGCGCATCGGCACGATGCAGCGCGAGCCGGCGAAGGCACCCTTCCACAGGCCATTCGACGCGATCGTCTCGATGCGCGCGTTGAACTGCGGGCGCTTGGAGTCCCGCATGAAGGCGGGGTGGAAGTCCCAGACCGCCGAGTCGATGGTTCGTGACACCTCGCCGGAGTCGCTGTGTTTGCGCTCGCGGATGATTGGCGTGACCTCGGTGGGGGCGATCGAGTAGCGCGGCTGCCAGTCTTCGAAGTCGTTGCCGTCGGCCACGAACGCCTGGATGAGGTCGTCGGTCTTCTTGTCGAGAGCGAAACGTCCGCACATGTAGGGAATCCTCCTCGGGTCGCGAATTACCGCTGTTCCCATGATTGCAGTGACCTGTGACTCATCTCCCACTCCTGGCACACGCGAAATTTTCGACACAGGAGCGAAGGTCCGAAGGGACAACCGGGCGGGCACTATGCAGAATGCATTGGTCATTCGTCGAATCCGACGTGCGCGAAAGGCTGGTCCCTTCGATCGGACCAATCGTCGATCGACGTGGTACCAACTATGTTGCCTTCGCCCGGGCGGAACGCTGCCTCTCGACTAGCGTGCGAAATGTCGAACGGTAGCCGGCTCAGAACGGATTGTCGGGCTGGCCCGCGAGGTAAATCGTGGTCGTGTCTTGTACGCCGTGTTCGTCCCACCAAGTCACGGTGAACTGCACACCAGCCTGTCGGCCACGATCATTGATACGACCGCGAAAGCTCCCATTGGTCGGTCCAGACAGGTCTTCCCAATGCCCGGCGTCGAGGATTACAAGATCTTGGTCGCTCTCGAGTCGAACTTCCTTGGCCACGCTCCGAGGAACGGCGTTCATCAGCTTGAAGTCGAAGTCGTCGGCATCGGAACCAAACGCTCGCAATACCCTCCAGCGAGGACGGGGCAGAGGGGGTTGCGTAGCTTGTGCCGTAGTCGGAGCCCATACGATCTGATCTCTCGTCGCAATCGCGTCCTCAGCGGCCTGCTTGGAACTGTCCCGCTCCGCTTCCGCAAGATCCACTTGTTTTTGAAGTTGGCGAACCGCGGGAACCATGGATTCGGTTCCATCCGCGTACCCATCAATGGAGGCGGACTCGCGATCGCGCGCGCGACGAAAACGCGTTGTTAGCCGTAGTCCAAATAGCCAACCCCAAGTGCGATTTCGCCATCCACGGTTCGCAATACTGAACACGATCAAGCCGACCACAACCGCGACGCACGCAACCAGACCGAGTGTGCTGAGAGGGATGTCGCTTATCGCTCGTGACCCAACGGAGAAAACGATGGCGACTACCAGACCGCCCACAATGGCCGCGCCCAGATTGGACTGCACCCACCCTCCGATTTTCTTCACGGCACAAAGATATCTGGCGCGTCCGATCCGGAGCGCATACAGAGCCAAGCCCATTCAACGAAGATCGAGTTCGGCTCCTCGATTGGTTGACGCCACGTGCTCCTGTACCTTTGGGCCATGCCTGACGCGCTCAGTTTTCAGAGGCTCCAGATTTCCAATTGGCGGCAGTTCCTAGAAGTCGACATTGATCTCTCGAAACAACTCACCGTCCTCACTGGAGAGAACGGAACAGGCAAGACAACGTTGCTTTCGGTGTTGGCATCTCATTTTGGATTTCAAAATAACTTTGTCGGAACGCCCGCCTGGGTTGAGGGACATTTCCTATTCTTGGCGGGCCGTGACCCACGTTGGACCTCATTGGATGTGAGCCCCGTGGACCCGAACGTAGGCGTGGAGTTCGAATCAATCGGGCGGCTGATCTACGCGTCGGGCGAGGAGAGTGACATCGGCATATGGGGCCAGTCAAGCGCGCCAGAGTTTGGAGTTACTTTCAAGGATCAGCAACAAGTGCCGGGTCTTTCGCTTGACTCGCACAGAATTGTTCCTTCGTACGGTCGGGTGGAGAACGTGCCAGGACGATTCAAGAATGCGCAAGAGATAAATCAGGAGTATCGGCAACAGCTTTGGCAATGGAAGATGCCAAATCTGGCCATCCAGCGAAAGAGCCCAGCTCTGCTAATGAAGGAGTCGTTGATAGCTGCCGCGATTTACGGCGAAGGAAACTCGGCTCTAGTTCCCGACACGGAGGCCGCAGCTGTCTGGACTGGATTTCAACAAATCTTGAGCAAGCTATTGCCGCCAAGCCTTGAGTTCACGCGACTACAGATCGATCATGCAGAAGTTCTGGTCGAGACTAAGGGCGGGACTTTCGCGCTCGAAGCAGCTTCGGGCGGTGCGAGCGCAATCTTTGATCTTGCGTGGCAGATTTACCTTCAATCGAGAGAATCGGACACATTCACCGTTTGTTTCGATGAACCAGAAAATCACCTTCACCCCTCACTTCAGAGATCGATCCTTCCTCAGCTCCTTTCGGCATTCCCATCCGTGAAGTTCATCGTTGCAACTCACAGCCCCTTTGTTGTCACGTCTTCAAAAGATGCAAGCGTCTATGTCCTTCGTCGAGACCGAGAAGGAAGGGTCTTCTCGGAAGCGCTGGACTTGAGGGAGCAGGCGCTTACGGCCGACGAGGTACTTCGTGAGGTGCTGGGGGTTGGAACAACTTTGCCTCTTTGGGCCGAGTCGGAATTTGACGTGATCATGAGGGACTTTGCTGATCGCCAGCTCAATCCCGAGGACTTCGTTGAGTTGGCTCGTCGATTGCGTAGCGCCGGAATTCGGTTCTCGGTTCCGGAGGTCACCGACACGGTTTCGGATGAGCTGGAGAGCTCGACCGAATGAGGCCGTTGACAAAGGCCCCCTGCCCTCGAGTGTTGGTGGAACATGAAATCGACTGGCGGGATGAATACATTGCGGCCAGGGCCGCTGGTGTCAAACCACTTCCGTCAAAGTGGAGACACACCGAGATCAGAAAGGCTCTCGAGACCGAGACGGCGGCGCGCTGCGCCTACTGCGATGCTGATATCACGGCGGTGTCTTTTGGCGATGTAGAGCACTTCAAGCCTCGAAACCATTTCCCTGAGCTTGTCGTTGAATGGAACAATCTCACGTTGGCGTGCCAGACGTGCAACAACGAGAAGAGTGACAAATGGGACGACGCGCTACCGTACGTCAACCCTTACGAGGATGAGATCAGCGAACATATTGTCTTCGTCGGAGGGTTCATTCATGCTGTGAGCTATCGCGGCGTGAGAACGGTTACCGATATCGGGCTGGGCTCGTTGGAAAAGACCGAAGCTCGGTGGAATCAAGTCAACGCTGCAATGAGACTGTTCAATCTTTGGAAAATGGCGCCCACTTCTGTCCGGTCTCTTCTTGAAGAGCAAATCCAGCTATTCCTCGCTGACACTCCATACATCGGCGCTGTAGAGGCAGCCCTTCGCGGCGCCGGATATCCGTTAACAGCTGCCGCTGCTTAGCCCCCGGACTGCAGTTCACCATGCCCAAGCAGGGTGTTTCTCTCCCCACGGTGCGACTCGCGAAGTAACACCTCTCCGCCGGATTTCAGCGGGGGCGAAGTTATCTACACTCGTGCAGGAATCCAGATCCGGCGGTACGGTTCTCGCACAGACTCCTTCCCATGGCAGCGAAGGACGAACTCGGGAGGCGTGGCGAAAGCCTCGCCGCGGACCACCTGATCGCCTCAGGCTTCGAGATTCTCGAACGCAACTGGCGCTGCTCCCAGGGCGAGATCGACATTGTCGCCACCAAGGACTCCGAGCTCGTGTTCGTCGAGGTCAAGACGCGGTCGAGCCTCGCCTTCGGTCATCCACTCGAGGCGATTACCGTGGCGAAGCTCGCGCGGCTGCGACGACTCGCGGCCGCGTGGTGTGAGGCGCATCCCGGCCACCACTTCGCCATTCGGATCGATGCCATCGCGATCCTGGCGCCCATGCGCGGACTCGTCGAGATCGAGCACATCCAGAGGGTCTTTTGACATTGGCGCGCACCCACGCCGTCGCGCTTCTCGGCCTGCAGGGTGCCATCGTCGAGATCGAAGCGGACATCGGGAGTGGGCTGCCGAAGTTCATCATGATCGGGCTCCCGGATGCCGCCCTCAAGCAGGCGGAACACCGAGTGCATGCCGCCGCCGTCAACTCGGGCTGTGAGATTCCCACCAAGAAATACACCGTCAACCTCTCGCCGGCGGCGCTACCGAAGTTCGGGTCGGGCTTCGACCTTGGTATCGCAGTTGCGTGTCTCGCGGCCGGCGGCATTCTGAGCGCTGACTCGATCGAGCGGGTCGTGCATCTCGGTGAGCTGGGGCTGGATGGCCGGCTCCGTCCCATCGTCGGCATCCTTCCCGCGGTTCTCGCCCTGTCTCGCGCCGGCTATGACACCGTCATGGTGCCGACCGGCAATGCGGACGAGGCCGCCCTCGTTCCCGGCGTCAAGGTCGTCGGCGTTGCCTCGCTCAGGGATGCGGCGATCTGGCACGGCGCCGACCTCGAGCCCGAGATCGTCGAACCCGTGCACCTCGCGTCGGTTCACGCGGAGACTGTCGCCGAAAGCACGGACCTCGCGGATGTGATCGGAAACGAGGATGCCGTCGAAGCAATGCTTGCCGCCGCGGCCGGCGGTCATCACGTTTTTCTCCTCGGACCGCCCGGTGCTGGCAAGACCATGCTCGCCGCCCGGCTTCCCGGACTGCTTCCCGACCTCTCGCCGGAAGCCGCGATCGAGGTGAGCTCGATCCGCTCACTGGCCGGACTCCCAGTTGCGGGAACCCTGAACATCCGACCGCCGTTCGAGAATCCGCATCACACAGCATCCGCCGTCTCGCTGATCGGCGGCGGGAGCGGGATCATCCGGCCGGGCGCTGCGGCGCGGGCATCGCACGGTGTGCTGTTCCTGGACGAGGCGCCCGAGTTCAACGTCAATGCACTCGATGCGCTCCGGCAACCGCTCGAATCGGGAGTCATCTCGATCCACAGGGCGAACGCGGTTGCCCACTTCCCGGGCGCATTTCAGCTCGTGATGGCCGCCAACCCCTGTCCGTGCGGGCAGTGGGGCGCAAAGGACTCCAGCTGCACCTGCGCGCCGTTCGCCAGGCGACGCTACCTGGCGCGCGTCTCCGGTCCACTGCTTGATCGCATCGACATCCAGCTTCGCGTTCACCGGATCACCAGCACCCAGCTTCGACTGGATGAGACGGGTTCCCGAATGAACACGGCGAGTGCGCGCAAGCGCGTCGCGGATGCCAGGTCTGTGGCGCGGGAACGGCTCACGAGCACACCGTGGAGCCTCAACTCGCAAGTGCCAGGCGCATGGCTTCGCGGACCGAAGGTGCGACTGCCGGTCGCGACCACCGCATCCATCGATCGTGCGCTCGAGCGTGGCGGCATCACCATGCGCGGGTATGACCGGGTCCTTCGGCTGGGCTGGACCCTGGCCGACCTCGACGGCGTAACCACACCCACGGCCGACCACATCGGTCGCGCGCTCTACCTACGAAAGGCGATGACAACGTGAGCATGTTTGGTCTCGGCGAGGCCGAGGTGGCCACCCTGGTGCGGGCGATTGCGGGTAACTCGCTGGACAGGGAGGCGATCCGGGATCGGTTCGCACGCGCCACCTGGACTGGAATCGCGGAACCCGGCGACAGGACCGCGGGGCTCGTCGTCGCGGCGCTCGGAGCAGCGGATGCCCTCGACGCTGTCGTCGCACGCTGGCCCGCCCCGCAGTGGGCGGCCGCCATTCTGCAGGCCGGCGTGGACGGTGTCCCAGAGAGCGAGTTCCAGCAGGCGATCGAACGCTGGCAACCGCGACTCAAGTCCGCGACGGCGCTGCTGGCGGTGCGTCAGGCGGCGCGCTATGGAGCACGACTACTCGTTCCGGACGTCGAAGGCTGGCCCGTCGGCATGGATGATCTCGGCCTGCACGCGCCGATCGCCCTGTGGATGCGCGGCACCGACCGGGCACTCGCGGCGCTCGACACCTCGATCGCGATCGTCGGTGCGCGGGCTGCGACCGGCTACGGCGAGCACGTGACCATGGAGGTATCGGCGGGTCTCGTCGATCGCGGTTACGCCATCGTTTCGGGCGCCGCCTACGGAATCGACGGCATGGCTCATCGCGCTGCCCTCGCCAGTCACGGCGTGACGATCGCATTTCTGGCAGGTGGCGTGGACCGTTTCTACCCGAGCGGACACGACGCGCTGCTGACCCGCATCGTCGAGGAGGGTGCGGTCATCTCCGAGTTGCCGTGCGGGCAGCCACCCACGAAGTGGAGATTTTTGCAACGAAACCGCCTAATAGCCGCTGCCAGCCAGGCCACAGCGGTGATCGAGGCCGGTTGGCGATCCGGATCGCTCAACACGGCGGGTCACGCGGCCGAGATCGGCAGGCCGATTGGCGCGGTGCCGGGTCCGGTCACCAGTGCGGCCTCAGCCGGCTGCCATCGCCTCATCCGCGACTACGGCGCAACGCTGGTCACCAACGCCGACGAGATTGCAGAGCTGCTGGGTGACCAACCGAACTCTCGGGTCGAGCCTGGGCCCACGCCGCCGGTTCCGAGCGATTCGCAGAATCGATCGGCCGTGCCGGTGGGGAGCGAGACCCCCGCTGCATCTCCCGACGAGACCCGCCTTCTAGACGCCCTCAGTTTCACCTCACCCCGCCAAACCCCCGACATCGCCGCCCGAGCCGGCCTGTCCATTGCGGCCGTGCAGTCGCTTCTCGGCGCCCTCGAACTCGAGGGTCGTGTGGCCGAACGCGAGCGCGGCTGGGTCAAGAAGAAGCCCGAAGATCCAAGCAAGCCGCCGCCCGCCCTGATTTAGCTGGAGTTTCGATCAGTGGAAGGTTTCGCCCCGGGCCAACATCTCCACGAAGGCCTCAATGCGGCGCTCACGGGTCTCCGGCTTCACGGCACTCTGGATCCGGTAGTACAGCGCATACCGATTCGCCGCGTTCAGCGTCTTGTAGAACGCTTTCGCGGCGGGATTCTTGTTGAGCGCCTTTAGAAACTCGGGCGACGCCTTCGACCCGCGCTGCCCCTCGTAGGCGCGATCCCAGCGACCATCAGCCTTCGCGGCGTCCACCTCCGCGAGGCCCGCCGGGTTCATCGTGCCCTCCATGATCATGGCAGTAACGCGATCGACGTTGCGCTTCGACCAGATGCTCTTCGGGCGTCGCGGCGTGAACGTCTGGAGGTAGAAATCGGCGTCCAACGACGCCTTCGGCCCATCGATCCACCCGAACTGCAACGCGACGCCAACGGCATCGTCGTACGAGACGGTCGCGGTCTCAGATCCACGTTTCGCGATCTTCATACGGATGCCTGCGTGATCGGCGTGATTTTGCGCAAGCCAATCCGCGAACGACGAAGCGTGCGCAAATTGCGCAATTTCTTTATCGATCGGCATGACTAGTCCCAGGTAGTTAGCGTTTCGTTTCCCCAACCTTAGGACGTGTCCGCCCATGTGCGGCCTATCGTTATCCCGTGACCCAACTCGGACAGCACCCCGATCCGCTCCACACCATCGCCCACATCAGCGACACCCACTTTCTCGCCGAGGGCGCGCTGCTCTACGGATCGGTCACCACCGAGAAGAATCTGCGCCGCGCCCTCGAACAACTCACCAAATCGGGAGTCAACCCGGAGGCACTCGTCTTCACCGGCGACCTCGCCGACCTCGGCCAGCCCGACGCCTACAAGCGACTGCGAGCGATCGTCGAACCCGTCGCGAAAGAGCTCGGCGCCGAAGTCATCTGGGTGATGGGAAACCACGACGAGCGGCTCCAGTACTCGAAGGAACTCTTCGACGTCGACGGCTCCGAGGCACCGCAGGATCGCGTCTACGACATCGGCGGCCTGCGCATCATCTCGCTCGACACCACGGTTCCCGGATACCACCACGGCGAACTCGAGCCCGCCCAACTCGAGTGGCTCGCGGGCGTTCTCGCGACCCCGGCGCCGCACGGCACCCTCATCGCTGTGCACCACCCGCCGATCCCCGAGCCGCTGCTCTGGGCCATGGCGATGCTCGAGCTCGAGGGCCAGGATGCCCTCGCGGACGTGGTGCGCGGCACCGACGTGATCGGCATCATCGGCGGCCACCTGCACTATACGACCCACAGCGTCTTCGCGGGCATCCCCGTCTCCGTCGCGGCGGCGACCTGCTACACGATGGACCTCGCCGACGGTGCCAAACTCCTCTCCGGGGTGGATGCCAACCAGGCCTTCAACATCGTGAGCGTGTACGAGTCGCAGGTGGTGCACACCGTCATCCCGCTGTTGTCCGCCACCGAGGTCACCGGGTTTGCCGCCGAAAACCGCGCCGTCATCGAGGCAATGTCGGCGCAGGAACGGCGCGCGGTGTTCTCGAAGAAGGATTCGGCGTTCAACCGCGGCGAAGTCTAGGAGCAGCCAAACCGTAGCTCAGGTCCTATTGGGCGGTAGCTGTACTGCGCAGTGAGATTCCGTTGGCTCTGAGTCGAAGGCGATCGGCCGTGATTGACTGCTCCAGTCGCGTCTCGGTTCCCCGGAGGTGCTCAAGGGTTGCGAGCTCGGCGGCAGCCGGGTCGGCGGCAAGCAGCGCATTCGCAATCGCCGAGTGTTCGTTGTGAACGCGACCGCGCGACTCGGCCGACTGCACGTCGAGCCAGCGCGTGCGATAGAGGCGGGTGAGCACGCTCCTCATCGTGTCCTCGAGGAAGGGATTGCCTGAGATGCGAGCCAGTTCCAGGTGAAAACTCGTCCCGGCGTCGAGGCTGTGCTCCGGCGTCTCATCCGCTTCCGCTGAGTTCGCCAGCTCTCGCAACTCTTCGAGGTCATCGCGGGACGCGCGCGAGACCGCGAACCGCACTGCGGCGGCTTCGAGGATCTCGCGAAACTCGTAGAGCACGCGTATCTCCTCAAGGTTGAGCGGGGCGACGATCCAGTTCTTACCATCGCGCTGCACGAGCCCCTCAGACTCGAGCCGCATCAGGGCCGCCCGGATCGGAGTTCTGGATGCGCCAAAGTCGGGCTCGAGACCGCGTTCGCTCAGTCGCTGCTCCGGGGCAAGATCGAGACTGAGGATGGCTGCCCGGATGCGGCCGTGCAAACTCTGGTCGGTCATCGGCTGATTCCTTGCTGCTCTCTGCACTGTGGTATACCAATATGGTATCCCATAGCGTAGCGATCGAAAAGGCACCCATGACCAGCGAACCGCTCGGCACCAAACCTTGGCGAATGCTGGCGCTCGGGCTGTTCGCCCAGACGGCGACCTCAATGTTGGTCAGCACTCCCGCTTTCCTGATTCCCGAACTGCACACTCATCGCGGGCTCTCGCTCGCGACCGCGGGGCTGGTCGCGTCAACGACGACCGTCGGCATGGTTGTGGCGCTGGTCGCCTGGGGCGCGGTCGCCGATCGCATCGGTGAACGCTGGGTGATCTCGGGCGGGCTCGCGCTCGCCGCCATCGCTGCCGCAGGGGCCGCCCTGTTCACGACCAACTTCGGAGTGCTTGGCGCCTTTCTCGTGCTGGGCGGAATCGCTGGAGCGAGTTCGAGTCCAGCGAGCGGCCGTCTTGTGGTGGGTTGGTTTCCGCGCAATCGTCGCGGGCTCGCGATGGGGATCCGCCAGATGTCCCAGCCTCTCGGCGTCGCGCTGGCGGCGTTCATCGTGCCCCCACTCGCCGAGAGTGCTGGCATTGAGGCTGCGCTGCTGGTGTCCGTCATGTTCTGCGGCATCCTCGCGATCGCCTGCGCCGTCGGCATCCGTGACCCTGCGCGCGTGCCGCACTCGGAGTTGGCCACAAAGCCGGTGAACCCGTATCGGGGCAACCGCACTCTTGTGCGCATCCATCTCGTATCCGTATTGCTCGTGGTGCCCCAGTTCACGATCTCGACCTTCGGTCTGATCTGGCTGATCTCCGAAGAGAAGGTTCCGACGGTGGTCGCGGGCCTGGTCGTCGGGCTTGCGCAGCTCATAGGATCCTTCGGACGCATCGCGGTCGGCGTCTGGAGCGACCGACTGGGGACCCGGATGCGACCGTTGCGCTGGGTCGCACTAGCGGCCGTCGCATCCATGCTCCTCCTCGCCGCGGTAGGGCTCATCGTGACACCCGTTGCCGCCTTCGTGCTCATCGTCGCCGCGACCATCTCCGTCGCCGACAACGGGCTCGCGTTTGGGGCGGTCGCCGAGATCGCCGGCCCGTATTGGTCCGGTCGCGCCCTCGGCGCCCAGAACACGGGCCAGTGGATCGGTGCATCCCTCGTCGGGCCGCTGGCCGGGCTGCTCATCGGGGTGGTCGGCTACCCGCTCACCTTCGTCGCATCCGGGTTGTGTGCGCTGGTCGCGGTGCCTCTCGTGCCCACCGCCGGCGATGTCGAACACGGCACGCCTGCGACGCCGGTGGATGCTTCTGCGCGACCATGAGAGTGTGCTTCTCGAATGTGCGGTGAGCGACTTCGCGGTCTACTTGTCCGCCGAGCGTGGTTTCAGCGTGCACACCGTCCGCTCGTACTCGGCCGACCTCGCCGACCTGGAGCGGTTCACGAGCACCCGCGGAGTCCAGACGACCGACGCACTCGACCTCGAGCTGCTTCGCGACTGGCTCTGGGACGGGTCAAAGGCGGGGCTCGCGAAATCGACGCTGGCTCGGCGATCGGCCGCCGTTCGCAGCTTCTCGAGCTGGCTCGCGAGAACCGGCGCGGCGCCGACGGATGCCGGTACCCGGCTGCGCGCGCCCAAGGCCGACCACCACCTGCCCCGCGTTCTCACCAGGCCCCAGATCGATGGCTTGCTCACCGGACTCGTCGAGCGCGCGCAGGACGGTGACGCCATCGCCACTCGCGATCTTGCCATCGTCGAGCTGCTCTACGCATCCGCACTCCGCGTGAGCGAACTCGTCGGGCTCGACCTCGGCGACGTCGACCTCGGTCGCCTCACCGTGCGCGTGACGGGTAAGGGGTCCAAGGAGCGCGTCGTTCCGTTCGGCTCGCCTGCCCAGCGGGCGATAGTGGATTACGAGCGTCACCGTCACGAACTCCTGACCGATCCGACGCAAGCCGTGTTCCTTGGTGCCCGCGGCAAACGGATCGGTACGAGAACCGTCTACGAACTGATCGCCGGGCTCCTCGCGGAACTCCCCGGCTCCGGGCCGGCGGGACCGCACACGCTGCGGCACACGGCCGCCACCCACCTGCTCGATGGCGGGGCCGACCTGCGTTCGGTGCAGGAAATGCTCGGACACGCGAGTCTCGGCACCACCCAGCTTTATACGCACGTCTCGACGGAGCGTCTCAAGGAGAGCTATCGAAACGCGCATCCGCGCGCGTAGGCGTCGGGTTGCGGGACGCGGCGTCGCCTGCGAAACTGAACGCGTTCCCATTTCTTAGTGTGAGGTAATCTCCAGTGAAGATTTCGACGGTTTCGCGTTCGTCCTAACGCGCTGACAATCGTCGAACCGCATCTTCTGCGGCTCCGTGTCAGTGCATTCACTGACCACTTGGGAGCCGCATGTCCTCTTTTTCTGCAACACCTGCAATCACCCTGACCGACGTTGTGTTCACGTGGCCCGACGGGACCGATGCCCTGCGCGGTATCAGCGCGACGTTTGGTCGCGGTCGTACAGGACTGATTGGGCTCAACGGGTCCGGCAAGTCCACCCTGCTTCGACTCATCCACGGCGAGATTCTGCCCACCGCGGGCACCATCGCGACCCTTGGCGACGTCGACTACCTTCCGCAGACCATCACTCTCGACACGACGGCCACGGCCGCCGACCTGCTCGGAGTTCGATCGAAGGTCGGTGCGCTGCGCGCGATCGAGAGCGGGGACGCCTCCGCGGAAAACTTTGACGTGATCGGCGACGACTGGGATATCGAGACGCGAGCCGGGGAGGCACTGCGGAGCGCTGGCCTCGACGAGGGCGCGCTTGACCGACCCGTTTCCGCGCTGTCCGGTGGGGAGACGGTGCTGCTCGGGGTGGCCGGGTTGCGACTTCGCGCAGCACCTATCGTTCTGCTCGACGAGCCAACCAACAACCTCGATCGGGATGCGCGCCGACGGCTTGCGGTCATGATCACCGGTTGGAAGGGTGCACTCATCGTGGTCAGCCACGACGTCGCCCTGCTCGAGCTCATGGATGACACGGCCGAACTTCATGAGGGAGAGCTCACCATCTTCGGTGGTCCGTACAGCGAATTCGTCGCCCACCGGGACGCGGAGCAAAGCGCGGCCCAACAGGCGCAGCGCACCGCCTCGCAGGTCGTGAAGGTCGAGAAGCGGCAACGCATCGAGGCCGAGCTGAAGCTCGCCACGCGGGGGAGGATGGCACACAAGGCCCAGGTCGAGAAGCGAGTGCCGAAGATTGTGGCGCACGGCAGGAGGTCGGCTGCGGAGGTCTCCGCGGGCCGGCTGCGAACGGAGTTGGACGGAAAGCTTCGGGATGCCCGCCAGTCCCTGGATGTCGCGGAGCGCCGGGTGCGCTCGGATGACCAGATTCACGTCGACCTGCCGGATCCCGATGTCGGCACGGGTCGACGCCTCGCGCTCCTGGCGGGAACGAACCGCGAATTCGTCATCCAGGGACCCGAGAGGGTGGCACTCATCGGCGCCAACGGCGTCGGCAAGACCACGCTGCTGGACGCGCTCGTTCACCCGGAGTCGTCCCGGTCTGGTCGTGCGACCGCATTGGCCTACACCGATCGCATCGGCTACCTCACGCAGCGTCTCGACACACTCGATGACGATGCCAGCGTGCTCGACAACGTGCGTGCGGCGGCCCCGTCGGTCCCTCCCGGTGAGGTGCGCAACCGGCTCGCTCGGTTCCTGATCCGAGGGAACTCCGTGGATCGTCCGACGCGCGGGCTGTCGGGCGGAGAACGGTTCCGGGTCTCGCTCGCACGCGTGCTGCTGGCCGATCCACCGCCTCAGCTGCTGATCCTCGACGAGCCGACCAACAATCTGGACCTCGGCAGCGTAGACCAGCTGGTAAGCGCGCTGACGAGCTATCGGGGCGGACTGATTGTGGTGAGTCATGACGGCGTGTTCCTGGCGAGGCTTGATCTTTCGCGCTGGCTCGAGTTGCGCCCGGACGGCGAGTTGCGGGAGACCCTGCCGGGTTAGCACCAAGTCCGCGGGTCGGCAGGAGTACGGAGTGCGGGATGCCGCCGAGGAACAGCATCGGCGAGACGTACTGGCCGTCGATTCGCACTCCGAAATGGAGGCATAGCGCGGCGCAATGGCCAGCCTCCAGCGTTCCGATCGGCTGCCCGCGGGTGACCCGCTCGCCCTCCGCCAGGGTCGAACTCACGGGCTCGTAGCTCGAGAGGACACCGCCGGGGTGAGTGATCGAGAGGACCTCGCGGTCGACGACGAACCCAACGAAATGCACCACCCCGTCGGCCGGCGCATAGACGAATCCGCTCGCGGCAATGTCGATGCCGCGATGCCCAGCCGAATACTGGGTGGTGGGAGCGATGAACGGCCGCACGATCTGGTGCGCTCCGCGCACCGGCCACGCCCAGCGCGGTTCGGTCGCCGCGGCGGGCGAGCCAACGTTCATACCGCCGATCACCAGGCCGATGAGAAGCGCGAGTCGGAGCATCCACTCATCGTGGGTAAAGAGCGGCGGGCGGGGCGCGAGTGATGCCCGAAGCGCGCACAACCGGCCCGAAATGCGGCCGGTGGGGGAGCGGTGCTACCCTTGACGAAGCATCCAGCTCCATCGGATGACTACGCGTGTCCGCTATTCCGTCAATGGAATGCACACATCCACCCAGTCTTTCCCAACAGTTCATCCTCGGATCGAGCTTGTCGAGATCGCGTGGTCGTGTGCGGACACCAGGTTTCGCGCCAAACGGTGCGGATAACAACTGAGTAGGGCGGCCAAAGGCTGCCCAGATTAAGGAGTCGGCCATGGCCGTCGTCACCATTCGCCAGCTGCTCGACAGCGGAGTCCACTTCGGACACCAGACCCGTCGTTGGAACCCGAAGATGAAGCGATTCATCCTGACGGAGCGCAGCGGAAGCCACATCATCGACCTGCAGCAGTCCCTCGCGCACATCGACAAGACCTACGACTACGTCAAGGAGACGGTCGCCCACGGCGGCACCATCCTCTTCGTCGGAACCAAGAAGCAGGCGCAGGGCTCCATCGCGGAGCAGGCGACCCGCGTCGGCCAGCCCTACGTGAACCAGCGTTGGCTCGGTGGACTCCTTACCAACTTCCAGACGGTCTCCAAGCGCCTCGCGCGCATGAAGGAGCTCGAGGAGGTCGACTTCGACGACACGACCCGCGGTTACACCAAGAAGGAACTGCTCATTCAGAAGCGCGAGCTGGTGAAGCTGCAGAAGAGCCTCGGCGGTATCCGTAACCTCACGAAGACGCCTTCGGCGATCTGGGTCGTCGACACCAAGAAGGAGCACCTCGCCATCGACGAGGCGCACAAGCTGGGCATCCCGGTCATCGCGATCCTCGATACCAACTGCGACCCCGACGAAGTTCAGTACCCGATCCCGGGGAACGACGACGCCATCCGTTCGGTCGGCCTGCTGACCCGCATCATTGCGGATGCGGCCGCCGAGGGTCTCATCCAGCGTCACCAGAAGCCGGAAGCCGGTGGAGAGGTTGAGCCGCTGGCGGCGTGGGAGGCCGAGCTGCTCGCAGCGTCGGAGACCCCGAGCACCGAGGCCGAGAAGATCGAGGCCGTCGACGAGGAGATCCAGCCCGTCACCTCCAAGGAGGAGGTTGCCGAGGAGATCGCCGCAATCGTCGCCGAGGAGCCCACCGAAGAGAACGACGCGGATGCGGTTGTCGCCGAGCACGAGAAGACGGCCGACCCGGAGCTCGTTGTCGAGCACCACGTCGAGTCGGATGACGATGCAGAAGCCAAGATCGAGGCCGACGCAACCGACGCAGAAAAGGCACCCAAAAAGGCAGCGGCCGCAAAGCCCGCCGCCAAGAAGTAGAGGAAGAGTTTCATGGCAGATTTCAGCCTTGAGGACCTGAAGGCGCTGCGCGAGCAGCTCGGCACCGGAATGGTCGAGACCAAGAACGCACTCGTCGAGGCCGGCGGTGACAAGGAGAAGGCCGTAGAGCTGCTCCGCATCCGTGGCGCGAAGAGCAACGCGAAGCGTGCGGACCGCTCCACCAGTGAGGGCCTGATCGCCACCGTGCACAGCGCAACCGCCGTCACGATGATCGAGCTCGCCTGCGAGACGGACTTCGTCGCAAAGAACGAGAAGTTCGTTGCGCTGTCCGAGACCGTCATCCAGGCGCTCGCCGACTCCGGCGCGGAGACTATCGACCAGGCGCTCGCCGTCAAGGCCGGCGCCGGCACCGTTGGTTCCGTCATCGAGGAGCAGGCGGCGACGCTCGGCGAGAAGGTCGAGCTGCGCCAGCTGGTTCGCCTGACCGGTGACAGGTTCGAGATTTACCTGCACCACACGTCGAAGGACCTGCCGCCGCAGATCGGTGTCGTTCTCGCCTACACGGGTGATGACGCGGAGACCGCTCGCAGCATCGCGCAGCACATCTCGTTCGCGAACCCGGAATACCTCTCGAAGGATGACGTTCCGGCCGCTGCGGTCGACAACGAGCGTCACATCGTCGAGGAGGTCACGCGCGCCGAGGGCAAGCCCGAGGCTGCGCTGCCGAAGATCGTCGAGGGTCGTATTGGCGCCTTCTACAAGCAGGTCGCCCTGCTCGAGCAGGACTACGCCAAGGACAACAAGCTCTCCGTCGCCAAGGTCGCGATCGACGCTGGGCTGACCATCACCGGCTTCGCGCGGTTCAAGGTCGGCGCGTAACTCTCACGAATTCGGGAGGCTCGGAACACGTTGTTCCGGGCCTCCTTTTTCGTTGGTGACCCAGATCTGGTCGGGCTCGCCGAATGCGAGGGCATCTGCGGTTGGAAACCAGACTCGTCCCTCGTTGACGAGGATGAACAGCCCTTCCTGATCCCCGACGGGTGCGAACTGGTCGACCCAGTTGCCAAAGGGTTCGATACCGAGGTCGCGACTGAGGCGCTCGACCTCGGCCGGGACATCCGGAACCGCTCGACCGACCTCGCTCACGTTGAGCAACGACCTCCCGCTGAACGGTTCCGTTGAATCGTTTGGCAGGTTGTCACGCGTGATCAGCTCCAGGTCGATGCCATCCGGCCCGCGAAAGTAGAGCGAACGTGAGCGCCAGGGTTCCCGCTCCAGTGGGAACTCGTCCGCGCCATCCGATAACAGGATGTCGACGCGCGACGCCAGCCACTCCTTCGCCTCTGCGAACTGGTTGCGCGGGATCGTGAACGCAATGTGGATTGCGCCGTGTCGGGCGTCGCCGAAGCGGAACACGACCGTCGACCAGCCAATGGTCACCGTGACAGAGTCACACTCGCGAGCGACAGGTAGTTCGAGAAGGGAGCCGTAGAACCTGGCGATCCCGTCCAGATCGGTGGCGAGCAATTCAATTCGCCTGATGCGCATGCGTGCGGCTTTCGTTGTCTTCCTTTCGACGCTACGCGCAGGCGGCGCGGCATGCCGGATCGTGCGCGCGAACTACCGGCGTCGAAGGGGCGCGTCGAGGAGCGACGGGGGAGTATCGACCTTCTCGTCCGGCGCGAGGTCGGTGCCGGGCGGAACGATCTCGTCAATGGCGTCGAGGATATCGGCCGACAGCACGGTCTCCGCGGCGGCGAGTTGCGACCGGAGGTGTTCGACAGTGCGCGGGCCGATGATCGCGCTCGTCACGCCCGGGTGTGCGGTCACGAAGCCGATTGCGAGCTGGATGAGGGTCAGTCCCGCGTCGTCCGCGACCGCGGCGAGCTTCTCGACCGCATCCATCCGTGCACGGTTTTGTGGACGCGAAAGGTCGAATCGCTGCGGCGTCTTCTCCGACCGGTTGGAAGTGAGTGGCTTGCCCTCGCGCACCGCGCCGGAAAGCCACCCCGACGCGAGCGGACTCCAGGCGACCACGCCCATCCCGTATTCCTCGGTGACGGGCAGGATGTGTGCCTCAATTCCGCGTTGCAGGATCGAGTAGCTGGGCTGCTCCGAGATGTAGCGCGCAAGGTGGTTGTCGCGAGCCGCCCACTGTGCCTGCACGATGCGATAGGCGGGATACGTGGATGACCCGAAGTAGCGGATCTTGCCGGCCCGCTGCAGGTCGGTCAGCGCCGACAACGTCTCTTCGTCGCTCGTCGTCGGATCCCAGCGATGCACCTGGTAGAGGTCGACGTAGTCCACGTCGAGTCGGCGCAGGCTGTTGTCGAGTTCGGTAATGATCCACCGGCGCGATGCCCCTTTGGTATTCGGATCAGTGCCCATGGGGGAGTAAAACTTCGTGGCGAGCACGATGTCGTCGCGGCGGCCGACGATCGCTTTTCCAACGAATTCCTCGGACTGGCCGTCGCTGTAGCGATCCGCGGTGTCGACGAGGTTGATGCCGGCAGCGAGCGCGGCATCGACGATTGCCGTCGCATCATCCTGACTGGTGTTGCCGAGCTGGCCGAAGTTCATGGTGCCCAGCGCGAGGGTGCTGACCTGGACGCCGGTGCGTCCGAGTGTGCGGTACTGCATCTGTTATTCCCTTTGGGTCGATGTGCGTGACGCGGGCGTATAGCTCTGACAGAATGTGGAAACGGAACGCTGCTCCGTAAACTATACGGAACGCTGCTCCGTTTAGCAATGCCAGCAGGAGAAGGGACCGGGTCGTGAGCGTCGCCAATGCGGATCCCGCGCGAACCGAACGCCCGAAGCGAGCCGACGCGCGCCGCAATGAGCAATCCCTGCTGGATGCCGCCGCCGCCGTCTTCGTCAAGTCCGGGGTGGATGCGCCCGTCCGTGAGATTGCCGATCGGGCCGGCGTCGGCATGGGAACCATCTACCGTCACTTCCCCACCCGGGCGGACCTCGTCGTTGCCGTATACGAACACCAGATCGACGAGTGCGTGAGGGTCGGTACCGACCTGCTCACCCGCGGAACGCCGCTCGCCTCGTTGGCGACCTGGGCCGACCTCATCGTCGACTTCCTGGTCACCAAGCACGGATTGGCTGAAGCACTCCAGAATGATGTCGTCCGGTTCGAGGTTCTGCACCGAGCCATCATCGACCGGCTGGTGCCGGTCTGCGCGCAGTTGCTCGCTGCCGGCACTACCGCGGGTGAGGTTCGTTCGGCGATCTCGCCGTACGGGCTCATGCGAGGAATCGGGAACCTCTGTGTCGGCAGCGACTCCGACCCGCGCTATGACGCTCGTGCGCTAGTGCAGACACTCATCGCGGGTCTTGCTCCGGTAACCTTGACCGAGCCTTAATCCCCCAGCCGCCCCAGGGAGAACGATGACCGACAAGAAGCGCCGAGTACTCCTTAAGCTTTCGGGCGAAGCGTTCGGGGGTGGTTCGCTGGGCGTGAATCCGGATGTCGTCGCCAGCCTCGCGCGCGAGATCGCGGAGGCCGCACAGGAGGTCGAGGTCGCGATCGTTGTCGGCGGCGGCAACTTCTTCCGCGGCGCCGAGCTCAGCCAGCGCGGCATGGATCGCGGTCGCGCCGACTACATGGGCATGCTCGGTACGGTCATGAACGCGCTCGCCCTTCAGGACTTCCTCGAGCAGGCCGGAGTGCAGACGCGGGTTCAGTCCGCGATCTCGATGACCCAGGTGGCGGAGCCGTACATCCCGCGCCGGGCGGAGCGCCACCTCGAGAAGGGTCGGGTTGTCATCTTCGGCGCCGGCGCCGGACTCCCGTACTTCTCCACC
>JAUZFP010000011.1 GCA_030838475.1 Actinomycetota bacterium
CCTCGCGAAGCTCGGTGACATGTTCGGGCACAAGCGCATCCTGCTGATCTCGACCATCCTTACTGGGCTTGCAACCTGGGTGCTCCCCTTCGCGGATAGCTTCTGGCCGTACCTGGTTGCGTTCGCCCTGCAGGGCTTCTACGTAGTCTGGCTGCCGCTCGAGGTCGCGCTCATCTTCGACAAGGGTCGCCGCAGCGGTCGAAGCGCGTCGCAGACGCGTCGGGCCGCCGGCTTCCTGGTAGTCGCGCTCGAAACGGGGGCGATCATCGGCGACATCGCCGGCGGCAACCTGATCGACGTCTTTGGCGGGAACGTGACGCTGACCCTGCTCATCCCCGCAATCGCGGTCACTCTCGTATTCTTCGCGATCCTGTTCGGCGTGCCCGAGTCTGAGCCGCTCCCGGGTCGCAGCCTTGACGCGCCCGGATTCATTCTGCTGACGCTCGGGCTGCTCCTCATTACCGGCGGACTGGCATTCCTGCGGATCGTCGGGCCCGACCAGCTCTGGGTCTACGCCATGATGGCGATCGGTGTGCTGGTATTCATTCCGTGGACCCTGTTCGAGCTCAAACGGAAGGATCCGGCGGTCGACATTCGCGTCTTCCGCCAGCCGAACATGTGGCCGATCCAGATCACGGCCGGTCTCGTGGGCATCAGCCTCCTCGGCGCGCAGACGCCTCTCGCGACGTTTGCGGGCGCGGATCCGAAGTCGGGCGCCGGGCTGGGGCTGAGCTCGGGGGGCATCACCGTCGTCGTGGGAATCTACCTGATCTCGCTCATCATCGGTGCGGTTCTGTTCCCGCTGCTGGCCAACCGGACGACGCCGCGGATTGCGCTCATCATCGCGACGTTCTTCGTCGCCGCCGGCTATCTCGACTTCCTGCTCCTCCACTCGACCGAGGTCGAGACGCTCGCGAACATGATCGTCGCGGGACTCGGGTCGGGCGCGCTGGTCGGTGCGCTCCCCTCCGCTGCGGCGGCCGCAGCGCCACGGGGACAGACCGGGGTCGCGACCGCGCTGACCAACACGACGAAAACCATCGGCGGATCGTTCGCGTCGTCAACCTTTGCCATAGTTCTGGCGTCGAGCGCGGTGCAGTTCCTTGGTCACGACACGCCGACCCTGGGCGGCTACCTCACGGTGTTCGCGATCTGCGGATGCGGCGCGCTGGTTGCGGCGGTGCTGCTGTTCCTTGTACCGAAACTTGCCTTCGCCGATTCGCTCGCGGACGAGGCCGTGACGATTACAGCTTCGGCGTCAGCGGACCGCGTGTGAGCTTGTGCGGCGCCGCCTGCGCAACGGGCTTGATCGTGATCAGGTCGAGGTTGATGTGGGCGGGGAGCTCCATGGTGTGCACGATGGTGTCCGCGATGTCCTCGGCGGTGAGCGGCTCCGGGACGTTGTCGTACACCGCGTCCGCCCTCGCCTGGTCACCGCCAAATCGAGTAAGCGAAAACTCGTCGGTCTTCACCATGCCGGGCGCGACCTCGAGCACGCGGATGGGTTCGCCGTTGAGCTCGAGGCGGAGCACGGCGACCAGCGCGTGCTCAGCGAACTTCGCGGCGTTGTAGCCCGAACCGCCCTCGTAGGCGACGTGACCAGCGATCGAGGTGACCGTCATGATGTCGGCGGAGCCCGCATCCACCGCGCCCCGTCGCAGGAGCGGCAGTAGCGCCGAGATTACGCGTTTGGTGCCGAGCACGTTGATGTCGAACATGCGCTGCCAGTCGTCCGGGTCGCCGTCCTCGACGCTTGACAGCCCGAAAGCACCGCCCGCATTGTTCACCAGGCCGTGGAGCGCGCCTCCAGCTGCGATGTAATCGCGCAGCGCATCGACATCCGACTGTTGCGTGAGGTCGGCGACGAAGTAGTCCGCGCCGGTCTCGGCGGCGAGCGCCTTCAGCCGGTCCTCGCGACGAGCGACGGCCACGACATCCCAGCCGTGTTGGCGGAACAATCGCGCCGTCGCCGCGCCGATACCCGAACTTGCTCCAGTAACGACGACACGTCGGTTGACCATGCGTTAACTCTACGTGGCCGGGCCCGAGCTCTGACGCTGCTGGGAGACCCGGCGCGGGAGGGCGAACACGAGCGCGAACGCCACGACCGCGAAGATGACGCTCACCCCCATGGCGCCGGCGGCAGCCGTCGTGAAGTGCGTGGCGAGACTGGACTTCGAGATCGCCGCCGCCGCCGCGGTCGGCGATGAGTACGTGCCGGCCTGCATGGCGGCCGCGACCTTGGTGTGGATCTCGGCCGGGAGGGCGGTCAGGTTGGCGATCCCGAACAGGACGCTTCCGATGACGGCGATGCCGATCGCGCTACCGATCCGCTGCATGGTCGCGACCACGCCGCTCGCGGCGCCCGCCTCGGCCGGATTGACGGTCGCGACGATGAACTGTGCGTTCGGTGCGATGAACAGGCCGTTGCCGAGTCCGGCGAAGAGCAGCGGGACCAGCAGCTCCCAGTTGGTGAGGTCGCTTCCCTTGACGTTCATCAGGATGATCCACATCGCGAGTAGTCCGATGGCCAGCAGGCCCGTGCCGATCACGAGGACGGTGCGACCGAGCCGCTCCGCCAGCCGATTGCTCAGCGATGCACCGATGATCGATCCGATTGCGAACGGGATCGAGACAAGGCCCGACTCCAGCGCGGTGTGGCCGAGCCCGAACTGCCAGAGCAGCGAAATGGTGAAGAAGATGCTCGTGAAGGCGGCGAAGTAGACCAGGGCAAGAATCGTGCCCCCGGTGAATGCCGGATGCGAGAACAGCCGCGGCGGGACGAGCGGGCTCAGTCCGCGCTTGGTGTACCAGACCTCCCAGAAGCCGAACAGCACGAGGAGGACCACGCCACCGGCGAGGGTGATGAACGTCCAGGCCGGCCAGCCCTTGTCCTGTCCCTCGATCAGCGGAACGAGAATTGCCACGAGACCGCCGGACACCAGGACCAGCCCAATCCAGTCGATGCCCGCCTTGGCGAACTCCTCCGCGTGACCCGTGATGGCGAGCACCTGCTTGTGCCCGGGAATCAGGGCGATCGCGAGAACCAGCGCCACAATTCCGATCGGCAGGTTGACGCCGAATACGAGGCGCCATCCGTCCGTGGTGCCGAACCACTGGATCAGCAGCCCGCCGATGATCGGTCCGAGGGCGGTCGAGACGCCAATCACGGCACCCATGATGGCGAAGGCCGAGCCTCGTACGCGCCCGGGAAACAGGAGCTGGATGAAGGCGGTCACCGCCGGCACGAACATGCCACCGGCGAGTCCCTGAACGACCCTGAACACGATCAACTGCACGTCGGACTGGGCCAGACCGCAGGCCAGGCTGGCGAGCGTGAACAGCGCGAGGCCGGTGAAGAACACCCACTTGTGACCGAGCCGGTCGCCGAGTCGCCCGGCCGGGATGAGGGCGAGACCGAACGCCAGCGCGTAGCCGGAGATGACCCACGAAAGCACATCCTCGCCGGCGGGGTGACCGGCGCCGTTCACGTTGTCGCGGATGGTCGGAAGAGCGACGTTGACGATCGTCGTGTCGAGAAGCGCCATGAACATCCCGATAAGGAGCACGATGAGGGCGCGCCAGGCCTGTGGTGAAGCGGTCTGGGACGGTGGAGCAGCTGAAGCGGTTTCGGACATTGTCAGTGTTCCTTTCGAGCCGACTCGTCGGCGATGATTTCCGGTAGTTGCGTGAACAGTTGCTCGTGCCAGGCGACCTCGGCCCGGAGGCGCTCGGTCTTGTGCCTCACGACGATTTTTTCGGTGAAGGTCAGGTACTTGTCGATCGAGGTGTTGTGCGCGACGGTGTCCTCGAGGAGTGCCTTCAGGTGCGAGATTCGCGCCGAGAGAAGGTCGCCGAGGTCGTCGAGCCTGTCCCTGTCCAGGCGCGACAGTGCAAGGTCGAACGGATCGGGCCGCACAACGATTTCACGGAGCGCATCGCGCTTTTCGACCGCCAGCGAGACGCGACCGGCATCCGTGATCGCGTAGACCTGCCGCTCAGGGTATGCGCCTTCACGTTCGGCGCGTACTTCCTCGATCAGTCCCTCGGCGGCCATCCGCTTCAGCGCACCGTAGAGGGCGCCAACGCTGATGTCCGTCCACTCCTGAACGTGCTCCTTCTCGGCCAGCAGCCGGAGCTGGTGGCCGTGCATCGGGCCCTCGACCACGAGTGCATCGAGGATGTAGAGACGGATGCTGGACACGCGACTACTCTCGCAGAACTAGTTTTGCGTTGTCAAGCGATCTATTACGCCGTGTTTCCGTCACCTATTGGCACTCACAGGGTGCCTGCTTAAGCTCGCTCGAGTGGGCAGGAGTCCACCAGAGACCAATTCCACCCTCCAAGGAGATCCCCATGGCTGACTGGCAGTTCGAAACGAAGCAGATCCACTCGGGCGCCCAGCCCGACCCCACGACGAACGCTCGAGCGACGCCGATCTACAAGACGACCTCATACGTCTTCAACAGCACCGAGCACGCGAAGAACCTGTTTGCGCTCGCCGAGTTCGGCAACATCTACTCCCGGATCATGAATCCGACCAACGATGTCGTCGAGCAGCGTCTCGCGGCGCTCGAGGGCGGAACCGCGGCGCTCGCCGTCGCGTCCGGCTCGTCCGCCATCACCTACGCGGTGCTGAACATCGCGGGCTCGGGCGACCACATCGTCTCGTCCTCGTCGATCTACGGCGGCACCTACAACCTGTTCAAGTACACGCTTGCGAAGCTCGGCATCGAGGTCACCTTCGTGGAGGACCAGGACGACGCGGCCGAGTGGGCAGCGGCCATCCGCCCCAACACCAAGCTCCTGTTTGCGGAGACCATCGGTAACCCGAAGATCAACATCCTCGACATCGAGCTCGTCGCGAAGGTCGCTCACGACAATGCCGTACCACTCATCGTCGACAACACGATCGCGACCCCGTACTTGATCCGTCCGTTCGAGTACGGCGCCGACATCGTCGTACACTCGGCCACCAAGTTCCTCGGCGGCCACGGCACGGTCATTGCTGGGATCATCGTCGACGGCGGTAAGTTCCCGTGGTCGAAGCACGTCGACAAGTTCCCCGGCCTCACCGAGCCCGACCCGTCGTACCACGGCGCGAGCTACACCACGGTGCTCGGAGACGGAATTGCGTTCGTCATCAAGGCTCGCGTGCAGCTGCTGCGCGACACCGGCGCCTCGCTCTCACCGGACAGCGCGTTCGCGCTCATCCAGGGCATCGAGACGCTGTCCCTGCGCATCGAGCGTCACGTGCAGAACACCCAGGAGATCGCCGAGTGGCTGGAGAACCACCCGGACGTCGCGTCGGTCAACTACTCGGGCCTGCCGTCCAGCCCCTGGTACGCGGCCGCCAACAAGTACGCACCAAAGGGCGTCGGCGCCGTGGTCTCCTTCGAGCTCAAGGGTGGCGTCGATGCCGGTCGTGCCCTCGTCGAGTCGGTCACGCTGTTCAGCCACCTCGCCAACATCGGTGATGTGCGCAGCCTGATCATCCACCCGGCGTCGACAACCCACTCACAGCTCACCCCGGAACAGCAGCTCACCACGGGTGTCACCCCTGGCCTGGTTCGCCTCTCGGTTGGACTCGAGAACGTCGAGGACCTCAAAGCCGACCTCGAGGCCGGACTCGCCGCCGCGCGCACCGCCGGCGCCACGGCAGCAACCGCCTAGATAGTCCCACCGGAATGCGCTGCCGCCGTAACACGACGGCAGCGCATTCCGCATTCCGCGATACTTGAGGCCGACATGGACTGGCAGACTCCCGAGGACTCCGTACCCTCGGCATTCATCACCGAGGCGAACGCGAAAGCGCTGCTCGGCAAGCCGCCCGCGACCGGAGCATGGCGCGAGGGCGACCCCGCCGGCGACCGCCAATTCGTGTCGATCGGGTCGCTCGCCCTCGAGCGTGGCGACTCACTGCCGAATGTCCGGATCGCGTACGAAACGTTCGGCACGCTGAACGCAGACAAGGACAACGCCGTACTCGTCCTGCACACGCTGACCGGCGACAGCCACGCGGTCGGCGAGGCCGGCGTCGGTCATCCGACGGCCGGCTGGTGGGGTGGCATCATCGGCGAGGGCAAATCCATCGACACCACCGAGTGGTTCGTTGTCGCGCCAAACATGCTGGGCGGCTGCCAGGGCTCGACCGGGCCAGCCTCCAGCGCCCCGGACGGCAGCGAGTGGGGCTCACGCTTCCCGTTCGTCACCATCCGCGACCAGGTCGCAGCCCAGGTCGCGTTCAGTGACGCCATCGGTATTGACGCCTGGGCGGCCGTCATCGGCGGCTCGATGGGTGGCATGCAGGCGCTCGAGTGGGCGATCGGCTATCCGGAACGGGTCGAGCGAATCGGCATCCTGGCCTCCCCCGAGTCAAGCAACGCCGACCAAATTGCACTGAACACAGTGCAGGTGGACGCCATTCACCTCGATCCGAGATTTGCGGACGGCGACTACTACGGTGCTGAGGACGGCGAGGGTCCGACCAAGGGGCTCGCACTCGCGCGCCGGATGGCCCTGCTGAACTACCGCTCCCCCACCGAGCTCAACGATCGATTCCAGCGCAGTTGGCAGAGCGGGATCAGCCCGCTCGGCGGTGGCGGCCGATACGCCGTCGAGAGCTATCTCGACTTTCACGGCAACAAGTTCACCCGTCGGTTTGACGCAAACAGCTACATCACCCTTGTCAATGCGATGAACTCCCACGACATCGGTCGCGACCGCGGTGGGGTCGCCAAGGCTCTCTCCGCGGTGACCGCCCGCGCGCTCGTCCTCGGGATCGACTCCGACCGTCTGTTTCCGCTCGCCCACCAGGAACTCATCGCGAAGCTGCTGCCCTCCACGATCGACGGGGGTGAGGTCGTCGTGATCTCGTCGCCGTTCGGTCACGACGGGTTCCTGATCGAGGATGAACTGGTTGGTGCGCACCTGAATCGGCTTCTGCGCTCCTAGTCCCGGAAGGCGAATACGCGAATCCGTTTCGGGTATACAAACGAGTCTGTGTCAGGTTAGCTAAGCTTTCGCAGACGGGAGCCAAGCATGGTACGAGCGCAGCCGAAAGGCGCCATCAGGGTGGCGATCGTCGACGACCATCGTCTGGTCCTCGACGGCCTCACCGCGCGCCTCCACGAACCGAGCAAGGGCATCGCCGTCGTCGTGGCCGAGACAAGCTGGGCCGGCCTCATCGCGCACCCGGAATTCCCGGTGGATGTTGTAGTGCTCGACCTTCACCTCGAGGACGGGATTCCCGTCGGAACGAAGCTCAGGGCGCTGGGAACGATCGGCACCGCGGCGATCGTCATGAGCAGGCACGCGGACTCGGCTTCGGTGACCGCGGCCATGCGCGCGGGCGCGATGGGTTTCGTGCCGAAGACCGATTCGGCCGCCGAACTCGCCGCAGCGATTCGCGCCGCCGCCGACAGCACGCCGCATCTGTCTGCACCACTCGCCGAGGCCATTGCGAGCTTTGCCGCGTCGCCCGATCCCGGCCTCGGTCGGCAGGAGCAGCGCGCGCTCGTTCTTTACGCGTCCGGGCGATCGATCAAGGAGGTCGCAGCCGAAATGGAAACGACCGAGGAGACGGTCAAGTCCTACATCAAGCGAGCGCGACGAAAGTTCCGCGATGTCGGCGTCGACGTCGGCACACGCATCCTCCTCCGTCGCTACGGAGTCCGAGAGGGCTGGCTCACCCCGGAATAATGCGCGCATTCGAAGCGCAGCTTCGAATCAGGCGTTCCAAGGCGCATCTGCGCCGCAGGAACGACTCCTAGCGCGCTTTGGGCGCCGCAGGGGCGGCGGCGCCAAGATAGTCCCGGGGCCGGAGCCGCTGTTCGGTGCAGCGGCCCCTGCGACCCCCCGGTCTAGCAATTCCCAAGAGCACTACCTGGGTCCTGCCCGGCGTCGTTCATTCGGGTGAAACGCCGTTCCGCGTCCCCACCGGAGTGGCTTTGCGGCTGTATTACTGTGGCGGCGCAGATTCTGCGGCGCACCCCTCTGATTGCTCTTCAACCGTATCCGGAAGTTTGTGCCCTCCTCGACCGGTGTGGCACCCCCATTTGTGGTGGCAA
>JAUZFP010000121.1 GCA_030838475.1 Actinomycetota bacterium
GGCATAGGTGGGCTGCACCGTGCCTGGCGAGCTCACGGAGATCGACAGGTTCGCGGGCTGGCCGCCGCCCCGTTCCTGCGATTCGGTGTTCGCCTCCTCGGCGATTCCGGTCAGTGCGACCACACCCGTGATCGAACACACGGAGACCGCGACGCCGATCAGGCTGAGCAGCACGCGGGTGCGATGGATGCGCAGCTCCTGCCTCGCCTCAATGTCGGCGGCGATTATACTGGTCCAGGCCTTCACAGGGTCACGCCCTCTGTCGCGAGCGCAATAACCCGTTGGACGTCGATGGGAGTAAGCACGCCGCGGTCGAGGCGGAAATGCCGACGCGCGAGTGCCGCCACGTTGGCGTCGTGCGTGATCGTGATGAGCGCGGCACCGGTCGTCTCAGCGACGCTGTCGAGCAGGGCCATCACGGCCGCACCGGTCTCGATATCGAGTGCTCCGGTCGGTTCATCGGCCAGGATCAATCGCGGGCCCCTGACGAGCGCGCGGGCAATCGACACCCTCTGCTGCTCGCCACCGGAAAGGAGTTCGGGCATCGTGCCGGCGCGATCCGCAAGACCGACCCGATCGAGCATGTCCAGAGCGATCTCCCGCCGACGCCAGAACTGGCTCCCCGAGGCGTACATCAGCGGAGCCATGACGTTCTCGAGGGCGGTTCGCCCGCCGAGAAGATTGAACTGCTGGAAGATGAAGCCGATCTCGCGACCGCGAGCAATGTCGCGCTCCCTGGCCGAGAGCGAGCTGGCGAGCCTCCCGTCGAATTCCACGGTTCCGGATGTCGGCGCATCGAGCAGTCCGAGGATGTTGAGGAGCGTCGACTTGCCCGAACCGGACCGGCCCACGATGCTTACGTGATCGCCGACCGACACCTCGATATCGAGACCGCGCAGGATGTGTAGCGGAGCGTCATCCGGAAGTTCGACAACTCGTGTGACTCCGGTGAGGCGAAGGAGCGGCATCCGCTAGCCCTGCCCGCAGACGACACCGACCGGCACCGGACCGTCGCACCCGCTCGTGTTCGGGTCGACCTTCGCGCCCGGCACGAATTCGCGGATCGAGTCACCCTCCTTCAGCCCGCTGAGGATCTGCACCTTCGAGCCATCGTTGAGTCCGAGCTTCACGCTCGTCTTGACCGTCTTCCCGCTGGCCGAGACCAGGTAGACGTCACCGACATCCGCGATCCCTTCGACCGCGGTGACCGGCGCGACGAGCACGTGCTTGACCGAACCGCCCGGGATCGCGAGTTTGGCCTGCAGGCCTTTAAAGACGCGAACCGTCGATGGGACCGCGCAGCTGACGGATGTTCCGCTCGACGATGCGGATCCCGACGAGCTCGAGCCGTCGCCCGCACCGGCACCGGGGCCTGCCCCGGCTAGCGTCGCCGCGATCGTAAGACCAGTACATGTGAACGGTGCTGGACCGCCGGTGATCGTCACAGTCGCCTCGGTCGGCTGGTTCAGCAGGCGATAGAGCTCGGCCGGCGTGAGCGTGCCGGACACCGAGAACGACGGCGGTGCGATCTGCGCCACCGCATCCCCGACAGACACGGTCTGGCCCGCGATGACCGGCAGCGCGGACAGAGTGCCGGTCGCGGTCGCCGTCACCGTGACGGGGCGGATGATGTCGGGCCCGACGCTGCCGTCGGCGTGCTGGGACCCGGGTGTATCCGACTTGATCGTCAGGATCGGGGTCCCGGACGAGACCTGCGCGCCCGCCACGACCAGCAGCTTGACCACGTTACCCCCGGCCGTCGCCTTGACCGGGACCGCGGCATCCGCGGCCACCGTACCGTCCACGTGAACCGTGTTGTTGACGTTGCCGTACCCAACCTGAACCTGCGGCTCAGTGATCTCCCCGGTCGGATGCGCCGCGCTCTGCGGCTGCGCGACGCCCCCAAAGAACGCGATCTTCACCAGCGCGACCGAGATCGCGCAAAAGATGAGAATTCGGATGATCGGGAAAACCCACTTGCGCCAGACGCCCACTGTTCCTCCGGGGGTGATAGAACCTCACGTCAGCGTACAGAGCGTTCTACCGGAGAGAAACCAGTCGGGAGGATGACTTTTAGTCATCCGGTCTCGACAGGCTCGACCCGAGTTGGGCCTACGCCTCGATAACCACGGGGATGATCATCGGGCGACGCCGGTGCTGCGTGTTGACCCAGCGACCGACGGTTCGGCGGATGACCTGGGCGTACGCGTGCACGTCCCGCGTGCCGTTGAAGGACGCATCGGTGAGCGCCTTGATGATCTGCGGCTTGACCTCGTCGAAGACATCCTCGTCCTCGGCGAAACCGCGGGCCTGGATCTCCGGGCCGACGATGACCCGGCCCGTCTGCATGTCGATGGCGACGAAGATCGAGATGAAGCCCTCCTCGGCGAGGATGCGGCGGTCCTTGAGGTCGGCATCCGTGATCTCGCCGACACTCGATCCGTCGACGTAGACGTAGCCGAGGTCGAGCTGGCCGACGACCGTCGCGACGCCATCCTTCAGGTCGATGACAGTGCCGTCCTCGCCGATGATGGTGTTCTCCTCGGGCACGCCCGTCTGCATCGCCAGGTTCGCGTTCGCGACCAGGTGGCGCTGCTCGCCGTGGACCGGCAGCACGTTCTTCGGCTTCAGGATGTTGTAGACGTACAGCAACTCCCCCGCGGCCGCGTGACCGGAGACGTGCACCTTCGCATTGCCCTTGTGTACGACAGTCGCGCCGAGCTTCATCAGGCCGTTGATCACGCGGTAGACGGCGTTCTCGTTTCCCGGGATCAGGCTGGACGCGAGGATGACAGTGTCGCCCTTGCCCACCTCGATCTGGTGCTCGAGGTTCGCCATCCGAGCGAGGACGGCCATGGGCTCGCCCTGGCTGCCCGTCGACATGTAGACCAGCTTGTTGTCGGGCATGTCGGCGGCCTTCTTGGCCTCGATGAGCACGCCATCCGGAACCTTCAGGTAGCCGAGGTCGGCCGCGATGCCCATGTTGCGCACCATCGAGCGGCCCATGAGGACGACCTTGCGGTCGTTGGCGACCGCGGCATCCAGAACCTGCTGGACACGGTGAACGTGGCTCGAAAAACTTGCGACGATGACGCGGCGCGGAGCCTTCGCGATGACGTTCTCGAGGACCGGACCGATCTCGCGTTCGAGGGCGGTGAAACCGGGGACGTCGGCGTTGGTCGAATCCGGCAGGAACAGGTCGACGCCTTGCTCGCCGAGGCGGGCGAACGCGCGCAGGTCGGTGATCCGGTCATCCAGGGGCAGCTGGTCCATCTTGAAGTCGCCGGTGTGCAGGACAACGCCGGCCTTGGTCTTGATGGCGACGGCGAGCGCATCCGGAATCGAGTGATTGACCGCGATGAACTCGAGCTCGAACGGGCCGAGTTTCTCGGTCTGGCCCTCCTTGACGGTGAGCGAGTACGGGGTGATCCGATGCTCCTTCAGCTTCGCCTCGACCAGCGCGAGCGTGAGAGTGGAGCCGATCAGAGGGATGTCCTGCCGCAGCTTGAGCAGGTAGGGCACGGCGCCGATGTGGTCCTCGTGACCGTGGGTGAGCACGATGCCGAGCACGTCGTCGAGCCGGTCCCGG
>JAUZFP010000154.1 GCA_030838475.1 Actinomycetota bacterium
CCGACCAGGTCCCGCTGACCGCAACCGGCCAGGTCATGGGTACGGTGCAGTACCTCTCGCCTGAACAGGCGAGTGGTCATCCCGCGTCTCCCACGACGGACATCTACTCCCTCGGCATCGTCGCGTACGAGGCGCTGGCCGGACGACGTCCGTTCACGGGCGAGTCGCAGGTGGCGATCGCGATGGCGCAGATTAACGAGACACCGCCCGAGCTGCCCGCCACGATCGCTGAACCCGTGCGCAACCTCGTCTACTCGTCAATCGCGAAGAG
Source organism: Actinomycetota bacterium (assembly GCA_030838475.1). GTDB lineage: Bacteria > Actinomycetota > Actinomycetes > Actinomycetales > Microbacteriaceae > Galbitalea. The sequence goes on from JAUZFP010000154.1 coordinate 272, forward strand.
CCCCGCCGATCGTCCGGCGTCCGCCGCTCACCTGGCTCGCGCTGCGCAGGCACTCCGTCGCGGGGATGTCGCGGCCGCCGCCACCTCCGTACCGGGAATTATTGGCACCGGTTCACTCGCCGCGGCTGTGGGCGCGAACTACGGCAATCCGACGACCGCGACTCGCCTTCTGCCATCGACCGCGACGTTGCCGACATCCACCGAGGGGCCGAAACGGCGCAATCCGTGGACGTGGCCGCTCATCGCTCTCGTCGCCCTGCTCGCCGTCGTCCTGGTCGGCACGATCATCGCCCTGCTCGGCAACCCGAGTCGTCCGACACCGACTGGCAGCCCGACGACATCTCAAACGCCGAGCTCGACGCCCACTCCAACGAACACGCTCGTCCAGCTCCAGGAGAGCGACATTCTCGGCAAGACCAAGCAACAGGTCCAGGACATCCTCACGAGCAAGCACCTGGTCCTCAACGCCACGGATGGCGATTCGGCCTCGACCTCGTCGCAGGTCGGAACAGCAGAGACGGTCCAGCCGGTCGGCAACCTTGCGCCCGGCACCACGGTGAATGTGAGTTTCTACACCGCGGTCGCTCCGCCGCCCGCTCCCGCCGTTGCAACCGCGTCCCCCGGCGGCCCATACTCCGCAAATGACGCGGTGATGGTTTCGTGGGTCGACTACACCGGCTGCCCGAGTGACCGGATCCTGTCCGGTTACAACGTCACGGTGACCAACGGAACGGCGTCCGAGTCGAACCCGATCACGCCGGCCGAGGCTGGCGAGACGATCAACCTCGGCAGCACCGGAACCACCACTGTCACCTACACCGCCATCTGCGGAACGGGCTCGACGGCCATCCAGTCAACATCGTCTCCGGCGCTGAGCCTTCCCATCGGCCCATAGCCCCGCGACGCGAGTCAACCTGTGGACTGACGGGACGCATAGAACGACCGGTTACACTCGTGATGGCAACCGGAGTCAATTTACGGGAGACGGATCGTGACAGACAGCGTGAATCAGCGCGTACGCCTGCTCGCCGGCAGATACGAAATCGGTGCCCTCATTGGCCGCGGCGGCATGGCGGATGTCCGCCTCGGAACCGATGCGCGTCTCGGACGCAAGGTGGCGATCAAGCTACTGAAGCCTGCGCTCGCCAACGATCCCGCATTCCGCACCCGGTTCCGTCGCGAGGCCCAGGATGCCGCCAAGATGGCGCATCCCACAATCGTCCGCATCTTCGATGCCGGTGAGGAGACGGTTCTCGACCCCAGCGGCAACGAGGCGCAGATCCCGTTTATCGTCATGGAATACGTGGACGGTCGGCTACTCAAGGACATCATCGCCGAGGGTCCGCTGCCCGAGCACGAGGCGGTGCGCATCACCGGTCAGATCCTGACCGCGCTGGAGTACTCTCACCGCGCCGGCGTCGTGCATCGCGACATCAAGCCGGGAAACATCATGATCGCCTCGAACGGGCAGGTGAAGGTCATGGATTTCGGTATCGCGCGCGCGATCGCCGAATCGTCGGCGACCATCGCCGAGACCAGCTCCATCGTCGGGACGGCCCAGTACTTCTCGCCGGAACAGGCTCGCGGTGAAAGTGTGGATGCTCGCACCGACCTCTATTCCACAGGCGTCGTGCTGTTTGAGATGCTCACCGGCCAGGCGCCGTTTCGTGGCGAGAACCCGGTGGCCGTCGCGTACCAGCACGTCAACCAGATTCCGGCTCCGCCGAGCACGTTGAACCACGCGATCTCGCCTTCCGTCGATGCCGTTGTCGAACATTCGCTCTCGAAGGACCGCTTCGCGCGCTTCCAGAGCGCCGCCGAGTTTCGCGACCAGCTCGACGGCGCCGGCGCCGGCGCACCGCCCGTCGTGAGGCAGGTCGTTCCCGCCAACGACTTCAACGCGACCCTGTTCGGCGTCAATCCGACGATGACGGCGAACTCCGACGCCGCACTCCGGCAGCTGACCATCGATCAGGATGCCCGCGGTTCGCGCACGCAGCAGCGGCCGCCGGTCGCGTGGATTTGGGCGGGAATCGCACTGCTTCTGGTGATCATCATCACCGTCGTCATCTGGACGATCACCCTCCCGAAGGACACGGGACTCGATAAGGGTCTTTCGGTGAAGGTTCCGACGCTTGCCGGGCAATCCTTCGACGACGCCTCCGCGGCGCTCAAGAAACTCACGCTGACCGCGGTCGAGCAACAGGTCCCGAGCTCGACGATTTCGCCCGGGGCGGTAATTAGCACCACTCCAGCAGCCGGTAGTTCGGTCGGTCCGCATACCGACGTCACCGTTACCGTGTCGAGCGGGCCAGCCGCGCTCAATGTCCCCAATGTGGCAGGTCTCAGCGTCGAGGCTGCGACCGCTCAACTCAAGCAGGTTGGGTTGAAGGTTGGTACGTCGACGCCCGAGGATTCGTCGACGGTGCCGCTGGGGTTCGTGGTGGAGTCCACTCCCGCTGCCGGCACAAGTGCAAAGTCGGGTGACGTCATCACCCTGATGACCTCGACCGGCAAGGTGAACATACCGAGCGTCGTCGGCCAATCCGGATCGGACGCGGGGGCAGCCCTCACCGCGCTCCACATCGCCTACTCTGTGGTCCCGAATCCCGGCTGTAGCGGCAGCAAGGTTTCGGCACAGTCCGTCGTCGGCGAACAGCCGCAGAACGCCTCCATGTCGATCACGGTCTGCACCGGCTAGTCGACGCGCGGCACCGGTGAGGTGCTAATTGCTGACGGTTTCGGGCGGCGGCGGAGACACGTACGGCTGTATCCAGGGGAAGATCCAGAAGACGCAGACGGCGAGGATCGCCGCAACCGCAATCAACAGGATGATCGCTCGCACCCACCAGGGTCCGGGCAGAACTCTCCACAGCGCACCGTACATCCGCTAGCCCACCTGATCCACGGTCGTGGCAATCTCAGGGGGAGCACCCTCCGCGTACGGGTACCAGGTGTCGAACGTCGCGAATGCGATCATCCGCTCCGCCGTGGAAAAGAACGGGTTGCAGGTAGTCATGGTGAGGATCCGATCCACGGGCGCGACGCCCGGCTCCATGGGCACGGGCTGAAGCACGTTCACCTGGTTGGGCTTGACGTACTCGATGTCGCGGAAGGTGTACTCGTACCAACCGTCTTTCGTACCGATGTACACGTGATCACCGACGTGCAGCATGTGGAGGTTCTCAAAACCACCGCCATACGCGTGACGATGCGCGGCGATCGCAAAGTTGCCGACCGCACCGGGCATCGCCGATCCGGGATAGTGGCCGACGCCGATCTTGTCGAGCACATCGGCTACTCCCACCCCCTGCGCGATCGGGCGCTCCCACGTCTGACCGAAACGCGGGACATAGAGGATGCCGAACTTCTGCGCGTTGCCGGGAGCGACCCCCACGACGGGAGTGCCGGGGCCAACCGCCTTGGGTGGGGCCGGCGCCGCGCCGGCCTTCCAGGTCTGGCTGAGCTGCTGCGCCTGCTTGTCTTGTGCGGCGCCCTCGATGATGTCGTTGAGCCAGACCTGCCAGCCAAGAAAGAGCAGGACGAAGACGCCGGCCGTGATCAGCAGTTCACCGAGAACACCGACCACGCTCACCGGACGTCGCTTGCCGCCGCTGGAACGTCGCCGCGGCCGCTTGGGGTCCGCCCCACCCCCACCGTTGGTCATAGCCATGATTGTAAACGTAGAACTCGCTTAGGTTCCTGTGCGTCCGCCGGAGGGCTCAATGCGCGCGAAGGCATTCACGCTACAATCGTGTTCCATGGCCCGTCCAACAAGCACCAAGCCAGCCCGATCGATAGAGGCGCGCGAACAGGCCCCGAATCCGGTCTGGTTTAAGCCGATCATGTTCGGTTTCATGATTCTTGGTCTCGCGTGGATCATCGTCTTTTACGTCAGCGGCAGTTCCGCGCCCATTCCCGCGCTCGCTAACTGGAACATCCTCGTCGGCTTCGGCATCATGTTCGTCGGCTTTCTCATGACGACGCGCTGGCGCTGAGGCTGCTCCAAACTACACGCGTGTAATTATCCCCACTGTGGATAGAGTTGTGGATAGATTCCCCGCCGCGAAGCGCAGGAAGATCGCGACCCGTCTAGAAGAACGTCAGCTTGGCGTACGTGACGGCGACCAGCAGTACGGCGACGGCGGCGACCAATAGCACCTGGGCCGTTCGCCGGCTCCGTTGACGTGTCTCCAGATAGACGAACGCGAGGGCGAGGCCGGTAATCAGGCCACCCACGTGCGCCTGCCAGGCGATGCCGAAGCCGGGGATGAAACCGATCACCAGGTTCAGCACGATGACAACCAGGAACTGGGTCGCATTGCCGCCGAGTCGGCGAGCGATGAGGAAGTACGCCCCGAACAAACCGAAGATCGCCCCCGAAGCTCCAAGCACCGCGACCTGCGGGTTAGCGATCAGCAGCACGCCCACGGATCCCCCGAATCCCGCGATCAGGAACAGGGCAAGGTAGCGGACTCGTCCCAGCATGGATTCGAGCGCGGGGCCCACGAGGAACAGCGAATACATGTTGAGGAGCACGTGAAGCGGCGACTCGTGCAGAAAGACCGAGGTGATCATCCGCCACGGTTGTGTCGCGGTCTGGACGGGTGCGTACCAGAACAGCGTGGTGACGGGGGAATTGTCCCCTCCGGTCAGGAATTGGATCGCATACACCACCAGACACAGCGCGATGATCGTGTAGGTGACGATCGGTCGTCCGCCCGACGGCCTCAGCGCATTCGCGAACCGTCGGCCGATCGGACGCGCGCTCGACGCCGCCGAACCTCGCGCCTCCCGCACGCACTCCGGACAGTGCACCCCGACGGGCGCCAGTGTCTGGCACTCCCCGCAGATTGGGCGCCCGCAGCGCTGGCACTTGACGAACGTTTCGCGGTCGGGATGCCGGTAGCAGCGGTTCTGGGTGGTGGTGGTCGCCTCGGTCACGTCAGGACCCCATGAAGAACAGCGCTCGCGCGAATGCCGCGGCCACCAGCACAATGCCAAGCACGACGAGAAGCAGTCGCGCACGTCCGACCCGACGGGTGTCGTCCTCGATCAGGTAGATCGCCGCAACCGCGGCACCGGCCAGGAACCCGCCGAGGAAGGACTGCCACGACCCAAACACGATGGCGAGCACGGCGCTAATCGCGCAGGTGATGTAGAGGTAGAGCGGATTTGCGCCAAGCCGCCGGGCCACGATGACGAGCGCCGCGATGAGACCGACGATCGCACCGTATGCGCTGGCGGAAGTCCCATCGAGAAGAAACGCGAAAACGGCGGCACTGAAACCGCTTACGACATACAACAGGAAGTACCTCGACCGGCCATAGTGCGGTTCGAGGATGCGCCCGATGAAGAACAGGTTCACTCCACTCAGGAGCAGAGTGAGGATGCTCCCCGGGTAAAACATCGCCGTCAGGAGAGTCCACGGCTGGCGCAGCGCGGAGGTGCCCTGCACGATCAGGTACGGCGCCAGCGCGTAGCGCAGGATCGTATCGACGATGAAGAGGATGACGAGAAATCCCAGAATTCCGTAGGTCACCAGCGGTGCGTTTTCTGGCAGGCGGTCGAGGAACGCCGGACGTTGTCGAATACGGCGGGCGCGGGACTTCCGCGCCACGCTCATCTGACTCACGCGCGCGACGGCATCATCCGGGCAGTAGACGTGCCCGTTCTGATGATGTTGGCACTCCAGGCAGATCGTGCGCCCACACTTTTCGCACAGCACAAAGCTCGGACGGTCGGGGTGCCGGTAGCAGTAGTCGTCCGGGTTACGGGCGGCGTCAGTCATGTTCGTGAATTATCAGACCTCGACGACGTCGACGCTGTTGATCACGACGGGAGTGAGCGGCTTGTCGCGGCCATCCGTGTCGACTGCCTCAATGTCGTCGACAACCTTCTTCGAGGCGTCATCCGCAACCTCGCCGAAGATGGTGTGCTTGCCCTGCAGCCACTGGGTCGGCACCGTCGTGATGAAGAACTGCGAACCGTTGGTACCGTGCCCGCCCTGGGTTCCGGCGTTCGCCATGGCCAGTACGTAGGAGTCGTTGAAGTTCAGCTCGGGGCTGATCTCGTCGTCGAAGTTGTAGCCCGGGCCGCCGGTGCCCTGGCCAAGCGGGTCGCCGGCCTGCAGCATGAAGTCCTTGATGATGCGGTGGAAGATCACGCCGTTGTAGAGCGGGTCGTTCGAGACCTTGCCGGTAGCCGGATGGGTCCACTCCTGTGTTCCGGTCGCGAGACCGACGAAATTCTTCACCGTCTTGGGTGCGTGGTTACCGTAGAGATTGACGACGATGTCGCCCTTGGTCGTGTGGATGGTGGCGACAGCGGTGTGAGCAGGCATGACAGCAATTCTTGCATAGCGCCTCCCGCGGGGCCCCAGCCTGCACCCAGCTTGTCCTCAGGTCAACGGGTATCTGCGCAAAGGCTCGAGGTGTAAAGATGTAACCGTTCGTTCGACGAGTCCTCTGGAGGGTTTCAATGGCACTATCGCGAAAGCGTCAGCGTGAACTCGATCGCCTTAAGGGTCAGGCCGAAGATTTGTGGGATGACCAAAAGGATGTTCTCGACCGCGCGAACCGTGTAATCCGGGATGCCGGTCGCCACGCTCGCGACGAGGTTTCGAGCCGTGGCCGCGACGCGTTCGATTCGCGCGTGCGACCGGCCGTCGCAACCGGTCTCGCGTCGGGGCGCGAACGTCTCGTCGACGACGTGTTCCCCGTCGTCTCCTCCGCCCTCGGCTCTGCGCTCGCCATTCTCGAAGCCGCGAAGAACCCGGAGGTCAGGGCGGCGCTCGGCCGCGCGACATCCCTGGGTCGCTCAGCGGCCTCGCGCACGGGACTGGTTAAGGCAAAGCCCGCGCCCGGCCCGGGGCGGTACATTCTGATCGGCGTCGGCATTGTCGCCGCCGCCGGCATCGCATACGCGGCGTGGCAAACCCTGCGCTCGGATGACGACCTGTGGATCGACGACGAAGAACTCACCGAGGGTGGCGCGGGCCAACCCTCGTAGTCTCACTTGCCTGCAAGCATTGCTCGGGTAGATTTGGGCTGAATCGCTCAGCCAACCGCGATTCGAGAGGACCGCGGATGTCGCCCAGGCGCTCCCTACTGTCGTTCGCCGCACTGGTCGCGGTGGCACTCACGCTCGCCGGGTGCACGCTTCTGCCCGGGCTGAACAGTGCGGCAACACCGGCGCCATTGCCCAAACCGGCCGCCGGCCAGTGCTGGAACGCGACCACAACGCAGGCCTATGACTGGGCAGACTGGCAGGGACCCGCCGCGATCGCGTGCACGAGCTCGCACACGCTGTACACCTACCAGGTTGGCAAGATCTCGGATGAGCCGGGTAATAGCTGGGCAGCCCCCGGAGACAGCTCCAACCTGAGCGACGAGATCCAGAAGAAGGCGGGTGACGCCTGCGGCATCTCCACGCTGCTGCCCCACCTGAAATGGAACCAGCAACTCGTCAACGCCTACTTCTTCGTTCCAACCGAGGCGCAGTGGAAGGCCGGCCAGCGTTGGGTGCGCTGCGATGTCGGTGTTCTCGCCACCGGGACGACCCTCGACAACGAGAGCTTCTCGGCCCTGCCAACAATAATTTCCACCCTCGTCAGCCAGGTGTCAGGCGATCCGGTGAAGTTCGAGTTCTGCATGAACTCGTCGACGCCGGTCACGGAGTCCGGCCCGCTCGACAACCCGGACGCGACCCTCGCCGACTGCAGGGACGACCCGCAGTGGAAGCTGACAATCCACGGCACCTTCCCGGATGCGGCCGGCGCTCCGTTCCCGGATGACGCGACGTCCAACGCGGTGAGCTCAACACTGTGCCTCCCGACCGTGACCGACGGCAACCAGATCTGGATCTCCTACCTGCCGACGAAGTCGGGCTGGGCATCCGGCGACCGCGAGATCGACTGCTGGCTCGGTCAGAAGTCCGCCAGCGACAGCGCCGGGACGGCGTAGCTCGCGCGAACGGCCAGTGAATGGCGCCGTTTGGGACAAATTGCCCTGCGCGCGCGGGCGAAAAAGTCCCGAACGGGGCAAAACGCGGAAGTGGAGCCTAGGGGAATCGAACCCCTGACCTCCTGCTTGCAAAGCAGGCGCTCTACCAATTGAGCTAAAGCCCCCGGACGAACAAATTGCGTATGTTACGTGAGTACTGGTCGCGCAGCGCGGCGGCGTGTACGTCGCGCGTAGCGAGTTCGCCGGGTGGGGACCGGCGAACCAAACTAGCACTGTGGGGGTACCAGGACTTGAACCTGGGACCTCTTCGTTATCAGCGAAGCGCTCTAACCGCCTGAGCTATACCCCCTTGGAGCAGATACGAGAGTATCGCACCGGCTGACCAATGACGTAATCGTGCCAGTCCCCGCAAGGACAGAACGACTACTGGTTGGTGAATCCGACGAGCAGACCGCCGGTGAGGCGAACCGTGAAGTTGTACAGGATGCTGCCGATCGCGCTCAGCGCTGTACCAACAACCACATTGAGCAGCGCAACAACGAACGCGAAACCGGCGACGGTCACGAGTGATGCGCTGGTCTCGATCGCGAAGGTCGGCTGGTCGAGGATGTCGCGCAGCGTTCCGTCGAGCGCATGGAAGACCTGCAGGGCATCGAGCAGCACCCAGATGAGAATGGTGGCGACGACCAGCACGATCCCGGCACACACCGAGATCAGGAAGCCGAGCTTGAGTGTCGACCAGAAGTCCAGGTAGACCAGTTTCAGCCGAACCTGCTTGGTGGCGACCGCCCGTTGGGACTTGCGCTGAAGCTTTTCCGCGACGCTACTCATCTGCCGATTCGTCCTTTCCAGGTTCCTCCGCCTCGTCAGAATCCTCTGACTCGTCGGCTTCCTGAGTTTCTAGATTACGTTCACTATTCTTGGCGACTGCGATGATCTTGTCGTCGTCGGCGAACCGGGCAAACACAACACCCATGGTGTCTCGACCCTTGGCCGGAACTTCGGCCACGGATGACCGTACCACCTTGCCGCTGGCAAGAACCACAAGGACCTCGTCCTCGTCGTCCACGATGAGCGCCCCAGCGAGGTCCCCGCGGGCCTCCTGCAGTTTGGCCACCTTGATGCCGAGGCCGCCGCGGTTTTGCACCCGATACTGGTCTGCGGAGGTGCGCTTCGCGTACCCTCCCTCGGTGACGACGAACACGTATCCACTGTCGGAGACTACGCTCGCGTCCAGCAGCTGGTCGTCATCCCTGAAGTGCATTCCGATCACCCCGGAGGTTGATCTTCCCATCGGGCGGAGCGCAGCATCCGATGCCGTGAACCGGATCGACATGCCCTTGCGGGACACCAGAAGCACGTCCTGGTCTTCCTCGACCAGCATTGCCGAGACCAGTTCGTCCTCCTCGCGGAGGTTGATGGCGATGATGCCGCCCGTGCGGTTGGTGTCGTAGTCGGTGAGCGCCGTCTTTTTCACCAGACCGCCCTTGGTCGCGAGCACGAGGTACTTCGCCGCCGCATAGTCGCGGATGTCGAGAACCTGCGCTACCTCTTCGCCCGGCTGGAGGGCGAGCAGGTTGGCGAGGTGCTGGCCCTTCGCGTCCCGGCCGGCCTCCTGGATCTCGTACGTCTTTGCCCGCAGCACTCGACCGGTGTTGGTGAAGAACAGCAGCCAGTGGTGGGTGGTGGTGACAAAGAAGTGCTCGACCACGTCATCCGCCCGCAGCTGGGCGCCCTTGACGCCCTTGCCGCCGCGGTGCTGGCTGCGGTAATTGTCGCTGCGCGTGCGCTTGACGTATCCGCCGCGGGTGATGGTGACGACCATCTCCTCCTCGGGGATCAGGTCCTCGACGCTCATGTCACCGTCGAAGCCGAACATGATCTCGGTGCGACGATCATCGCCGAATCGATCGACAATCTCCTGCAGCTCGTCGCGCACGATGGAGCGCTGCTCCGATGGGGTGGCAAGGATGCGGTGGTAGCCCTCGATGAGCGCGGTGAGCTCCGCGGCCTCGTCGATGATCTTCTGGCGTTCGAGCGCAGCGAGTCGGCGCAACTGCATGTCCAGGATGGCGCGAGCCTGCAGCTCGTCGATGTCGAGCAGCGTCATCAGTCCGTCGCGCGCCGCCTCCGTGTCGACGCTGCTCCGAATGAGGGCGATGACCGCGTCGAGCGCGTCGAGCGCCTTCAGGTATGCGGTCAGGATGTGCATCCGCTCTTCGGCCTTGCGCAGACGGAAGGTGGTGCGCCGAACGATGACCTCGATCTGGTGGTCGATCCAGTGTGTAATGAAGCCGTCGATCGGGAGCGTGCGCGGGATGCCGTCGACGATCGCCAGCATGTTCGCGCCGAAGTTCTCCTGCAGCTGCGTGTGCTTGTAGAGGTTGTTGAGCACGACCTTCGCGACGGCGTCGCGCTTGAGCACGACGACGAGCCGCTGGCCGGTACGCCCCGAGCTCTCGTCCCGGATGTCGGCGATGCCCTGCAGCCTGCCCTCCTTGACGAGGTCGGCGATCTTCTGGGCGAGGTTGTCGGGGTTCACCTGGTACGGGAGCTCGGTGATCACGAGGCAGGTGCGACCCTGAAGCTCCTCGACGTTGACGACGGCGCGCATCGTGATGGATCCGCGGCCGGTGCGATAGGCATCCTGGATCCCCTTGATGCCGAGGATCTGTGCGCCGGTGGGGAAGTCGGGTCCCTTGACCCGCTGGATGAGCGCTTCAAGCAGCTCCTCGCGCGTCGCGTCCGGGTTCTCGAGAGCCCAGAGGGCGCCGTCCGAAACCTCGCGAAGGTTGTGTGGGGGGATGTTGGTCGCCATGCCCACCGCGATGCCGACCGATCCGTTGACCAGAAGGTTCGGGAACCGAGCAGGCAGAACGACCGGCTCCTGGGTCTTGCCGTCGTAGTTGTCCTGGAAGTCGACGGTCTCCTCGTCGATATCCCGAACCATCTCCATGGCGAGAGGCGCCATCTTGGTCTCGGTGTACCGCATGGCGGCGGCGCCGTCGTTGCCGGCCGAGCCGAAGTTGCCCTGGCCGAGCGCGAGCGGGTAGCGAAGGCTCCACGGCTGAACCAGTCGAACGAGTGCGTCGTAGATCGACGAGTCGCCGTGCGGGTGGAACTGCCCCATCACGTCGCCGACGATTCTGGTGCACTTGTTGAATCCCTTGTCCGGACGGTAGCCACCGTCGTACATTCCGTAGATCACCCGGCGATGAACGGGCTTGAGGCCGTCACGCACCTCGGGCAGCGCGCGCCCGACGATGACGCTCATCGCGTAGTCGAGGTACGACCGCTGCATCTCGAGCTGTAGGTCGACCTGCTGGATCTTGTCGTGACGCGTGTCGACGACGGCCTTCTCGAAGGTCGGTTCTGCTGGGGTGATTGGGGTGTCTTCGTCAGCCATTTACGTAATCCTTAAATGTCCAAGAAGCGAACGTCTTTTGCGTTCCGCTGAATAAAGCTGCGGCGGGACTCGACGTCCTCGCCCATGAGAGTGGAGAAGACCTCGTCGGCGGCGGCCGCATCATCCAGGGTCACCTGCATGAGGGTTCGCGTCACCGGGTCCATCGTGGTTTCCCAGAGCTCCGTGTAGTCCATCTCGCCGAGACCCTTGTAACGCTGGATCCCGTTCTCCTTCGGCATGCGCTTGCCAGCGGCAAGCCCGGCCTCCTGCAGCGCATCCTTTTCGCGGTCGCTGTAAACGAACTGGTGCTCGGCGTTCGACCACTTCAGGCGATAGAGCGGCGGTTGCGCGAGGTACACGTAGCCGTGGTCGATCAGCGGACGCATGTAGCGGAACAGCAGCGTCAGGATGAGGGTGGTGATGTGCTGGCCGTCGACGTCGGCATCCGCCATCAGGACGATCTTGTGATACCTGGCCTTCTCCGGGGCGAAATCTTCACCGACCCCCGCGCCGAACGCCGTGATCATGGCCTGCACCTCGTTGTTGGCGAGCGCTCGATCGAGCCGCGCCTTCTCGACGTTGAGGATCTTTCCGCGCAGCGGAAGTATGGCCTGGAACTCCGGGTTGCGGCCCTGCACCGCTGAACCGCCGGCGGAGTCACCCTCGACCAGGAAAATTTCGGAGAGCGACGGATCCTTGCTCGAGCAGTCGCGCAGCTTGCCCGGCATGCCGCCGGACTCGAGCAACCCCTTGCGGCGGGTCTGTTCGCGCGCCTTGCGCGCGGCGATTCGAGCCTGGGATGCCTGGATCGCCTTGCGGATCACGTTGCGCGCCTCGGTGGGGTGCGAGTCGAACCAGTCGCCGAGCTGCTGCCCCGCGACGCGCTGCACGAACGCTTTGGCTTCCGTGTTGCCGAGCTTGGTCTTGGTCTGGCCTTCGAACTGCGGTTCGGCGAGCTTCACCGAGATGACCGCGGTCAGTCCCTCGCGCACGTCATCGCCGGAGAGGTTCTCGTCCTTCTCCTTGATGATCTGCTTCTCGCGCGCGTACTTGTTCACGAGTGTGGTCAGTGCCGCGCGAAATCCCTCTTCGTGCGTTCCACCCTCGTGAGTGTTAATGGTGTTCGCATAGGTGTGGACGCTCTCGGTGTAGCCGTTGGTCCACTGCATCGCTACCTCGAGCGAGATCTTGCGTTCGGTGTCCTCCGACTCGAAGGCGATGATCTCGGGGTGCACCAGTTCGTTGCGCTTCGCCTTGTTCAGGTACTCGACATAGTCCTCGAGCCCGCGCTCGTACATGTAGCTCTCGGTGACGTCCTCCTCTTCGCGCTCGTCGGTGACGGTGATGCGCAGACCCTTGTTGAGGAATGCCATCTGCTGGAACCTGGCCCGCAGCGTCTCGAAATCGAACTCGACGGTTTCGAACGTCTCCTTGCTCGGCCAGAAGGTGATGGTCGTACCGGTCTCATCCGACGCCTCGCCCTTTTTCAGGGGAGCGGTCGGGACGCCGTTCTCGAAGCTGACACGCCAGACCGAGCCCTGCTGACGCACCTCGACGTCGAGCTCGCTCGACAGCGCGTTGACGACCGAGATGCCAACACCGTGCAGGCCGCCCGACACCGCGTATGCGCCGCCGCCGAACTTGCCGCCGGCGTGCAGGATCGTGAGGACAACCTCGACGGTCGATTTCTGTTCCTGCTGGTTCATGGCAACCGGGATACCGCGGCCGTTGTCGATGACGCGAACGCTGCCGTCCTTGCGAATGAAGACCTTGATGTCGTCGCAGTAGCCGGCGAGGGCCTCGTCGACGGAGTTGTCGACGACCTCATAGACAAGGTGGTGAAGCCCGCGTGGACCAGTCGATCCGATGTACATGCCGGGGCGCTTCCGAACCGCTTCCAGTCCCTCGAGGATCTGAATCTGGTCGGCGCCGTAGCTGTCGTCCGGGCCTTTGCGCTCGTGGACGAAGGGAATAGCCGCTTCGGTCGGAGTCGCGTCTGTCAAAGTCGCGTCTGTCAAAGTCGCGTCTGTCAAAGTCTCTGGGCGATCTTCGGGCAGGTCGTTCGAGACTGTATTACTCATATAACTGTGGCTCCCGCCGCTTTGTGAATCGTGTCATTCGGGGGAAAGTTCCGATAAGGAGGTCCCGACGACCTCTCAATTCTACCAAACCGGATGCCAACGTGCGGGCTTTGACGCCCCACTGGGGAGAGTTAAGGCCGGATGAGAGTGTTTTGCATTCCTACCCGTAGGTATCGCGCGGGCCGCGTCCTGGAATCGATCTCGTGCCGCGTTTCCACGAGGGGGCGTTCGGTCCATCGAATTTAACCGACTCGATTCCGGCATCCGGGAACCGCTGCGCAATGCTGGTCGTGATTTGGCCACGCATGAGACGAAGCTGCGTGGCCCACGCCGTGGAGTCGCACCGCACCGTAAGGATTCCGTCCTCGATGCCCACCGGCTCCGAGTGGAGGGCGGTCTCGGCCCCGGCGAGTTCGGCCCAGGATGAGAGCAGGTCGGCCTTCGCCAGCGACGAGTTCCAACCCAGGCGGGAGGTCAGTCCGGTCAGGATGTCGTCGATTCCGCGGGGGTCTCGGCCTGCTCCGAAGGGGACACTCGCCCCCTCTTTCTTCTTGTTCTTCGCGCGCTTTCGGGCATCCGGCGATCGCTGCCCCGGGTCACCGAAGAGGGCGCGCATCCGGAGATAGACGGCGACGTGTTCCGGCACGGGTTCAGGCGACTCCAGCATCGTCACCCGCCTCAATAATGTGCCCATCACGGATGAGCACCGAATTGCCCGCGAGCCTGCTGGGAACGTCGCCACCGACCGCGGCGGTGATCAGTACTTGTTCGAAACCATCCACGGCATCCGCGAGCCGGTCTCTCCGCGATTCGTCCAGCTCGGCGAACACGTCATCGAGGATCAGCACCGGGTCTCCCGAGTTCGATTCGCGGCGGAGGACCGCGGCAGACGCAAGCTTCAGCGACAGTGCGAATGACCAGGACTCCCCATGGCTGGCATATCCGCGGGCCGGCAGTTCATTCAGTGTGAGCACGAGGTCGTCCCGGTGTGGACCCGCGAGGGTGATTCCGCGTTCGAGTTCGGCCTTGCGTACCCGAACGAGCGCCGCCCGGAACGCGTCGGCCGTTTCTTCCGCCGTCAGGCGGTCGCGACGCACACCGTCCAGGGACGCATCCGCCTCGAAATCCTCCGTGGCCGTCGAGAGGATGCTCAGTTGTCGCGCTAGCGACGCCGAATGATCGCCGCCCGCGATCGCCGCGTAGGCGAGCTCCACCTCGGGCGCGAGCTCATCGACAAGGTCCGCGCGCGACTCGATGATCTCCGTTCCGAGGGCGACCAGCCGCTCATCCCAGATATCGAGAGTGTTGAGTTGGCCACGAACGGCGGATGCACGCGCCGACTTCAGAAGGCTGTTGCGCTGTCGGAGCACTCGGTCGTAGTCCGCGAGCACGCCGCTCATTCGTGGTGTGCGCAGCACGAGCAGCTCGTCCATGAACCGACGCCGGCCCGATGGCTCGCCTCGCACAAGCGCAAGATCTTCCGGCGCGAACAGCACACTCGAGAAGTACCGGGGTAACTCCCTGGTCTTGATTGCGGAGCGATTGACCTGCGCGCGGTTGGCGCCGACCCTGTTGATCTGCACCTCGGCGAGCACGGACTGGTCGCCGTTGCTCAGTCGCGCTCGAACGATTGCCGAGTCGCACCCGGAGCGGATCATCGCGTGGTCGGTCGACACCCGATGGGATCCGAGGGTACTCAGATAGCCGAGCGCTTCGACGAGGTTGGTCTTGCCCTGGCCATTGCTGCCGACGAAGAGGTTGGGCCCGGCGATCAGGTCCAACTCGGCGGACTCGTAATTACGAAAATCCGTGAGGCTCAAGTGTGCGACTCTCACATCAGTTCTTGTGGCGCGCTCTTCAGTTCTTGTGGACGGCGTGCCCGCCGAACTGATTGCGGAGCGCGGCGACGGCCTTCATCGACGGAGACTGGTCACCCTGTCGCGAAACAAACCGCGCAAAGATGGCCGCGCTGATTGTCGGAACGGGAACGGCATTGTTCAGCGCCTCCTGGACGGTCCACCGTCCCTCGCCGGAGTCGTCGACGTAGCCCTCGATCTCGGCAAACTTCGGATCCTCTTCGAGCGCCTTCACGAGCAACTCGAGTAGCCAGGAGCGAACGACAGTGCCGCGTTCCCAGGCCTTGAACGTTCCCGTTACATCCTTGATCAGGTCCGGACGTGAGCTCAGCAGCTCATAGCCCTCGCCCCAGGCCTGCATGATCGCGTACTCGATCCCGTTGTGCACCATTTTGGCGTAGTGGCCCGATCCGACTTCACCGACGTGCACGAATCCTTCGTCGCGCGGACCTTCGGGACGGAGTGCGTCGAACACCGGCATGACGCGCTTGACGTCGGCCGCGTCGCCGCCGCACATCAGTCCGTACCCGTTCTCGAGTCCCCAAACACCACCCGAAACACCGCAGTCCATGAACCCGATCTTCTTCTTGGCCAGGAATTCAGCGTGCACGGCGTCCTCGGTGAATTTCGAGTTGCCGCCGTCGATGATGAGGTCGCCCTCCTCGAGCGCTCCGGACAGCTCGGTAATCACGTCGTCCGTAACTTTTCCGGACGGCACCATAATCCACACGACGCGCGGCGTCGGTAGTGCCTTCGCGAGATCGACCATCGTCGGAACATCGGTCACGGCGGGGTTCGGGTCGTACCCCGTCACCTCGACGCCCGCCTTGCGCAGCCTCTCGCGCATGTTGTTTCCCATTTTGCCGAGACCGACGAGACCGATGTGCATGGTGATGTCCTTCAGAATTTGTTGCAGATTTCGGTTCTAGCGCAGCAGCAGGTTCGGCTGCAGCAGGTACTTGTAGTTATCGGCCCCCGCCTGGTCCTTCGAGGACTGGCTGGTGATGAGCACGGGACCCGGCTTGTTCGGGTTGTCGGTCTTGGTGAACGAGATGCGCACGAACTCGGAGTGCACAGCGCCGAGTCCGTCGAGAAGAAACTGCGGCTTTAGTGAAACAACCGTGTCGCCGCCGGTCAGGAATGCGTCGATGGTTTCGGATGCCTGGGCTTGCTCGGATCCGATCGCCTCGAGAGTAAGGCCGTCGATCGAAAAGGAGAAGCGCAGGGCGGCCTCGCGCTCCAGCACGAGTGACACGCGTCGCGTCGCCTCGATCAGCTCCGCGGTGTTCATGACCGCGTAGTTGTCCACGGTCTCGGGGAAGAGACGTTTGACCGGTGGGAAGTTCCCCTTGATCAACAGTGATGTCACGGTGCGCTTGTCGGCCTGGAAGGCGATCAACTCGCGATCATCCGTGCTCGTGATCGCAATCGAGATCGTTCCGCTGTGCCCGAACGTCTTACCGATCTCCGTGAGTGTGCGCGCCGGTACGAGTGCGGTGACCGGCTCGTCGATGGAGTCGCCGGCCGCCCATTCGATCTCGCGCACCGCGACCCGATAGCGGTCGGTGGCAACGAGGGACAGGCTCGTCTTCGAAACCTCGAGTTGAACTCCCGTAATTACCGGAGTGACATCATCGCGTGATGCCGCCACAGCTACCTGGGCCACGGCGTTCGCAAATGCCTCGGCCGGCAGCGAACCGGAGCTCGCCGCAATCTGAGGAAGTGTCGGGTATTCCTCCACCGGCATGCTGAGAAGAGTGAAGTGAGCGGACCCGCACGACACGGTGATCCGGGACTCCTCGGTGCTGAAGACCACGGGAGCGTTGGGGAGCCTGCTGGCAATCTCGGCCAGGAGCCGCCCGGAGACCAGGACGCGACCCGACTCCTCAATTTCTGCGGCCACCTCGGTTTGCGCGGAAACCTCGTAGTCAAAGGACGAAAGGGTGAGCACACTGTCTGTCGTCTCGAGCAGGACGCCGCTCAGGATCGGCAGGGTGGTGCGCTGCGGCAGCAGCTTCACGGCAAACGACACTGCCTCACTGAAGACGTCTCTGTTGACCTGAAATTTCACGGGTGCACCCCTTACGCGCCGAACGGGTCGTACGGCAGATTAATACTGGCACG
>JAUZFP010000156.1 GCA_030838475.1 Actinomycetota bacterium
TCTTAACCCGCTGCCGTGGAAACCCGAACTGCGCGATCCGAACTCGCGCGCCCCTCTCAAGGACACCCAATGCAGACCCTTACCCCCCTTCCTCGCGCCCAAAAACGGCAGTGGGGCTCCGAGCGCCGAACCCAGCCGCTGCCCACGGTTCACCTTCGTCCGAGCGATCGTAAGGTCGTTGCCGGTCGCCTGGCCATCGTCGCCACGATCCTCTTCTGGATCGCGTACGTCGTGTCCACGGTGCTGCGCCAGTTTCTCGACACCCAGGCGAACTACCAGTTCACGATGCAGGCGATCTCGTATCTCGTGATCGTCACGTTCCTGGTTTTCTCCGCGCTGATGTACCTCGTTGCCCGGCAGGGTGCGCTGCAGCAGTTCAGGACCCACGTCCGGGTCCCCCGGGCCGAGCTGGACCGGCACTTTGCCGGCAGCGAATCGTCGATGACCGTGCTCGTGCCCTCCTACGCCGAGGAGCCCGAAGTCGTGCGCCAGACCCTGTGGTCGGCGGCCCTGCAGGAGTACCCGTCACTGCACGTGGTTCTGCTGTTGGATGACCCACCGCACCCGACCAAGGCCGACATCCGTGCCCGCCTCGAACGCACCCGCGAGCTCGCCGCCGAGATCATGGGCGCACTCGAGACGCCGCGCGAGCGCTTCTGGCAGGCGCAGGCCCGGTTCGAGTTCTCGACCCGCGATGACGAGACGGTCCTGCCCTCGGACGTGCGGGAGCTAGCCGACCACTACGGGTGGGCGGCAGCGTGGCTCTACAACATGTCCGCGAATGAGAGCCAGACGGATCACGTCGATGAATTCTTTGGCGAGCAGGTTCTCCGCGGTCTCGCAGAGGAACTCCGCCTGAACGCGGACGCACTGCTGGCCGCGGTCGAGGAGGGCGCGGCTCCCACGATGGACCGGATGCGCGAGCTGTACCGCAGGCTCGCGTGGACCTTCGACGCCGAGGTCACCGTATTCGAACGCAAGCTGTACGAATCGCTGTCGCACGAGGCGAACAAGGCGATGAACCTCAACTCCTACATCGGCCTCATGGGCGGCTCGTACCGCAAGGACATCACGCCGGCCGGAATCGTGCTTCGCTCCGTCGCCGACCCGAGCGAGGGCGACCTGGTCGTGCCGGACACCGAGTATCTCCTCACCCTCGACGCCGACTCGCTTCTCCTTCGCGACTATTGCCTGCGACTCGTCTACCTGCTCGAGCAGCCCGGCAACGAGCGGATCGCCGTCACCCAGACGCCGTACTCGTCGTTCCGTGGTGCCGGTTCCCGCATCGAACGTCTCGCCGGAGCGACCACGGACCTGCAGCACGTACTGCACCAGGGCATGTCGTTCTACGGCGCAACGTTCTGGGTCGGAGCGAACGCGGTCATCCGCAAGCGCGCCCTCGAGGACATCGTCGAGACCGAGATGGTCGGCGGATTCGAGATCAGGCGTTACGTGCAGGACCGCACGGTCATCGAGGACACCGAGTCGAGCATTGACCTCGGAAGCCATGGCTGGACGCTCCGCAACTACCCGGAGCGCCTCAGCTATAGCGCGACGCCGCCCGACTTCGGTTCGCTCATCGTGCAGCGTCGACGCTGGGCAAACGGCGGACTCCTGATCCTGCCGAAGCTCTGGCGCCAGGCCGGCGAACGTCGTCGTGCGGGCAAGCGCATCCCCCTGATCGAACTTGCTCTTCGGGTCAACTACATGAGCTCGATCGCGTGGGCCAGCTTCGGCCTCGTGCTGCTGCTCGCGTTCCCCTACGACTCACGGCTGCTGAGCCCTCTGGTTCTCCTCGCCGCGATCCCGTACTTCTGGGCGATGTCGAGCGACCTGAAATCGGCGGGCTACAAGAGAACCGACGTGCTGCGGATCTACGGGTTCAACCTGATCCTGCTGCCGGTCAACCTCGCTGGGGTACTGAAGTCGATCCAGCAGGCGATCACGGGCAAGAAGATCCCGTTCGCGCGCACACCGAAGGTGAAGAACCGCACGGCCGCGCCGCTGCTCTACGTCGTCGCGCCCTACGCGATTGTGGCCTTCTCGTTGTTCACGCTGTACCGCGACATCCTCGCGCAGAACTGGGGCAACGCCGCATTCGCCGCCTTCAACGCGGTGCTCGCGACCTGGGCCATCCTGTCCTACATCGGAGTCTGGAATTCCATTGTGGATGTCTGGATTGGTGCGACCGGGTGGCTGTTCGTGGAGAAGGTGTCGCACACCACCAACCACAGGTCCGCGCCGGTTTCGCCCGTCCTCGATTGGCGGTCGGCGCTCTACCACGGCCACGCCGTACAGGGCGAGCCGACCCGAACCACGGTTCCTGTCCCATCCGACGACACTGCGCAGATTTCGGCTTAGACCATGAAGAAAACAGACCTGACCGTCAACGACGGCCCCATCGAGCCGGTGCGAAAGCTCTCCGTCGCCCGCCTGTTCGTCGCCATCCTCGTCACCGCGGGTGTTGTCGCCGGTGCCCTCACCGGTTGGCAGGTGTACTCGGCGGCGGCCGACGACTCATCGTCGGGTTCCTGGTTTGCCGGGTACGTCGACGTCACCGCGACGCCAACCTTCGCCTTCGAGGCGCCCGCAACCAAGGCGGCCAAGCAGGTCGTGCTCTCGTTCGTGGTTTCCTCGAGCGATGGCCCATGCACGCCCAGCTGGGGCTCCGCCTACTCGCTCGACGAGGCGTCCGCCTCTCTCGACCTCGATCGACGGATCGCGCGATTGCAGGAGCAGGGCGGCGAGGTCGCCGTCTCGTTCGGCGGGCTGAAGAACCAGGAGCTCGCGGTCACGTGCACGAGCGTCACCCAGCTCGCCGCCGCGTACTCGGCGGTCATCGACCGGTACAACCTGTCGACCATCGACCTGGACATCGAGGGCGCCGCGCTCGACAACTCCGCAGCCAACTCTCGACGTGCCCAGGCGCTCGCGATCGTGCAGAAGGAGCGGCGCGCGCAAGGCAAGTCGCTCGCCATCTGGCTGACCCTTCCCGTCACGCAGACGGGTCTGGCGGTCAACGGGCAGGACACCGTTCGGCAAACCCTGGCCGAAAAGGTCGACCTCGCGGGCGTCAACGCGATGACCATGGACTACGGCGCGTCGCTGACGGCCGGGACGAGCATGCTTCAGGCCAGCGAGGATGCGGTCGTCGCCGTCCAGCGACAGCTCGGCATCCTCTACCGGGAGCAGCACATCACGCTGAACCAGGGGACGCTCTGGTCGAAGATCGGCGCAACGCCGATGATCGGCCAGAACGATGACAAGGGCGAGGTCTTCAGCCTTGCCGCCGCGACGTCGTTCAACTCATTCCTGAAGTCACACGGCGTCGGACGAGTCTCGGCCTGGTCACTGAACCGTGACCTCAGTTGCGGCTCCAACTACGCGACGCTCACCGTCGTGTCGGATTCGTGCAGCGGAATCGCCCAGGGCGACAAGCACTTCTCGACAATTCTCGGTAAGGGCTTCACCGGAAGCGCCACTGCTGATGCAAAGTCGGTGACCACGAGCGAGATCGTCAGCGCGAAGTCGCTGAAGGACAACCCGAAGACGAGCCCGTATCCGGTCTGGGCCGAGACGAACTCCTACCTCGAGGGCACGAAGATCGTCTGGCACCACAACGTGTATGTGGCGAAGTGGTGGACACAGGGCGACATCCCCGACAACCCGGTGCTCAACTCGTGGCAGACGCCGTGGCAACTCGTTGGGCCGGTTCTCAAGGGCGAGAAGCCGATCGTCGAACCGACCGTGCCCGCCGGCACATATGCGAACTGGGACGGTGCGACCGTGTACAACACGGGCGATCGCGCGATCTTCGACGGTGTGCCGTACCAGGCAAAGTGGTGGACGCAGGGCGACAGTCCCGCGGCCGCATCATCCAACCCGGACAGCTCACCGTGGACTCCACTCACCATCGTGCAGATCAACCAGATCAACGCCCAGCTGAAGGCGGCGAAGTAGGGCTAGTCGGCGAGCGATACCTCTCCACAGAGGTGAACCTGAACGCCGAGGCGGGCAAACATGGCCGCCTTGGCGCTCAGGGCACGATCGGCGGTCTCGGCATCCGGCGCGTAGACCAGCTGGGCATGGTTCGCCTTGTGACGGGCCATGAACTGGTCACGGTCAATGCCGTGCAGTACGACGTGCATGATCGGCCACTCCGGATTGGTGGCCTGCCAGCGGCGCTCGGTCTCGTTCGCGGGCAACTCCACCGCTGACGCGCGTCCGATGTCGAGATGAAGCGCGCCACCCTCGATGTACAGCCGAGACCAGACGACCTCTCCCGCCTTCGAGACGCCCTTGATCGTTGACCCGCCGAGCGGGAAGTACATCGGGTTCTGCCGCCAACCGACAGCGCCGGCGTACCCGCCGTCAAAGTGAGACGGCGGCACGGCGCCGGAAATCTCAAACACCCAGACGAACCTGCCGTCGAAGTCTTCGCCCCAGCGCACGTCGTGGAGTGTCGTCGCGGGATCCAGGCCCATCGCGGTCCACACCCGGTTGGTCACGAGGGCATCAACCGCGACCCCCCAGTCCGCCTCATTGGCGAGCGGGAGAGCCTTCCCATCGAACAACACGCGCGAGCCGTCACGGCTCGTCACGGGCGGACGATCGACATTGTTGATGAGACCCTCGGCCAGATCGGAGGCCGGGCAGATGTCCTTCAGCCCCTGCTGGTACTGGATGCCGACGCCATCCAGTCCATAGTCGTCACTGATCCGCAACGCGGCGATGTACATCTTGAACTGCCAGGTCAGCTGCGCTTTTGTGAGCTCCGTGCCCTCGTCTGAACCGAGCTTGAAGGTCATTCCCTTGGATTCCAGCCAGGCACCGATGGCGGCGGCCTCGGCGTCGGGAACCGTCTGCATCTCGGCCCAGAGCGCACTCTGCGAGAGCCGCTCCTTATATATGCCGAGCGGATTGATCAGCTCGTCGTCGATGATGGCGTTATACATGCCCATGCAGCCCTCATCGAAGACACCGATGATGGCCTTGTCCGATGCGAGCTGGTCGGCGAGCGCCTCTCCCAGTCGCCTCTCTGCGCTGTCGGGCTGAACCCCCAGATCGCGCACGTGAGACGCATCGTGCACGATCGAACCGGTCTCCGTCCAGTTGCGAAGCCCACTCAGAAACCAGTCGTCGGTGAAGTCGATGCTCCAGATCGTGGAGTACGCGACGCCCATTTTGGTCAGACCAGCGTTAAGTCCGAGCAGGCCGACGAGGCCGGGCGCGCCCCCCTCGAAGTTTGCGACGGTGAGAATCGGCCCGAGGTGGGTTCGCAGACCCGCAAGAACGTGGTGGCTGTACTGCCACACGGCCTCCGCAACGATGAGCGGCGCATCCACGGGGATGTTCTTGAATACCTCGAGCCCCATCCGTTGGCCGGAGATGAAGCCGTGTCCGGTGAGGGGATCAATCGGGTTTGCCCGCTGCGCGGTCCACCCCAGACCCGCAAGCGCCGTGCCGAGGGCGAGTTCCATGGCGTGCTGCACCGGCCAGCCAGCATTGTTCGCCGCCGGGCGCAGGTCGCCGCTCGCGATCAGGTACGCCGTCTTCGGCACCGCCTTTGGTCGCTCGACAACAGTCGGAGTCTGGTACATCAGTGTCATTTCGTCACTCCCTGGATCTGCGCGGCGCCTTCTGCCCGCGCGAGGACATCAACAATTTCGGCGCCGAACCTCGCGCCGTAGGGGCTGGGTCGATCGGTCCGCACGGACTCGACCAGAGCGGCAAGGGCCGGAGAGATGGAATCCGCGGGAGACGAATCCGCGGCGGCGGGCGGAGCGTCAATGGATCCAGACGGTCCCCAAAACTCGACCTCAAACCTGGAGCCGCCAACGCCAACCGAGTAGCTCAGTATCACGTTGCTCACGGCGCCGCGTTCGTGCCGCAGTGCCAGAACAAAGGTGTCCCCTCGCCCGTGTTGCGCCTTAACATCGACCACCGGACCGAGACCCGCGACGAGAAGCGAGAGCGCGTGGGGACCGACATCCCAGAGCGACCCGTTGTCGAGGAGTCTCCAGGGCGATCCGGAGAAGGGAGTATCCGTCACCCGAAGGTCGGAGAGGAGCGTAACGCTGCCGCCGTCCCAGCTGACCGGCACGACCACGTCCCGCATCCACGGGCCGGTCGAACCGCCGAAGAGCGCGGAAAAGTTGACGACCGACTTGACCCCGTTGCGCTCGCAGGCATCGACGATGCGTGCCGCCTCCGCCACGGACGTCGCGATCGGCTTCTCGAGCAGGAGGTGGCATCCGGCGTCAGCGGCGGCGACGGCAAGCGCGGGCTGAACTGATGGAGGAATGGCGAGGCTGATCACATCCGCCGCGGCGAAGAGTGCCTCCGGTGAGGAGAACGGCTCCGTGTTGTGGCGTGCCGCGAATTCACCGGTCTTCTCGGGGTCGCGACCCCAGACACCGACAAAGTCGACGTCGTCGCTCTGCTCGATCCCCGATGCATGGCACTGGTCCGCCCAGTACCCGGTTCCTATCAACCCGATCCTCAGGCGCCCGGCGTTGGTGGAATTCATGTCGCTCGTGTCCTTACTTTTTGGATGACTCGAGGCCGTTGTCGGCCGTCGCGAGGGTGCGCTGGAACTCGGCCAGGCGGTGTGAGATCGGAGCGGTCGCGGGATAGAGCGCCAGGTACAGCGAGTACAGCTCGTCGTACGATTCCGCTGCCCGCGGGTCCGGGGTCACCACCCGGTCGACGGGGTTCCAGGCTGCGATGTCCGGCGTGCTCACGAGGCCCGCCGCGAGGAACGCCGCGCCGAAGCTGGCACCAATCGTCACGGTCGGGATCGACTGCGCAAGCCCGGTCACATTCGAGACGACCTGCGGCCACAGGCCCCCCTGAGTGCCACCGCCGACTGCGATCACTCGTCGGGCAACCGCACCCGCGCGGGTCATGGTCTCGACGTTGTGCCGCACCCCGTACGCGGTCGCCTCGAGTGCGGCGCGATACAGGTCTCCGCGGGTGGTCGAGAGGCTGAGCCCGGCGATGGTCCCCCGCGCATCCGGATCCTGAACGGGCGTACGTTCCCCAGCGAAATACGGAAGCATCAGGATTCCGCCGGCGCCGACCCCAGCCGCAGTGGCCTCCGCCAGAAGAGCCGGATAGTCCTCGCCGGTGAGTTCGCGCAACCACGCCGTGATCGCCCCGGATGTCGCCATGCCTCCCGCAAGATTGCGAGTTCCCTCAAGGGCACCGACCGTTCCCCACATCGACGGTTCGGTCGCGGGCGCGTCGAGGGTGAGCACGAGAAACATCGTCGTGCCGTACATCAGCATCAGATCGCCCGGGGTCTGGGCTCCGATGCTGATCGCCTCGGACCACGCATCGATTGTCCCGGTGATGACGGGCGTACCCGCGGGAATTCCCGCAATCAGTCGCGCGGTATGCCCGGCGAGTTCTCCGGGCCAGCGCAGCTCCGGGAGCTCGAGACCGGGCGCAATCAGATCAGTCCACGGTGTGTACCAATCGAGCGCGGTCGCGTCGAACAACGGGGTGCACTGGCTGGCCGAGTGAAAATCGAGAACGTAACGACCGGTGAGGTTCCAGACGAGCCAGGACGCCGGCATGAACAGCTTCCGGGCGGCCGTCCACACGTCCGGTTCGTTGTCTGCCACCCAGGCCAGCTTCGGGCCCACCGCCTGGCTGGACAACGCAGAGCCGCAGCGCTCCAGAATGTGGTCCGCACCCAGCTCACCGTTGAGACGGTCAATCTGCGCTGTCGCGCGACTGTCGACGCCGTACAGGATGGCCGGGCGCAGTGCCTTCCCATCGTCGTCGGCGAGCAGTATGCATGGGCCCATTCCGCTCACCCCCACCGCGACTACGGTTTCGTTTCCCCCGCCCGTGAGCTCAGTGGCGAGCTCGACAAACTCCCGCCACCACAGCTCGCCATCCATTTCGACATGTCCGGGAAACGGGCGGCTCACGGAATGCTCGCGCGTGGCGGTTCGAAGGATTCGCCCGTCGAGGGCAACGAGGACTCCCTTGCTGCTCGAGGTTCCGATGTCGATGCCGAGTACGGCATCCGGGGGAGTCATGTGTCACCCCGAGTGATGACAAGCGTCTCCCAGTCGTCGAGGTCGATGATCTCGACGACGGAATCCACGATGGGCATCGCCACGACGCCGCGGCCACTCACCCGGGAGACCGATACCGTGTCCTCAGGTACGGCGAGTCGCAGGCTGGAGAGCTTCGGCACATCCTCAATCGCCGCCGGCTGAGGGGCTCCGAACAGGTCGAGCGACAGCACGGGGTATCCCGTTACGAGGTGCGCGACCTGAACCTGCCCCTGGGTGGTCAGCACAAGTTCGGTGTTGTTGTGCGTTCCGAGGACGCGCACGACCGGATCTTCTCCCGCCGCACGCCGAACCAGCGCGGCGAGGAGATCGCGATACGCACCGTGCCCAAGCCGAGCCCGATTGTTGCCGAGTCGTGCCGTCGACACGATGACACGGCCCTTGCCATAGGGGCGCTCGACGATGATCGGGTCGGAAGTGTCCGGACCGGGGGCCGGCTGGTTGTTGTGCCAGTAGGTCGACTCGTCCGTCTCGAGGATGGGGTCGGTACGCCGAGCAAGCACGGTTACATCCTCCGCCAGTGCCTCGAGCGGGCGCACCCGGCCGTAGTGCGGCAGGAGCCATCGGCCGAGCTGCTCCAGGAGCGTTTCGTCAACCAGGCGGACGTACGGGAATGTGTATCGGCCGGGCTCACCAAACCGGACCCCCAGCAGGTCCGACAGAGTCGACTCCGGCAGGAGGTTGCCGGATTCATCCCGCACCCCGATCGGCCCGGTGGCGACGAGCCCGCCGCCGTCCTCAACAAATCGGCGAAGGGCCTCCGCCTCCGGAGCAGACACCGAGAGAACGTCGGGGAGCACCACGACCCTGAAGTCACCCAGACGGGCGAGGCTCTCTGGGCGCTCGTCGACGAATTGCACCGGCAGGTGAGCCTCCACGAGGGAGCGGTAGCTTCCCGTCACTGCGGCGACCAGATCGCTGGCCGCTGAGCGCGGTTCGCTCCTGGGAAACTGAGCGGACTGCTCCCCGATGCTGTCGTTCTCCGGGGCACCGAGAAGGCTCTCCAATTCGCGCGAGGTCTGACTGGCGTAGAGCGCGGCGTACGGCTCCGGATGGAACCCGTTCAGCCAGATCGAACGCTCGTCGATGCGTTCGTAGACGGGGCCGAGCCGGCGGTAGACCTCCGGCTCGAGTGCCCCCGTTGCGTAGGGTTGGTCATCCAGCGACACGGCCGAGCCGTGCGCGGCGACGGTAAACGCCTCGAACCTGAGCTGTGCGGATGATCGGAGCGTGAAGTCCCAGGTGTGGACGAATCGGCTCACGAGCGTCTCGGTCGGTCGCCCGAGAACGCCCGCCCGAATGTAGCTGGACGCGAAGCTGGGAAAGCCGAGTCCATGCCAGTCTGTATAGCCCTCGCTCGAACCAATGTCGGCCAACGCCAAATGGTTCGTGCTCAGACCGATCACGGCATCCACGAACGTCGTCGCGTAGAAGTTCGGAATGAGGGCGGCCATTGGTCGTTCCTCAAGCAGCACCGCCCGCTGTTCCTCGAGATAGTCGGCAAGGATCTGCTGCGAGAAGTGTACGAGGTCGAGCCAGCCCGAATCGCTTCGATCGACCGGGATCGGGTGTCCATAGCGAACCTCGAACGCGGCCCGACAGCGATAGCAGACGCAGGGACCGGCAGTCAGAATGTCACTCCACAGTCCGTCGATCGGATACTGCCTCGCGATCTCGCGCACCTGGTCGAGCGCAAGCTGGCGATATCCACTCAGCAGGCACAGCGCCGGCCAGCGACCGGTGCTGCCTCGGGACTCGGCGGGCACAAGTGCCCAGTCGGGGTTCGCGAGTGCCTGCGCCGTATCCCACATGTTGGAGTAGTAGGCGATGACCCTCATTCCCCGCGAGTGCGCTGCGCCCAGTTGCTCGCCGAACAGGTCGCGACCGGCAAGCGCGGAGTGCTGCCGGCCGACCTTCGTCGGGTAGTAGGCGTTGCCGTACTGGCATTTCGCAAAGAGAACCACCGAGTCGACACCGGCGGCGGCGAGCACCTCGAGATCCTTCTCCGGGTCGACACCACTCAGAACCGGGAAGTCCGGGAACGGCGCGTTGCCGCGCTGGTTGGGGTCATTCCAGTCGGGGGTGTGTGAGTCGAAAAACACCCTACGGCGCGATGTCTCCCACCAGTCGCTACTAGCCTCGGTTACCGGCTCAAGGCGCGTGATCATGAGGAGGTCTCCAAGGTCGAGGCGAGGTTCCCGTGCAGCGCCCGCGCCAGCCACTCGTGTCGACGCGCGAGCGCCATGCGGCTGACGGTCGCATCCGGAGCGATCAGGTCGAAGCCGTGCACGGCAGCCTTCTCCTCGAAGAACGCGACCGATCCCCCGGACTCGCGGATGCGGTCGGCGAATGCCGCATCTTCGTCGCGAAACAGGTCGAGGTCGCCCGTGTCGATGTAGGTGGGCGGCAACCCGGACAGGTCGACGGCACGCCCAGGCGCCGCATACTCGTCTGCCGGTCGTCCACCGAGGTACGCGTCCCACCCGAGGCGATTGAGCCGCGCGTTCCAGACCGAGGTGTTCGACAGTGTTCGTGCTCCCTCGGTCTCGCGGTCATCCAGCATCGGATACCGCAGCTGCACTCCAGCGATCGCGGGTCCTGATCGATCCCGGGATAGCAGGGCCAGACCGGCAGCAAGTCCACCACCGGCGCTGGCGCCGACCACCACGATTCGGTCATAGCGCTCCGCTAGCCAGACCAGCGCCGTGTAGCAATCATCAAGAGGCTCGGGATACGGGTGCTCCGGCGCGAGCCGATAATCTACCGAAGCGATCCGTACCCCGAGGGCTTCACACAGTTCCCGGGCGTTGGCGTCGTCCTGACGCGCACTACCGAGGAACATCCCGCCGCCGTGAATCCACAGAATGACGGAACGAGAAATTGAGGAATCCAGCGCGGTTGGCAGGTAGCGCCGCAGCCCGAGCTGGCTGTCATCGGGCCGACGAATCCACTCGTTGGATCCGCTGGCGGGCGGCATGACCGCGAGGGTCCGATCGAGCCTGCGGACCTGGTCAACCGTAAGGTCACCCGCGGGCAGATGCGCGGTCAGGGTACCGGAAACGCCGACACGTATCTCTGGGTCGAGGAGCGAATCAATCTCGACCTCGGTGAGCGTGTCCATTACCGCGTCCCGGAACGATGATCAATTTCGTCGAGTTGCCCGGTGACGATCGCACAGGCAAAGACGAAGAGGTAACAGGGGATGAACACGCCGAGCGCGCCAAGGCTCGCGATCACGATGAACCCCGCGATGCAGTTCAGCGCCAGAAGGGTGAGCGCGGTCCCCGGTCGATAGGCGACGAGAACGAATCCACCCCGCCAGGCCGACATCCCGGTGCGGCTCCGCACAGCGCCGTAGGCCAGCGCGAAGGGCACGACCAGCAGCAGCAGAGCGGCCAGGAGCACGCCGGGAATGATCATTGCCCTACCACCCGCGAGTAGCGCGCTCGTGGCGAAGACGCCAAGGTCGATGGAGAGACCCAGCACGATGTCTACCCTGAACGCGTCGCGGATGACCGGTCGCTCGCCACGGGACAGGATGGACGCAAAACGCACCAGTCCGGTGGCGTACAGGCAGCTTGGAAGTGCCGCCAGCGCAACGAGGGCCCATGGGGCGCCGAAGAACCCGGTGAGAACAGGCAGCGCGAGCGCGACCCAGACCAGACCGACCACAATGACGCGCGGCAGCTCGAGCCAGGTCAGCACGGCGGTGCGACGAAGCTGCGCCGGCTGGCTCAGCGATACCAACGGAATTTGGATAGCCATCAGATCTTCAATCCGCTCGACGCGATCGACTGCACGATCCAGCGCTGCGCGAGGATAAACACGATGAGCACCGGGATGATCGCCATGGTGATGCCCGCGGCAATCGTGCCGAGGCTCCCCGTCCCGTATCGACCGGCAAGCAGTACCAGGCCGACCGGCAGTGTCTCCTGGTTGACCGAGCTGATCATGACCAGGGGCACGAAGAGGTCATTCCACCAATAGGTGAAGGTGAGAATGGCCAGCGTGGCGAGCGCTGGTCCAGAGAGCGGCAGCATCACCTGGAAGAACATCCTCAGGTGGCCCGCGCCATCAATGCGCGCGGCCTCCTCGAGTTCGCGGGGCAGGCTGAGGAAATGTTGGCGCATGAGGAAGATGCCGAAGGCGCTGAAGATCGGCGGCAGGATGAGGGCCCAGAGCGTATTCGTGAGCCCGAGATTAGTCATGATCAGGAACAGCGGGACGATCGTGACCTGCAACGGGATCATGAGGCCGCCGATGACAATCGTGAACGCCACGTTCTTGCCGCGGAAGTTCAGCCGCGCAAATGCGTAGCCAGCGGTCGACGCGGTGATGAGCTGAAGCAGCGTGATGCTGGTCGCGACGATGATCGAATTCAGCGCGAACTGGGCGAACGGCACCTGCGCGAACACCTTGCCGAAGTTTCCGACGGCGGGAGCACTCGGCAGGGTCGGCGGCAGGCGGTAGAGCTCAGCATCCGTTGGCGAGATCGCCCCACGGAAGATCCAGAGGAACGGCGCCACAATGGCGATCGCGGCCAGGCCGAGCACCAGAAAGGTAAGTACGCGGAGCAGCAGGTCCGTTCCGCGGTGGGACCGGACCCGAGCGGCCGGGTTTCGTATGGCGGTCATTCGTAGAACGTCCATCTGCGGGAGAGTCGGAATTGGATCAGGGTAAGGATGACCAGGAGCAGGACGAGCGTGAGCCCGACTGTCGACGCATACCCGATCTCGAAGCCTTGGAACGCGGTGTCGTAGATGTACTCGACGATGGTTCGGCTGGAGTCTCCCGGCCCGCCCTGCGTGAGCACCCGGGGTTCGGCAAAGACCTGGAACGCATTGATCGTGTTGATCACGAGTAGGAAGAAGACCGTCGGCGAAAGCAGGGGGAAGGTGATTCGCCAGAACCGCGTCCAGGCATTTGCGCCATCGACGATGGCCGCCTCGCGAACCTCGTTCGGTATTCCCTGAAGACCGGCAATATAGATGAGGATCGAGAATCCGAGCGTCTTCCACGAGTTGACGAGGATTATCGCGACCGGTGCCCACTGGGTGGTGCCGAGCCAGTTGATGTGCTGGATGCCCAGGAAACTGAGCCAGTAATTGACAAGCCCGAAGTCCTTGTCGAGCAGGAACCGCCAGATCAGAGCGACCGCAGATGACGACACAACGAACGGGAACAGGAATGACAGGCGGAAGAACCCGCGAATCCATCGCGGCATCCGCACCTCGAGCAACACCGCGAGCAGCAACCCGATCACAATGTTGATCGCCAGGATCGCGACAGCCATGTAGGTGGTCGATCCGAACACGGCCAGCAGGTGGTGATCCTTGAACAGCTGCAGGTAGTTCGCGCCGCCGACGAACGACGGCGGGGAGAGCAGGTTCCAGTCGAAGAAGCTGAGGAGGACGACGCCAACGGTCGGCGTCAGCACGAAGAGCAGGAACCCAATGCCCGAGGGAGCGAGGAAGCCGGCGGCGGCCAGACCGTCGCCGCGCCTTGTCTTTCTTTGTGGTCTTTCGCTACCAGGGGTGACGCCTCGAAGGACGTCACCCCCGATTCCGCGAGCGGAGGGTAGTGACATTGTTAGTCGCAGGTCACAATCGGCTCGAGGTCCTTCTGCATCTGGTCGAGACCCTGCTGGACGGTGTCATTGCCACCGAAGATCAGCTGGGTGTCTTGCAGAACGGCAGACTCGAACTGGGTGTACTTGGCCGGAGCCGGGAACGGAGCGAGCACCTTGTAGTTGTCGACCGCGTCGTAGTACAGCTTCGTGTTTGCCGGCGGAATGCCGGCGGCGACGGTCTTGTCGGCCGTCGAACGAAGCGAGGGGACGCTGTCGAAGGGGGCCGTCTTCGTGCCGATCTCGGCATCCTGAACCTCAGCGCTGGCGGCGTACTTCTGGAACTCCCAGGCCAGCTTGGTGTTCTGAGACGACTTCAGGATCGGGTAACCACCCGCACCGAGCGTGGTTTGGTAGGTCGAACCAGTCGGGTAGCGGGTGATGTCGAAGGACGTGAATCCGGCGCCCAGGATGCTCGGCAGTACATAGCGGCCAGCGCCGAACATGGCGATCTTGCCGTTCTCGAACTGCGAGATCAGGTCGTTGCTCGCCGGCGGTGCAGGCGAAATGCCCTGCTTGATGAGACCGTTGAGGAACGTGTACGTCGCCACCATCGGCGCACTGTTAGCGGTCGGCTTGCACACGTCGCTACTGACGATGTTGCCGCCCTGGTTGGCCACCCACGGAAGGATTCCGGGAGCGATCTCGGTGCCGGTCCAGGCGTAACCGTACGTGCCCGAGGTCGTAAGTTGCTTCGCGACCGACTGGAACTGGGGCCAGGTCCAGTCTCCGGTCGGAGCAGGAATACCCGCCGCCTTGAAGAGGTCGGTGTTGTAGTAGATCACGAAGTCGTTGAACCCGAATGGGAGGCTCGCGATGTCTTTGCCCGCACTGAAGGACTTGAGCAGACCGGGCGCCATGTCGTCCTTGATCTTCTTGGCCTCCGGGTCCGTATTCAGGAACGAGTTGATCGGGAGCAGCAGGTTGTTCTGATCGAGGAACTTGACACCCTCAGACGCCATAAACGCGATGTCCGGGTGCTTGCCGCTCGCGATCAGTGTGGCGAGATTGGCGACATACTCGCCCCATCCGCCCCCGGCGATCGGGGTGAGGTTGACGGTCGTGCCAGGGTTCTTCGCCTCGAAGCCCTTCTGCAGCTTCGTGTTGTTGGTGACGGCGCCCGGACCGTAGTTCCAGTAGGCGATGTCGATGGTCTTGTTGACCTTGGTTGGTGTCGCTCCTGACGAACTGCAGCCTGCAAGCATCGCGACGGCGACGCCAGCGGCAATCGCCATCGCGGCGATTCTTTTGGTGCTGTGCTTCATTAGGGGTAAATCCTCTCCGTTGAGAATCGGCTGCCATAAGTAGACCCGAAGAAATCGGTTTCGTCAAGGTGCAGTTTTCAGCATCCATTCTGGGTCTGAATCCCAGTTGTTATATGAAAGAAACCGATTCCATAAATTGCGCGAGTTTTCGGGAAAAACGAAACAACCGTGCGCGCGAATACCCCGCACGAAAGCTCAGCGTGCCGATACGGGCGTTGAGCTCTTCGTAATCTGGGCGCGCAGCACAACGGTGCGCGCGGGCTGGTCGTCGCCACCGATTCGTTCGAGAAGCATGTTCGCCGCAGTGGTGCCGAGGTGCCGCGCCGGGAGGTGCACCTGCGTGATGGCGCGCGGAGGCAAAGTGGCGAACGGAAGATCACCGACGACCGCGACGCCAAAATCGGGAGGCACGAGCCCGGCCTCGGACAGCACCTGGATCGCGCCGACCGCCATCAGGTTGTTGGTAGACACGACAGCGTCGGGCGGCTCCGGAAGGGCGAGCAGAGCCTGCATGGCAAGCCGGCCGCCGTCGACACGGTAGTTGGCGTGCTGGAGGTACGCCTCGAGAGGCGGAGCGCCAGTGCGCTGAGTAACCACTTTCCGCCAGCCAAGGGCGCGACCCTCGGTGTCCTCGAGCACGACCGGCCCTGCAATACACGCGATCTTTGTGTATCCCGCATCGAGAAGGGCGCTCGTCGCCGCGATTCCGGCAGCCGGGTTGTCAACCATGACGGAGTCGATGTTGAGTCCAGTCTGACGATCGATGGCCACGACCGGACGCCCCCGGTCGGTGAGCCGCCTGATGTCACCGTCCTCGGCAACCGGCGCGAGGATGACCCCGGCCATGTTCTCGGAATTCGCGATGTCGAGATAGTGGGTTTCTTTGTCAGGATCGTCGTCTGTGTTGCAGAGCACCACCGAGTAGCCCGCTGCCTGGAGGGCGTCTTCCACGCCGCGAGCGAGTGCGGTGAAGAACGGGTTCTCGATGTCGGGAATGAGCAAGGCGACGATTTCCGAGGTTTGGTTGCGCAGTCGGCGAGCCGTCTTGTTCGGCGAGTACCTGAGCTCATCCGACGCAGCGCGGACGAGATCCACTTTCTCGGCCGAAACGGGCATGCCGTTGAAGACACGCGACACCGTTGCGGGAGAAACGCCCGCCTTCGCTGCTACCTCGTAAATGGTCACCATGACGACTCACTCTAGCCAAAAGAAATCGGTTTCACGCACTCCGCTTCTACCCGGGAACCACCAGCAGCAGGGCGGACTTCGCGGGCACTCGATCCGTGATGCTCCCACCAACCGAGGTAGTGGCGAGAAGCTCGCCACCCTCGACCTTCGCCAGGTGAGCCGGTTCGTTGCCCCAGTTGATCGCGAAGACCAACTGTCGGCCGTCGGCCGAAGACGCGCGCCGCGACACGAGCCCGGGCATCGGCGTCATCCAGGCACTCCTCGAGATCGCGTTGCCTCCGTCGAGCAAGGCGACGACAGATGAGGCCGTGTCTGGATCCGCGCTGCTGTTGTAAGCCAGCGACGGGTAACTGGAGATCAACACTCCCGTTCCCTCGCCGTAAGAATTGGTGGTGATGGCTGCACTCCCGTCGCGGAAGGTGCCAACGACCTCCGCTCCGTCGAGCCGCGACGACTCGATTTGCCACGCGACGTTCATGCGTTGGGCACCAACATCGATTCGCTCATCCGCCGATGGAGTGGTCGTCTCGAACTGAGACCTGCCGAACACACGCGCGAGTTCACCGGCGGGGACGTCGGCGCGACGGTGTCCGGTCTCGGCGTATTCGCCGGGGCCTGCCTCGGCCACCAGCCGGCCGCCCGCATCCACGAAAGCCACAAGACCGGCAACCAACCCCGTCGACGCCACTGACGGCATCGGCCAGTAGATCGTCTGAACCGTCGGGGGCACCCCGTCACGCTCGATGTCGTCTTCGTGGAGCACGGTTACGGCAACATCGCGATCGGTGAGAAGCCGGTACGCCCCCATGACGGCATCACGATAGAGGGCCATCGTCCTATCCGTCGCGTAGGCATGCAGGGCAGTTCTTCGGGAGACCAGGAGCGCAACGGCCGGCACCTCGGCAACCCGATCGCGCAGCACTGGCAGGCCCGCCACCTGCGAGAACCTGGTGACAGCTGCGACGCGTTCCGTCAGCGATCCATCGGGTGCACACAGCCCATAACCCGGGCTCTCCGGTCCGAGCAACTCGGGTCGCCACTGCCAAAACATGACACCCGTCGCACCCGCGGCGAGCGAATTCCACATCCACAGCGCGACCACCTCCGGTGCAGGCTGACCCGTGCTCGCCACGCCATCCCGCCGGCCACGGCCGCCCTGAAGCTCGGCCTGCCAAAAAGGCTTGCCGCGCGCCGCATCCCTCGCTGTGTCCAGGTTGAACAGGTGCTCGACGTGATCATCCGCCATCAGCCAGGTGGGAAAGCTCGAAGTTCCAAACGCGTCGACACTGTCCGTCAGAGTGAATTCATCGAGCGAATGAGTTGCCAGCTGTCCGGTGAATCCGCTCAGCGCCACGTGGGTCATGACGGGGACCGTCGCGCCGGCGTCGCGGACCGTGTCTACCCGCCAACTCAACCAGGAGCGGAGGTTCGCCACCCAGAACTCGCGCCAGTCGAGCATGTCAGGGACCGCTTCGAAGGCACGCGGCGGCTCAACCTGGCTCCAGCTCGAGAAGCGCCGCGACCAGGCCTCGTTGAGGCTACCGATGTCGCCGTACTTGTCGCGCAGCCATTCGATGAAGCGACGAACCGATGCATCGCAATAGCAGTAGATCCGCTCCGGATAGTACGACGCGGGCTCGAGATGTGGTTCGTTCCAGACGTCCCACGTTGCGAGCGCCGGATGAGCATCGAAGCGCGCGACGAGTGCGGTGAGGAACTGGCCCGCCGACTCGCGAACAGCGTCGTTGTCGAAGCACAACCCGGGCCATCCGCCGCCGGGCGTGTTCATCGCCGCGGTGAGACGGATCTCCCGACCCTCGTTGTCGCGATAGCGGGCGAATGGTGCCCGCTCTTCGAGCCAGTACGGAGCATTCTCGATGATGGTGTTGACCACGACGTCGAGCCCGATTTCGCCGGAGTATTCGATGAGTTCCTGCAGGTCGTCGAAGTCGTACTCGCCTTCGTGCTCGCTGATCCAGCTCCAGCACGCCCAGAGTTTAACCGTGTTCAGGCCCGCGTCTTTCATACGTTGAAGGTCGCGGCGCCAGTCCTCTCGCGGCGGATTGGGTGGCCGGTAGTACTGGGCACCGAGAACGGTCATCCCTTCACCCCGCCGAAGGTCAGGCCGCGAACCAGGAAACGCTGGGCAGCAAAGCCCAGGATGAAGATGGGAATGATTGCAACGATCGCGGCGGCCGAGCTTCCGCCCCAGTCAATCGACACCGAGCCGATGAAGGACGAGACCCCCACCGGTACGGTCTCCGTGTCCTGGTTCGAGAGCACCAGGGCGAACAGGAATTCATTCCAGGAGAAGATGATGCAGAGCACCGCAGTGGCGGCCATCCCGGGGCTCGCCAAAGGCACGGCGACTCGCCAGAATGCGCCGAATCGGCCCGCGCCATCCACCAGTGCCGCCTCCTCGAGCTCGGGTGGGAGCTCCTCGAAGAACGAGCGCATCATCCAGATCACGATCGGCAGGTTGAAGGTGGTGTGCGCGAGAATCAGCGCCCAGTATGTCCCGGTGAGGTGAAGCTGGTTGAAGAGAACGAACATCGGGACGACCAGGGCGACCGCAGGCACCATCCGACTGAACAGGATGATGCGAGCCCACCATTCCCGTCCGCGGATCGGCAATCGAGCGAGCGCGTAGGCGAAGGGCACACCGAAGATGAGCGACAGCGCCGTGCTGCCAAACGCAACCAGGACGCTGTTGACCAAGTACTGGGCGAAGTTCAGTTCTCCGAAAACCTTCGCGTAGTTCTCCAGCGTCGGGGTAAACGACAGCTGAGGCGTTGAGGTGAAAATGGCGGACGGCACCTTGAAGGAGTTCACCGCAACGGTGATCACCGGGACAAGAACCCAGACGAGAAAGATCGCGATGACGACGTAGCAGGCGATCACCCAGGCATCGCGGCGTGCGCGCTTACGTTTCGGCTGCGGGATTGCGGTCATTGGAACACCTCGCGCCGACGCAGCAGTCGCAGGTAGAACCCCGAGATGATGGCGACCGTGACGAGGATGAAAACGCTCAGCGTCATCGCGTAACCGAGATTGAAGAACGAGAAGCCGGTCTGGTACGTGTAAAGACCGATCGTCTCGGTCGACGTGCCCGGCCCACCTCGCGTCAAAACGAACACCGTGTCGAAGATGCGATAGGTGTCCATGGTGCGAAACAGCAGGACAAGGAGAATCTGGGGTGCAATACCCGGGATCACGATAGACCGCAGTATGCGCCAACGTCCGGCACCATCGATGCGGGCCGCCTCAAACTGTTCCTCCGAAATCCCCAACATGCCGGCGTGCAGGATGAGGACGACAAACGGGGTCCACTGCCAGATGTCGACGAGCATCAACGACGGCAGGGCGAACTGGGAGCTGCCAAAGAACGGCACGCCGCCCTTCAC
Source organism: Actinomycetota bacterium (assembly GCA_030838475.1). Taxonomy (GTDB): domain Bacteria; phylum Actinomycetota; class Actinomycetes; order Actinomycetales; family Microbacteriaceae; genus Galbitalea. Next base: position 19,574 of record JAUZFP010000156.1, read on the forward strand.
TCCGAACAGCGCGAGAACCTGGCTGACGAGACCGAACTGCGGGTCAAGCATGTAGCGCCAGATCAGGGCGGTGATGACCGGCGCGATGATCATTGGCAGCAGAATCAACGAGTTTGCCAGTTTGCGGCCCTTTGTCATCTCGAAGAGCGCGCTGGCGATGATGAATCCGAGCACCAGCTCGATGCCGACACTCCCCACCACGTATTCAATCGTGTTGAGGACCGCGTTCAGTACCTGGGGGTCGGTGAACAACCGAACGTAGTTGTCGAGCCCGACGAACGGCTTGCCGGAGTTGATGTCCGTGATCTGCCACTTGTACAGGGACAAGACGATCGAGTAGACGAGCGGGCCGAAGATCAAGACAACGAGGAGGATGGCAGGTACGGCGATCATGCCGCGACCGAGTCGCCGGCCACCGCGGTCCCAGGTCGCCCGCGAGCGATACGACATGGTCATCAGTTCTCCGTTGCTGTTGGCTGGGGAACGACCACGAGTTGGTGGCCGTCCCCCAGTTGGATGTGTAGCGGAAATTGCTAGTTGTTCAGACCCTTGAGGGCCGTGTGCATATCCGCGACGGACTGCGCCACCGTTTCCTTGCCCTGGATGGAGTTCTGCACAGCAACCTCAATCGCGGTTTGGATCGCCGGCCAGCTGGCAAGGCTCGGCTGCGGGTTGGCGTTCGACAGGGCGCTGTTGACGGCATCGAGGAATGGCAGCTTCGACGTCACTTCCTTATCCGCGTAGAACGACTTGGTCGCGCCGAGGGTACTTGCCGCCAGTGCGACCTTCGCCTGCTGCGCGGTGTCCGTGTAGTACTGAAGGAAGGAGTAGGCGGCGTCCTTGTTCTTGGAACTGGCCGCGATGCACCAGTTCCAGTAGATGAGCTCACCGCCCGGCTTGCCGGCCGTGAACGAGAGCGGGACGTACGCCCACTTGCCGACGGTCTTCGACTTGGCCGGATCTTCGAGAGCCGACAACGATGGGGTCGTGTCGACGACCATGGCTGCCTTGCCCTGCGCGGCGACGGTCGCCGCGTCATCGACTGCCATGTTGAGAAGGCCGGTCGGGGCGAACTTCGACGCCTGGGTGTAGAAGTTCAGCGCCTTGGTTGCTGCTCCGGTGCTCAGCGTGTCCTTCGTGCCGGCCGCGTCGTACCACCAGTTGCTCTGGGCGGTCAGCAGCGAACCAAATACGTCCGCGACCGCGCCGGTCGCCTTGCCTGGCATCACGATGCCGGCCGCGCCATCCTTACCGTTCAGGATTGCGGCGTCCTTCAGGATGTCGCCCGTGGTCTTGGGAGCCGAAAGACCCGCACTCTCGAACAGGTCCGTTCGGTAGCCCACCACGATGGTCGACACGAAGTCCGGCAGGCAGTACTGGGTGCCCTTGTACACGCCTTGCGAGAGCACGGACGGAAGATACGACGCCGCAGAGAATCCCGCCGGGTTGCGCTTCGGGTCCGCAAGGTCCTTCGTGATCGGCGCCAGGTAACCGGCCTTCGCGAACTCGCCGAACCAACTCGGGTGCACGTACATGATGTCGTAACTCGAATTGCCGGACGACAACGTCAGCGCCTGCTTGTCGTGGAGGTTCTCATACGGAACCGCCGAGATGGTCAGCTTTCCGCCGGTCGCCTTGTTCCAGTCGTCGGCCGCGGTTTGCTGTCCCGCGGTCCACGGGTCGCCCGCCCAGCGCGACAGCGTGAGCTTCTCGCCGGTGAAGGTTCCATAGGGGCCGTCGGCAGATTTCGGCTTGGTGTCGGGATTTGCTCCGGATGTGCTCGTTCCGGACGTGCTGCAGGACGTGAGTAGCAATGCGCCAATGCTCAGCGCAGCTGCAGTGAGGACTACACGTCCTCGGTGCTGTGTTGCAAACATTTCTCTCCTTTGAGGTTCACGCAAGTCCCGCACACGGTGCGCGGGTTTGAGACTAGCTGGAGCTAGTGAGCGATCGGGATCGCCGCTCCTCCCTTCTCTGCCGATTCATAGCCGGCGCTGATCACCGCGAGACAGGCGAGCCCGTCGTCGAGGGTCGGGCCGTATGGTTTCTGGTCGCGCGCGACGCGATCGAGGTAGGACGCCACCTCGCGCTTGTAGTGGTGAACGTGCGGCGCCCATCCCGAATAGTCGTGGGGCTCGCTCGTGGCGGGCTCGATATTCGGCACCGTCCAGCCCCGATAGAGATCGTCATCCGTGCCGCGGAATACCTCGACCTGCGGGAACGGATCTGTCGCCCTCATGATGAGGGTGCCCTCGGTGCCGTAGATCTCAAGCGCGTTGCGCATCTTGATGTCGACGTTCATGCTCCAGGCGGTCGTGATCTCCCCGAGGGCGCCATTGGCATAGCGAAGAATAGCGACGGCGACGTCCTCGGTACCGATCGACGGCTTGTTCCGGTTTGCCGTGAACGCGGAGACCTGATCGATTTCGCCCACGAGCCAACGCAGCAGATCGATCCCGTGCGAGCCCTCATCGATCCATGCGCCGCCGCCGCCGAGGATCGGATCCTCCATCCACTCGACCATGTCCGGCGGACATCCGATCTCTGCGATTCCGGCGAGGCCGATGATGCTTCGAGTGAAGAGCACGCTGCCCAGCACGCCGCTGTCAACGATGGCCTTCGCCCGATCGGCTTCCTTGCTGAATCGGCTGACAAATGCCGCCGTCCCCTGCACACCAGCGCCGGCTACAGCACCCACCATGCGCCGCGCATCGGACATCTCGGTGGCGATGGGCTTTTCGCAGAACACGTGCTTGCCCGACTCTGCCACGGCGATGACCTGTTCGACATGCACCGCGTTCTCGGAGTGGACCATCACCAGGTCCAGGTCATCGCGGGCCACGAGTTCGCGCCAGTCCGTGGTGAACGAATCGACGCCCCACCGCTCCGCCGCCGAGCGGCCGCGCGCCTCGTTGTCATCGGCGATGGCGATGATGCTGGCCCCGGGGATTTCGCTGATCGCCCGCGCGCGGAACTCCGCGTGCACGTGCGCCCAGCTGATCATCCCAATGCGGATCTGGCGTGGTTCGGTCACTTCTGTTCTCCTACGAGTTCTGGTTTTTCAATGGCTGTCCGGGCGCCGGACTTCGATGCGACAAGGGCGGCTTCAACGACGCGGAGTACGTCGAGTCCGACGGATCCCTCGGAGCGCGAAATCGCGCCCGTCCGTCTCGCCTCAAGGAAGTGGCTCAGCATGTCGAGGTGCCCGTCGGCGATGAGTCCGGGAATGGGCAGCGGATACGACCACCCGGCTTCGGCGATCGACGAGGCGGTGTCGCTCACGACCTGGATCGGCTGCCGGTAGAGGTTGTCGATGAGAATTCGGCCCTTGGTGCCGATCACCTCGAATCGTGAATCCATCGCTGCGGTAAGACTCCAGCTGTCTTCGCAGAGTCCAATCACGCCGTTGTCGAAGCGAAGGGTCAGGACGGCGGTGTCTTGGGGGGGGGTGCGCGCACCCCAGACGAACGTCCCCGTCTCCGCGGAGACGGTCGCAACGGATCCGCCGGCGAAGAATCGGCAGAACTCGATGCTGTGCACGGCCATGTCGAGTACGGCTCCGCCGCCGCTCAACTCCGGATTGAAAAACCAGTCGGAGTGCGGATGCCCAATTCCCTCGCTCGCCTTGACGCGAAACACGTCGCCGATGTGTCCGGCATCCACGAGCCGCTTCGCCTCGCGTACTGCCGGGATAAACGGGACGTTTTCCGCGTAGAACAAGCGAGTACCCGCGCGCGCCACCTCGGCCAGAATCTCTTCCGCTTCCGCCACGGAGCGTCCGAGTGGCTTGATGCAGATCGCATCCTTGCCCGCACGGGCCGCGAGGCGCACTGCCTCGGCATGCATGAATGGGGGCGCAACGATATCGACGATGTCGACGTCGGGGGCCTCGATCGCCGTGGCCAGATCGGTCGACCATCGCTCGATGTCGAACTGCGCCGCCGCGCGTCGTGCGGACGCCTCGCTCGCGGCGACGACGCTCACGACGCGGGTAGCCGGGATCAGCGCGAAGGCCGGAAGGTGCATGTTCGTCGCCCAAAAGCCGGCACCAACCACGCAGATACCGACGGTCACGACGCCAGCTCCACGGTGTGTCCATCATCGAGCGATCGCTGCGCAGCCAGCATCAGCGCGAGAGCATCGCGTGCGTCGCCCGCGCTGCCGACCCGGCTACCGTCTTCACGACCAAGGATGCGATCAACGAAGTACTGCTGCTCACCCGCGTACCCGTAATCCCAGAGCAGATCGGGGTACTGCCAGCCGACATCGTCGCGCGACTTGTCCGCGATGTGCAGGTTGAGCGCCTGTGAGTGCACGAGGTCGACGGTCGCACTGCCGTCGTTGCCGAAGACATCGAGGGTGAAATTGCCGCGACCTGCGGTCCACGAGACGTACATGCTCGAGATCACTCCGCTGCGGTGGCGCACCGTGACCACGGCGTTGTCGGGGCTGCCAAATTTCTTGGCACCCTCCAGCTTGTATGCCCCGCCCTCGGTGGTGACCCGATCCGCAGGACCGAACAGCCACAGCACGAGGTCGCCGAAGTGCACGAGCGTGTCGAGAATGACCCCTCCGCCGTTCTTCGGATCGTAGAACCACTCATTGGATGGTTCCCACCCGAATACGGCCGCTTGGGCTGCGATCAGCGACCCCAGCTCGTTGTTCGCCAACCGTGCCTGCAGCTGCGGAAGCGGTGGTGTGAAGCGCAGCATGAACCCGAACTGGAGGTGGCGATCGCTCGCATTGGCCGCATCGACAACGCGGTTCGCGTCCTCCAGCGTCAGTGCGATCGGCTTCTGGCAGAACACGTGTTTTCCAGCCTCGAGCGCCTGAATGGTCTGTTCGGCATGCAGGAAGTTGGGGGTGGCGAGCAATACGGCGTCGATCGAGTCATCCGCGAGGATGTCCTGGAAGGTGGGAGATAGCGCGTAGCCGTGCTCCGTGCTCATTCGTTCTGCAGCGGCGATTACCGGGTCTGTGACGACGACGATCTCGCCGCGTGCGATGCGCTGGTATGCCGCTGCGTGCACCTGCGCGATGCGCCCGGCGCCGATGAGACCCACGCGCACCGTGTCCTTACGAGGGATGGTTGCCATGACTACTCGCCCTTCGGCATGAACGGAAAGGTCACCCGTGTGCCCGTGCGATCGGACTCGTATGCGGCCAGGATCATCTCGAGCGCCGCCCGGCCATCGACCGCGTCCGGAACGGGTTGCGTGTCTGTTCGAATGGATCGCTCGAACTCAACGAGGAGGTCGCGATAGCAGGCGTCGTAGCGCTCCTCGCCGACCAGATCGACGTAGGTTCGGCCCTTCCACGGATCCTCGGTGCCCTGGATCTCGTACTGGGGGCTCTTCTGGTAGTGCAGCTCGATCTCGCCCTTGGTGCCGCTGAGGGACGCATGATCCGGGCTACTGAGTGGTCCAAAGTAGTCGGCGGCGTGCCAGGTACTTTCGACCGTCACGATCGCGCCGTTTTCGAGGGTGTAGGTCGCGATGCCGTAGTCCTCAACGCCGAGCTTCTTGTAGGTCAGTGAGCCGATCGTCGCGACGACGCTCTTGGCTTCGCTGCCGAAGAACCAGCGGAAGAAGTCGGTGAAATGCACTCCGTGATCGAGGAACCCGCCGCCGCCGTTCTTGATCGGGTCGATGTACCAGCCTTGGTCTTTGGTCAAGGGAGAGTCGGTTATCGCTGCGATGGGAAACCGGATCGAGTAGAAGCCGGACACGAGGTCGCCGACCGCTCCGGCATCCACGGCTTCTTTCACCTGGCGATAGGCCGGAAGATAGCGAAGGAGATACGCGAGCATGATCTTCACGCGCGTGCCGGCCTCCACGATACGGTCCGCGTCTGCGAGCGTCGTCGAGATCGGTTTATCGAGCAGGATGGGTTTCCCCGCTGCCGCCGCCAGCTCCACGTGATCGGCGTGCACCGACGTGTATGACGTGATGATGACCGCGTCGATATCGTCGCGGTTGATCAGTTCCGCGTAGTCGGTGGTGTAGTCGCAGCCGTACTCGTCCCCGAATCGCCGAGCCAACTCCTCCCGCTCGTCGGCAATCCCGACGAGCTTGAGTCCCTCGATCCCCCGCTTGAGCTCGGTGGCGAAAGGGTACGCATGGTAGTGATTGTGCAAACCGACGATGCCGATTCGGATGTCCGCCACGTGCTGCTCCGTTACATACAGTTGGCGTCAACTCATCCGTGAGCCAAGAAACTCTCGTTGAAGATCATCAACGCAACCGATTTACTAAACCGGTTGCGTAATCATGACATGCGCATTCGTTTTGCGCAACCGGTTTAGTATTTGAGAAGCTTCGGAGGTGGGCATGTCTCAAAGTGAGCAGGCAACGACCATCCGTGAGATCGCCGCACTCGCCGGGGTCTCCGGTGGCACGGTCTCGCGTGTCATGAACGAGAAGCCTGGGGTCGGTCCGGAGACCCGTGCGCGGATAAAGGCGCTCATAGCCGAACACGACTTCCACGGCGACGCGACGGCCAGACAACTGTCACGCGGTCGGAGCGACAGCCTCGGTATCGTCTTTCCACTCCAAGTCTCCGAGGTGGTCATGCACCCGGTGTATCCGGAGTTGCTTGGGGCGATCAGCGACGCCGCTCAGGACGCGGGCTACGACGTCATCCTGTTCACGACGAATGCATCCCGCGGCGTCGAGCACGTGCTCGACTCGGTCAAACGAAAACGCGTCGATGGCCTGATCTTGCCGGCCGCCAGCTCTGACGACCCACTGATCGCACAGGTCGAGTCGACTGGCACTCCGACGGTACTCATCGGACACCGCCAGCGTGCTCGGAGAATCACCTGGGTCGATTGCACTCACGACGAGGCGCTCTACGCGATGACGACCTCCCTGCTTCTCGCTGGACGACGCGCCCTCACACTGTTCAACGGACCGAAAAGAATCTCGGCATACGACCTCCGTGCGCAGGGGTTCTGGCGAGCAATTCGCGAATTTGGCGATCCGGCGGTTCGGGCCAACGAGAAGGTCTTCGATATGGGCTTTGTTGGCGGAGTCGAGGCAACCGAGACGCTCCTTCGGGAGGTGCCCGCGACGGACGCGATCGTCTGTTCGGCCGACATCACCGCCGCCGGGGTATTGGATGCTCTGGCCAGAAGCGGGTTCGCGGTGCCTGGGGACATCGCGGTTACCGGCTTTGACGACATCGATTTTGCGAGCCATTCGACCCCCACGCTATCGACGGTGAGGATGCCACTGCACGAAACCGGCGCCACCGCGGTGTCCCTGCTCCTCGAAATGCTCGGAGGAGGCTTGACGACTCCGGAGCCGCGCATCCTCGAGACCACGCTCGTCGAGCGCGAATCAACCGGCAGCGTGACGCCGTAAGTTCGTCATGTCGGCGTTCACTTTTTACCCCAGTCGCCGAATTCCTCATTGAGGGTGGCTGTGAACGCGATCTGATTGAGGTCGGTCCCGTCCGTCTTCACCGTCCACGTGCCGGACAACTGACCAAGCGGCCCTCCCCGTGCCTCAGTGAATGATCCCGTTCAGCGCGACGACGATTGCACCAAGCAGCGCCGTCCCCGCCGCACCGGCCAGACGGATCGGCCACCTGTTTCCGCGGTGCGCAAAAACGAACCAGCCGAGGACCGCAAGCGACAACACACCAACCCCGAGGGCCGCGTAGTACGCAAACGACTGGGTAAACCCGCCCAAGCTCCCGACGAGTAGGCAGAGGATGGGAAGCACGGCCGCGATGAGCAGCCCGGCACCGTGCTCCATGGCGTGACGAAGCACCACCGCGAACGGCGTGGGCGGATTGGTGACGGTGTGCTCGCCGGCGACGATCTCGCTGAACACGTGCGCGATCCACACGATCGCGACCGTCAGAAGCGTCAGCAGGACCAGCTCGAGGTCGGGCTCGTCATCGGGGGCGGCGACGATCACCGCGCTGACGATGACCGTTCCATAGATCACCGGCGGCCGAACCAGGAACCACCATCGGCTCTCCGGCCGTGGAGGTGGCAGGGCCTCTCGTGATTTTGATGGGATTCGCGCCATGGAACGAATTATCCTCGGCTGCCGTCGAGCGGCCCCAAATTGCGGTATCGCACAGGTCATTTCCGAAAACCCTCGATCTGTTGTGTATTTGCCACAAATTTCGAATTGTCCCCCGAAGGGGCGTCATACCGCGGCGGCCTCTCGGTCTCCCCAAGTGAGGAGTTGTGTCACGCACGCTCCACCTGGGATCAAGGAGGATTCATGAAACTCAACAAGCTAACCGGAACGCACGCGGGACGCATTGTGCTCACCGCGGTGCCGGTTGCCATCGTCGCTACCGTGCTTTTGGGAGGGGTTGCGAACGGAGCCGTACCGGTCTCGTTCGCCGTCTCAGGTAGCCAATTCCAGATCAGCGCGTCGACGCTCGACGGTACGTCGTTCTCGCAGTACGCGGGTGTCACGTCCGACACGGCCGGCGGGCAGCACCAGGTTGCGATCGCGAACATCGGCCAGGCCAGCCTCGCCGACCTCTGCCAGTCGGTCGTCACCGACACCCCACTCGGCAAGGTGGGCATGCTGATCACGGCGGGTGGTGGCGGTAAGCCCGCAACCGCGACCGGGCTTCAGATCGGGATGACCGACCTGAAGGGTGATGCCACCTTCAACAACATCCGCATCGGTGTCGACGCCTCGCATGTGAACACGACTGCCAAGGGGACCGCGGGCGACTTCGCCCAGGACTCCGACTCGATCAAGATCGTCGGGCTGCAGCAGACCGCGTGGTCGACGCAGGCCGCGGTGTTCACGCTGAACGGGATGCACGTTCAACTGACCGACGGGTCGAAGGGGTGCTTCTAGTGAGCATCGGTAATTTCGCAGACCACGTCCTGAACGGACGGTCCTATCCCAAGAACAAGGCATCGCGTGAAGAGAACCGCGCCGCGTTCCGGGCCTGGTCGATCCAGCGTCCCTTTGTGGGCGGAGCTCTGGTCATCCTCGCCGGGATCGAGATGTTCTTCTCGGGGCAACTCGATATCGGGCACATCCACGTGCAGGTCGGCGTCGAGGGGTTCCAGGCCACGGTCATCCCGATCGCGCTCGTTCTGCTGGGGATCCTGGCCATGCTGATGCCGGCGCATCGAATCTTCTACGGCGTCATCGCGTTGGTCATCGCGGTGTACTCCCTCATCGGGGTCAACCTCGGCGGGTTCTTCGTGGGGATGCTGCTCGGCTCGGTGGGCGGAATCCTGATCGTGTCGTGGATGCCGAAGAAGGCCCCCGCGGAGCCGCGCCCTTTAGATCTGCGCCGGTAAGCGGCGCGGTCGCACTCTGCCTCTTTCTCGCAGTATTCGGGATAGGGGCGGCGAGAGTACCCGGGTCTGCGCCGCAGGCCCTGTGTATTCCGCTTCTCATGAACTGCAGCACACCAACGCCGACACCGTCGCCGACACCCACGAAGCCGTCAGGTGGTCTTCTGGGTGGTCTTCTCGGCGGGGGTTCGACCACCGGCGGAGGTGTGCTGTCTGTCCTCGATGACCCGGACGCGCCAATCATGACGCTGCCAGCCGCCCAGTTGGGCGGGTCGTCGCTGTCGTTCACCGGCCTCCAGTCGGTGAGCCTGGTGACGATTCATCTGGCGAACGGCACGCGCGTGCCGGTCATCAAGCTGGTCGCGGACAGCATCACGATGAATGGCTTCCTGTTGGATGTTCGTCGTGCGACCGGTCCGTCCCTGGTGACCACCGCGGGACAGATGGTCGTACGAGGGCATGTCCGGGTGTACCTCGACTCCGTGACCGGCACGACTCTGGGGGGTCTTGGGCTGACGCTCGGTACCGATCAGACGCCACCGCCGAGCAGCGAGCTGCCGACCCAGTTGTTGCGCGTCAATCTCGGTCTCGTCGGGATCGACGCCGATCACATCAGCTTCACTCAGCAGGAGCAGAAGCTGCACGGTTGATCTTCGGGGACACCCAGTCGGGTGGGAGACGCGCCCGGTGCCAGGGAATTCGGGTCCCGGCACCGGGCGCCTCTTTCTCAGTTCTGCACCCTCGCCGAATGGCTAAGCAAATCCCACCACGAGTCCGTCCCACGACCATGTCGGGAAAGCGAGCGCTCCGGGCACGTCGTCCGCACTTGCGGGATAGGCCGCCATCGAAATTCTGGTAGCCCAGGTGAAGTAGTCGTGCAAGGCCGTCTTCAAGCGGGCGTCCGAGTCGAGACCGGCGTCGGCCAATGCCTCGTCGAAACAGGCGATCGCACGGTCATCCATCTCATGGTGGGCACCGTTTCCGCTGTGTTCGCGCACAACGGAAACCTGGGAACCGAACTTGGTCGTGTAGACCGCTGGACCGCCCAATGCCTCGCCCCAGTAAGCCGCGAGCCGCTCGGTCTGGTCGGGTCGAAACCCGTGCTCAAACGCATGGCCGACCACCTCATCGAGGACCACTCGGACGTGCCAGGCTGCGGCGAGGCGCAGCATTCCCTCGGAACCGCCGGCGGCCTCGTAGATCGTCTCCATGGTTCAAGGCTAGCCACGTGACTGAAGTGGACCGATGAGCGAAAAGAAAACAAGGACCAGGGTCCCGAAAGTGGGACGGCTCCCGGGGAAGGAGCCGCCCCACGCGAGGCGGATGCGGATGGGTGGGCCGGTCCGTCCGTGCAACGCGCTATGGCGTCAGTACATTGGTCCCAATGGATGACCGAGCGAGGTCCAGCGTGACCGCACCGCCCGCAACCACCAACTGGATTGCCGAGACGTCGTACTGTCCCGTGGAGTACGGTGTCGTGCTCGGTCCCGGTAGCGAACCGGCCCAGGTCGGCAGTGGATGACCCGCCAGCGCCGGATTCGGCGCGTTCTGCGCGTTGACCACGAGTGACAGCAGTGCGGTCGGTCCAAACAGGTTCTGCAACACCGACGACAGCAGGCTCTCAATGCCACCCGTCGTCGAATTGAGGGTAGTGACCAGATTCGCGACGGTCGGATTCACCAGCCCGGAGATGGTCGTTCCCAACGGAACCTCGATTGCCGAGGCGAGCGTCGACACAACCGAGGTCAACAGCCCGTTCACCGTCCCCTCCAGCACCGGGCAGACGAGGCCCAGGGAACAGGTCAGGTCGGTGGTCAGTGGTGCGGTTCCGGCCAGGAGCGACGCGAGCGATACGTTGGTCGCCGAAATCGTGAGCGCGCCCGAACCCAACAGCGAGAGCGGTACGGTGACGTTGAGGTTTACGGTGATCGCGGCGAGCGCGGCGTCGATGGCAGATGTGACCGACGTCACGTAGGCGGCCAGCGCACTCGTGATCGCTGCCTTCAAGTTGTCGAGTACCTGCTGGTTGATCAGCAACTGCGTGTTCGGCTTCTGATTGTTGAGGCCATTCACGCTGTCGAACAGGGCGGCGGTGTTGATCGCTATTGTCCCGTTTGCGAGGTCAATCCTGACGATGTTTCCCGGATCAGCGATCGGCGTATTCAGCAAGGTTGTGAGGGCGCCGAAGTTGACCGCTGCCGACACGGTGGCCGTCGGCGCTCCGACTCCCACGGTCGACAGCACGTTGCCGAGGAGCCCGGTGACAGTTGTCGTCACACCGTTGATAACGCCCGCGTTTCCCGCAATCCCGGTGACCGTATTCGTCAACGCCGTCGTCGTCGAATTCACCGTCGAGACGAGGTTGCCCACGAGAGGAGAGGTGACGTTCGTGGTGAGACCGGCGATCAGGTACTTACGCTGCAGGTTGCTGTAGATGTCTTTCGTCCAGAGGGCGTTACATCCATCCAGCTGGGCGGATGAGGCGACGGCACCGAGCGTGAGATTGAGATCTGCGAGACCCGCGACGCCGCCCAGTCCGAGGTCGCCCAGGACACTGTCGAGGTCGAGTGTGGCGAAGGTGGGCACGCTCGCACTGGGGATCGTCGATGTGAGCGCGATGCCTCCCGAGTTATTGACGACTCCGGATGCGCCAGTCGACGACCCGCTCCGGTGTGCCTGGCCGTACTGGTTCACTACTCCGACATCGGTACCGAGCGGTAGCTGCAGCAGGGATCCGAGCGACAGGTTAATCGCGCCAAGAGCGGAGACATCCAACGGGTTCGCATAGGCGTCACTGCCCAGGCTGGTCGCGGTAACCGGGGTGACGGATATTCCGCTGGCCCCGTTGGTCACGGTCACGCCATTCAGCGATGCCAGACTGTCAAGGTTCGCGCCGAGCAGGGTTCCCCCGATCAGCTTCCCGGCGCCGCGCGTCGAGAAGTTGGTTGCCGTCGCGCAGTTCTCGGTCCCGACGGATCCGTGCACCCATTCGGTGCTCGACCATGAGGCGTTGGTCAATGCCACGCCCGGGACTGTGGCGGCCACGATCGCCGTGATTGTGAGGCCGGCGATCCCTCCAGCGGTCTTCAACGTGCGAAGCCGGGTTCCCAGTCGACTCATCTGCTTGCCTTTCCAGCGTTTGCGTTACGTACTTTTCTGGCACCCGTGATGACGAGGCCAAGGATTAGGGCACCGAGCGCCAGCAGGAGAAGCCCGCCGATGTCGACACCGGTGAAGGCGAGGTTGCCGGGCGAGCCCGGCGTCCCTGGCGGTGTCGGATCCGATGGATTTCCGGACGAGACCGGATCGGGCCCGGTCACTGTCAAACCGATTCCGACGGTGGCAGTGATCCCCATCAGGGTGGTGTCCGCTTCCGCCGCCGGGCTGTCCGGAATCGAGAGGGTCACCAGAAGGTACTTGTTCTGCGTGTTCGTGAGACCCGCGAGGTCGTAGATCGTTGTCTCAGCGATGGAGTTCGCGGCGGCCGGACCGAAGACGTTGGTGCCGCCTGTGCCGCACGCCGGACTGGTTGTCACGTTGGTCCACGCCTGGTCGCACCGGTCAACCTGCACCTGCAGGCCGTTGACGTGGGTCACGAGCGCCCCGCTCCGCGCGAACTGCAGGGTAAGGGTCGAGGTCGGGTCGACGAGCTTCGATTCGATCTGCCAGTGCTCGACCGAGCCGGGGCTCATTGCCATGAAGTTCGCGGGGAACGGATCGGACAGCAGGGACAGGTGCGGGCCCTGCGCCGTTGGGACCGCCACGAATGCTGCGTAGGCGCGCGCGGAGAACACGCTCATGCCTGCCGTCAGCAACATACAGGCGAGAACAAGGAGGGCGATTCTGCGCGCGCTCCATACGCGCCGGATGCCGGGTAGTTCGGCGGATGGGTTCATGGTCGTTCCCCTCGTGGAAGCGTGGTTCGTGCGGGATGTGCCCGATTGGGCGTTGGTGCGGATTCGGTGGACCGAGCTGCTGGCCAGAAGGCCCACAGCAGAAGGCCCGCCACGATGAGCGATGTGAGCCCGATGAAGGGCGGGGTTTGAAAGAGAGCCAGAACGGTGCCCGCGACCGGCAGGGAGAAGATGACGAGCTTGGTTCGCCCGACCGTGTACGGCACCTGATCCGGGGTGAGGTTGTCGTCACCCTTCAGAACGAGGCTCCGGTCATCCGGAACCGCCGGAATGGTGGCCACCGAGACCACGCGATGCGTGACGGGGAGAACTTTCCCCGGCACGGGCACGGTGACGACATCGCCGACCCGGATCGCTGCCGCCGGGACCCATCTCGTTATCGCCATCGAGCCGGCAGGCATGGTCGGGGCCATCGAGCCGGTCTTGAACACGATGACCGACAGTCCGAACACCAGGGACGCGACAAGCCAGAGGATGCTCAGCAGTCCGGCGATGCCGGCAACGGCGAGCACAATCGACTTGGTCCTGCCCCGCGAGGTGCGCGGTTCAGCGAGCTCCGTGCTTTCTTGATCCTGCGGGGAATGTCCGCTCGAAGTCGAGCGGACATCCCCCAGCGTCGCGATCGTCATTTCGGTCGTGGTTGATCGACGGTTGCGGTGCGCGGCTAGCTGGAAACGGCGTTGAACTGCCAGGCCGGTGCGACCGTGAGTCCCTGCAGGGTGTCCGGTGCGTTCGCCGGCATCGTCACGACGAAGCAGTAGTGCAACACGTTGCCCGTTGCTGCCTGCAAGGTCTGGGTCGTCGGGCTCGGCACTGCGCCCAGCCCGGTCCCGCTCATGGCGATTGGTGCGAATCCGACCATGGTCGCGTTGCAAGCTGGCACCGGATCGCCCGGCGTCACGCTCACCCAACCAACCTGCAGCTGGAGTGCTTCCCACAGGTCATTGTTCACATCGTTGGTCGTCACGCCGGATGCAGCGACCGCGGCCTGCAGCTGAAGCGTCCCGGCGACGGAGTCCGGCGTGGTCTCGAGCGCGACCGGAGCCGCGACCGAATCACCGGGCGACAGCACCAGTGCGCCGATCTCGAAGTCGAGCGAGTTGCCCGGGTTCGTGTGGAAGTTGCCGAAATGAGTTCCCGTGTAGGGGTTGCTCGCATCCTGCTGCACGATGAAGGTCGACGTTCCGAGACCGGGGATCGTTCCCGAGCCCGCAAAATCCCATTCGGTGTCGGTCCAGGTCGCGAGTGTCATCGCCGCGCCAACCCCGACTACGAGGCCGGCCGAGCTGATGGCAAGTACCTTGTTGCGTGTCCTGCTGTGGCGCAGGGTCGTCCATAAATTGAACATCGTTGTCCTGATCTGTTTGGGTTGTGAGGGATTTCCCCCGCCGTGGTTAAGGGCGGGGTCGGGTGGCCGGATCGGGGGTCCCCCCACCTCAGAAAGATACCGCCCCCCGCGCTAGGGCGTCGTCTCAGAAGTGGATTGCGCTTGAGCCGACCGAACGGACGCTCGACAAAGAAAGTGGCTACGGCGCTGCATACTCGGGTTCCTCTCGGAACAGGCGTCAAGGTGGTTAACGCGGCCTGTTCTTACTTGGGAGACAACGCCTCGAGCGGATTATGACGCCAAAGCCAACAAATTGTCGTCAGCCGGCTTCGGCAAACACCTCGGCCGCGATCCCGTACCCCTCGAAGGCGCGGGCGACACCCGCATAGGCGGCGATCTGGATGAACGCTTCGACGATTTCTTCCTTCGAAACTCCGTTGTTCAGTGCGATGCGCAGCTGCCCCCGTAGCGGCTCGAGCACGCCGAGCGTCGCGGCGATCGTCACGGACACGAGCGCACGGCTCCGTGTATCCAGGAACTCGGTGCGGGGCCAGGCGTCGCCGAACGCCTGGATGGTCGCGATCCGCTTGAAGTCGTCGGCGTTCGCGGGCTCGCCGGCGGCGGTGCCGAGGAATCGCTCGAGTCGGAATCCCAGCATCCGCTCGGCCTCGTCGAGTACTTCTTCATATTCCTGATCGTCGTCGTGCCGTGCCATTTCTGTCCCTCTTCGCATCAAGTAACAAATTAGTTACTAAGAGCGTATGTCTGGGCAGGCCACAATGCAACCAGATAGTTACTTGCGCGGCTACACTCGACGCATGCCCCAGGTGCACGACCGAGATGCGGCGGCGACCCGCGCACGGATTCTCGACGCCGCCGCCGCCGAATTCGGACAGTTCGGCATCGCCGGGGCGCGGGTCGACCGCATTGCCGAGAACGCGTCCGCCAACAAGGCCATGCTCTATCGCTACTTCGGCAGCAAGGACGCCCTCTTCGACGCCGTCTTCAGCGCCCACGTCCTCGCCTTCGCGGATGCTGTCCAGTTTGATGTGGCCGACCTCGCTGGGTACGCCGGACGACTCTTCGACTCCTACCAGGACCGACCGCTCACCCTGCGACTCACCCACTGGTACCAACTCGAGCGGCCAAACGGAACCCCGCTCCAGGCCATCGTCGAGTCCAACGATCGAAAGCTGAATGCCATCGCGGCCGCCCAGGCCGAGGGCTCGCTGACTACTGACTATTCGCCGACCGAACTCCTGGTCCTCGTTCGCGGCATCGCAATGTCATGGAACAACCTCACCCCCGAGCTCGACCGACAGAGCCCCGAAGCGGGGGCAAAGAGGCGCAGCCTCGTGGTCGACGCCGTGCGATTGGTTACGGACGGGCGAGCGTCGCCATCCAGTCCTCGATAGCGGTTGCTTCTCGAGGGAGACCCGAGGAGAGGTTAATCGATGATGTCTCCGTGACGAGAAGATCGTCTTCTATACGGATCCCGATTCCGCGCAGTTCTGCGGGAACCTTCTCATCGCCTGGCTGAAAGTACAGCCCAGGCTCGACCGTTAGTACATTTCCCGCCGACAACATCCCCGTCAGATACGAGCCCTGCGGTGCATGGTTGCAGTCATGCACGTCCATGCCGAGCATGTGCCCAGAGCGGGAGACGCTCCAACGGCGGTGATAGGCCGCCTCCGGTGCCATCGCTTCGTCGACCGAACAGTGCAGGACACCCAGGTCAATGAGTCCCTCCGTCAAGGCCAGAGCACACGCATCCTGATAGTCCTGAAAACGCACGTTGGCGCGAAGAGTATCGATTCCGGCCTGCTGAGCTCGGAGCACGATCGAGTAAACATCCTTCTGCAGCGAACTGAACGTGCCGCTCACGGGCAGCGTGCGGGTGACGTCCGCGGAGTAGAGCGATGGGAGTTCCATGCCCATGTCCATCAGCACCAGGTCGCCGTCTCGAAGCCGGCCCGTATTCGCGGTCCAGTGCAGAGTCGTCGCGTGGCTGCCGGAGCCGACGATGCTGCCGTACGCCGGTCCGTCGCCCTCCAGCCGCGCACGCCGGTTGAATGTGCCCTCGACGTAGCGCTCGCCGTGGTCGCTCCCCCGTGCACGTTCCCATTCTCGCGCGCAATCTTCGAAGCCCAGGATGGTTCCATCGACGGCGAGCTGGAGCTGCCCAAGCTCCCAGTCGTTCTTGATGAGACGGAGCTCGTCCAGCGTCGCCTTGAGGGCGAGGTGCGGTCCAAAATCGGGACCGCAGACCGACTGCACCATCGCGTCGATCTCGCGATCGAGCGTCGGGAGTACTCGGATCGTCTTTGCCCGCACCGCGGCGCGATAGAAATCGTCGTGGAGTTCCGAGAGTGGCCGGCACTCAATGCCAAGCGCATTCTGTGTTTCCTTCAACGATGGTCGCGGGCCAACCCACAGGTCGCCCTGGGCATCGTCTTGCCAGAACTCGTCACTCGTTCGGCCCGACGGTGCGTGCAAGTACAGCAGGGAGGTTGCCACACCGCCCGTCGTGTCGACGACGAGCACGCTTGAAGGTTCCGTGTTGCCCGTAAACCAGACGTGGTCGGTTCCGGGTCGAAAGCGATAGTCGTTGTCGTTCGATCTGACTCGCGGCTCGCCACACGGAATGATGAGCAGTTCTGCGGGGAAGGCCTGTGCCAGTCGCGCTCGCCGTTCGGCCGTGTACGCGACGACGGGGTTGTCCGGCGAAAGGACGGCGGCCGGTTCGCTCCAGTCCGCGAGCATGAAGGCGCTGTTGCCGGGAAGCGGTGCCCGGTTGCTGGCACCAGGCATCGACCATGGCGGCGCATCGATGGGGCGGACGGACGGGTGCGCGTCGACGGTGGTCATGGGGCGGTCCTTTCGAGAGCCTCAGGGATCGCCTCGGTCCAGGTGAGTCGATCCGCGTCCTGCGGGGTGATGGGCAACCGGCCGGCGCCATCCGGTACTGGTATCGCTGCGAGAAGTGCCTGGGTGTACGGGTGGATCGGATCCTGCCAGATCGTCTCCGTGTGGCCGGACTCGACGATTCGACCGCGGTACATCACGAGGGTACGGTCGGCGATCCGCCGTACGACGGACAGGTCATGCGAGATGAAGAGCATGCCCGCGCCCGCGTCGAGGCACAACGCACGCATGAGTGCGGCAACACTGGTCTGTGTCGAAGCGTCGAGCGCGGAAATGGGCTCGTCCGCGACCAGCATCGCGGGACGAGCCGCAAGAGCGCGCGCGATCGCGATGCGCTGTTTCTGCCCACCGGAGAATTCGTGCGGGTAGCTGCGCGCAGCCCCGGGGTCGAGACCGACGCGCTCGAGCCATTCCGCCGGATCTGATCCCGCCTCGCCGCGCGCGAGAGCTGCGCTCACGCCGTCGCCGATCTGGTCACCAACGCGACGACGCGGGTTAAGCGACGAATTGGGATCCTGAAAGACCATCTGCATGCCGGTAAGTTCATGGGGGCGACGGCGAATGCCGAGCACGGGAACGTCGGAGGTACCGAACCTGACGCTGCCGGATGCGCGCTTCTCGATGCCGATCACCGCTCGGGCGAGGCTGGACTTACCGCATCCGCTTTCTCCGACGAGCGCGACGACTTCACCGGCCCCGATCGCCAGCGACACTCCGTCGACCGCGCGCAGCGGTGGTCGTCCGCGATATTCGACCACGACATCCGAGGTACTGAGCACTGGCACTGTCACCGCCCATCCTCCTCTTTCGGAGCAGCGAGCAGCCCGTGCACAAGCGCCTCGGGGGTCTCCTCGAGTGCCGATCCCGGCAGCGCAGCGAGCAGCGATTTCGTGTAATCGTGCTGCGGGTGCCTGAAGAGCTGCTCCCGGGGCGCGGACTCGACCACGCGGCCCGACCGCATGATCGTCACCTCGTCGGCCACCGCGCTCATGACCCCGAGATCGTGCGTCACGAGCAGGACGCTCAGCCCACTATCGTCGACAAGTTGACGCAGAAGCTGCAGCACCCCGGCCTGAACGGTGACGTCGAGAGCCGTCGTAGGCTCGTCGGCGAGCAGCACGTCCGGGTCGCACGCGAGGGCGACTGCGATTGCGATTCGCTGGCGCTGGCCGCCAGAAAACTGGTGCGGAAACTTCCTGAGTGCCCCGCTCGGGTCTGGCGCGCTCACGCGCTCGAGAAGCTCGATCGCGCGCGTTCTCGCCTCCTGTTTGCTTAAGGCCAGGTGGTGCCGCATGTGGTCGGTGAGCTGACGGCCGACCGAGATCTGCGGGTGCAGACTCGTGGACGGATCCTGGAAGACCATTGCGACTCGCCTGCCGCGGATTGCCGAGAGTACCTGCCGAGACGCGCCGAGGAGTTCCGTTGTCGCGCCGTCTCGCTCGAGTGCGATCGAACCCGACGACGTCATCGACTCGGGCAGCAGCCCAAGAATCGCGAGCGCCGTCATCGTCTTGCCCGAGCCCGACTCACCCGCGAGACCGTGGATGCGACCCCTCTCGAGGGCGAGGTCGATGCCGTCCACAATCGGACGCGGTCCGCCCGATGTTCGGAGGTCGATATGGAGGTCGGTGATGGCGAGGATGCTCACAGCGTCAAACCACCACCCCTCAGCGTGTTCGACTTCGGATCGAGGGCATCGCGCAAGGCATCGCCGATGAAGTTGAACGCGACAACAACGGTGAGGATCGCGAGACCGGGGAAGAGGCCGAGCCACCACGAGTCGAAGTTCTGCACCGCGTCGGAGACCATCGATCCCCACTCGGCCGTCGGTGGCTTAGCGCCGAGGCCGAGGAACGACAGTCCCGACAGGAGCAGAATCGCCGTGCCGATATCGAGACTCGCTAGCACCAGGATTGGGCCAAGGATGTTCGGGGCGATGTCACGCCACAGCGATTTCAGCGCCGAAAAGCCCAGCAGCTGGCCGGAAACGACGTAGTTCGATTGCCGCAACCCGAGCACGAGTCCGCGGGTGAGACGAGCGTACGACGGCCAGGACACGATCAGCGCGGCCAGAACGGCATTGAAGAGTGATGCGCCGAGCGCCGCCGCAATCACCATCGCGAGGATGACCGTCGGGAAGGCCATGACGAGGTCGGTGATCCGCATGATCAATTCGTCGACCCAGCGCCCGATGAATCCGGCAATCGCTCCGAGCACGGCGCCGATCAGTACGGACATCACGACCAGGAGAAGTGACAACGGAATCGTCACACTCGCACCGGAGAGCACACGCGAAAAGACATCGCGACCGAGCTCGTCCGTGCCCATGAGGGTGCCATGTCCGGGGGCCTGCAGGATGGGAAGGTTTTGCGCGAGCGGGTCGTGCGGCTCGATGAGCGGCGCGAGGATGGCGACCAGAACCCAGATCAGCGCAACGGCGGCGCCGGCAATCCCGAGGGGCGCGGACCATCGCCCGAGTCGAAGGCGAGGGCGCCGCCAGCGCAGCTTGGTTGGGTCCACTTCATCCGTCGTGACGGTCGGCAGCGTCATGCGATCCTCACTCTGGGATCGAGGACGCCATAGAGAAGGTCGACGACGAGGTTGACCAGCAGGTACATGACCCCGATCAGCAGTCCGACGCCCATGACGCCGGGCAGATCGAGATGGGAGGCAGCCTGGTAGGCATAACTGCCGATTCCCGGCCACGAGAAGATCGACTCGACGAGCACCGTCCCACTGAGCAGGCTTCCGAACGCGAGTCCCACGACGGTGAGTACCGGGATGCTCGCGCCCCGCAAGACGTAGAACCAGACCACGGTTCGGGTTGGAAGACCCTTTGCCCTTGCCGCTCGCACGTAGTCCTGGTCGAGAATTTCCAGCACGGCCGTGCGCACGAACCTCGTCAGCAGACCGACGGTGTAGAGCGTGAGTACCAAGACAGGCAGAAAGAGGTGTGAGAGGGCGTCAAGGAAGGTGTCCAGCTGACCGGCCAGGAGAGCATCCACCGTGTACAGCCCGGTAACGGTGTGCGGCACGTTGAAGTCCGAGTCAAGGCGACCGGATCCTGGGGCGATGTGAAGTTTGAAGTAGAAGACGTAATACAGCACGAGCGCAAGCCAGAAGGTCGGCACGCTCAGACCCGCAAGGGAAACCACCCGCAGGACGTGGTCCGATACCTTGCCGCGCCGGTATGCCGCAACGGTTCCAAGCACGACACCGATGATGACACTGAGCACGATCGCGCCGATAGCAATCTCGAGCGTGGCGGGAAGAGCCACGGCCAGATCCGACGCCACCGGATTATGCGTAGTGGTTGAGACCCCGAGATTGCCGTGAAACAGATTGCCAAGGTAGGTGAAGTACTGCACCACCAGGGGTTTATCGAGCCCATATTCGGCCCTGAAGTGTGCCACGATCGCTGGGTCTTCCGCGGCGCGTTGGCCAAGCGCCGCAGCCACCGGGTCGCCCGGAACGAGGTTGGTGAGCACGAACGTCACCAGGGTGACGCCGACCACCAACAGGATCAAGGTGATGACCCGTCGCACCGCGTAGCGAAGAAAAGGGTGCGCGGTCCGGGGGGGGGGGGGGGGGGG
>JAUZFP010000163.1 GCA_030838475.1 Actinomycetota bacterium
GAGGGCCGGATGATCATCTCGGCCGATCCGGACAAGCATCTGCAGTACATCCAGAAATTCGTCGACCTCGGCTTCGATCGCGTCTACCTGCACAACGTCGGACGCAACCAGCGCGAATGGATCGACGTGTTCGGCTCGCAGGTACTCCCCAAGCTGCACCGCTGATGGGCACCGCATCCTCCAACTTCAGCGTCTTTGCGGTCGAGGGCATCCCGGAGATCGAACCGGGGATGGATCTGGGCGAGATCATCGGATCCGCGCTCGACGAATTGCACCACGGTGACATCCTCGTGGTCAGTTCCAAGATCGTGTCGAAGGCCGAGGGACGCATCGTGCAGGCGGATGACCGCGAGCAGGCCATCACCGATGAGACGGTGCGGGTGGTTGCGACCCGAGTCTTCTCGAGGGGCGTGACACGCATCGTCGAGAACCACCTGGGCATCGTCGGTGCCGCCGCCGGCGTGGACGCGTCGAACACCCCGGACGGCACCGTGCTGTTGCTCCCGCTCGACCCGGATGCCTCGGCCGCCGGCATCCGAGCCGCCCTGCAGGACCGGTTCGAGGTTGCGGTCGGAGTCGTGATCTCCGACACCCTCGGGCGACCGTGGCGCGAGGGTCAGACCGATATCGCGATCGGAGGCAGCGGCGTCACCTTGCTCGACGACCTGCGGGGTACCACCGACAGCCAGGGTCGAGTCCTGGATGTGACGGCGCCCGCCGTCGGCGACGAACTCGCCTCGGCCGCCGACCTTGTCAAACGCAAGAGTGATGGGCTTCCGGTTGCGGTCATCCGCGGACTCGGCCATCTTGTTGTTGACGGTGCGCCGGGAGCCCGCGTGCTGATCCGGCCGTCCGAGGAGGACATGTTCCGCCTCGGTACCGAAGAGGCCTACAACGAGGGCTTCGAGGCCGGGCGGCGTGGCTGACTGGACCGTCGTGATTCCGGTCAAGGGAACGGTTTCGGCCAAATCGCGTCTCGGAGCGTCGTCAGAGCTGGCCCTTGCGATCGCCCTGGACACCGTCGCTGCCGCGTCCGTCGCCGCTCGAGCCATTGTCGTCACGGCCCCGTCCATCGCCTCGCGGTTCGAGGAACTCGGCGCGCGAGTCGTCGATGATCCACACTCCGGCCTCCTCGCCGCCGTTGCCGAAGGAATCGCGGTGGCCGGCGACGGGGCCGTTGCCGTACTGCTGGGCGACGTTCCCGCCCTCCGGCCCGAGGAGTTCGCGGCGGCGCTTGAGCTCGCCGCGCAGCATCCGCTCGCCTTCGTCGCCGACGCCGACAACGATGGCACGGTCCTGATCACGGCCCTCCGGGCGGCCGACCACCGTCCCGCGTTCGGCGCACACTCGCGAGCGGCGCACCTTGCGGCAGGCTACGTCGAGCTGGATGTCCCGCTCGATTCGGGTCTTCGCCGCGACGTCGACACCGCCGAACAGCTCACTGCACTGGGTACTCGCGTCGGGGCGCGCACTCGCGCCGCAAGCGATTCCGCCTCGAACTGGGGATAGCCGCGGACGAAAAGGGCGGTACAACCCGCGATAGCCTGTCGAGATGACCATGATCGACGGCATGGCCACATTTGTTGTCTCCAGCCCGAATAATCCCGCGTACTACGTCACCGAGGTCCTCGGGATCGAACCCGACTGGAGTGCAGACAAGGGTGACCTGCGACCACGGGGGAACGACACCGGCAACGAGCCGATCCGTCGTCGCGTCTACGACACGTCCATGTGGGTGCTCGAGGTCGATTCGAACCCGGCAACGAAGATGGCGATCGCCGAGGACGAGTCGAAGGGTTTCGCGACTCTTCAGGTCCTCGCGGATCGGCTGCTGGGACGCGGTCCCGCGATCGCCCAGATCCGGCTCGACTACAAGGTGGAGTTGACCTGGTACGGCACGGCGGGAGGCTCCCAGGCCGGCTTCGTCCTCCCGACGACGCTCCTCGCCGACCTCGCGGAGCTCGGGCTCGACGTCAACTGCACGGTCTATGCGCACGACGACACGTCTGAGCGTCCCGGTCTTCACGTCAACGACAACCCGACGACGCCAGCCGCGCCGCGGTACGAGTACGGACGCCCGTCCGGGCCCCCCGTCGACCCCGGGGTCGTCGACCAGCTCATCGCCCAGCAACTCATGGAGCAGCGACTTACCGACTAGAAACCCTCGTGAGGTGAGGCAAATCGACCTTCCCGCGCGCGGTAAAGGTCGATTGCCTCACCTCACGGGGAAAAAGAGTTAGTGCCCCGCGGCCACGTGCAGCGGCAGCAGCTTGAGCGACTTGCCGGTGGAGGCATAGCCGGTGGATGCGTGCGCTCGAGCCACGGCTGCACGCTCCGCCGTCGGCGTTCCGTACGTCGTGGTGCGCTGGTACGCCTCGCGGCCGATCTGGGACGCGAGCAGCTCGAGCTCGTCGACGGTCTTCTCCGAACCGTTATCCGCCCCGGCCATCCGGCTGATGGTCTCTTCCATCAGGGTGCCGCCGACGTCATCCGCGCCGCCCTGCAGCATGAGCTGGGTCCCCTCGGTGCCGAGCTTGACCCACGAGGTCTGGATGTGGTCGATGCGTCCGTGCAGCATGAGCCTGGCGACGGCGTGCACCGCCCGGTTCTCCTGTGGCGTCGGTCCCGGCCGGGCGACACCCGCGAGGTAGACGGGCGAGTTGGTGTGGATGAACGGCAGGAGCACGAACTCGGTGAAGCCGCCCGTCTCATCCTGAATCCGCGACAGCGTGCGGAGGTGGCCGACCCAGTGGGTCGGGTTGTCGACGTGGCCATACATCATGGTCGAGGATGACCGGATTCCGAGCCTGTGCGCGGTGCTGACGATCTCGATCCAGGCCGATGCCGGCAGCTTGCCCTTCGTGAGCACCCAGCGCACCTCGTCGTCGAGGATCTCGGCCGCTGTGCCGGGGATGGTGTCGAGCCCGTCGGCCTGGGCCTCGACCAGGAAGTCGTGGTAGCTGAGGCCCGTCCTCGCCGACCCGTTGACGATCTCCATCGGGCTGAACGCATGCAGGTGGATGTCCGGCTGGCGCCCCTTGACCTCGCGCGCGAGATCGAAGTACGCGGTTCCGGGCAGGTCGGGATGGATGCCGCCCTGCATGCAGATCTCGGTCGCGCCGATGTTCCAGGCCTCGTCGACGCGGTCGCCGACCTGCTTCATCGAGAGCGTGAAGGCGTCTGCGTCTGTGCGCCGCTGGGCGAACGCGCAGAACCGGCAGCCGGTGTAGCAGACGTTGGTGAAGTTGATGTTGCGGTTGACGACGTAACCGATCCGGTCGCCGACGGTGTCGTGGCGGACGCGGTCGGCGAGGCCGGCGAGCGTGTCAAGGTCGCGGCCCTCGGCATTCAGGAGCGCGAGGTATTCGGCATCCGAGAGCCCGGCGGGGTCGGTTTCGGCCCGGAGCAGCGCGGCGTGCACCGCCGGGTCGCCCGCATGGCCGACCACACGACGGGTATCGCCAACGGTCTCCCTGAGCTCGGACCAGTCGCCGTAGACATCCTCGAAGTCACTACGCCGGTCGGTCGTCCTACCCTCGGTGTCGATCTCGGTGTGCAGGTTCACACGACCGGAACCCAGCCACTCCGGGTCGGGCTCCTGCCACGGCAGGCCGACCGGCTTGCGTCCCTCGACGGCGAGTCCGCGCTCATCGGCCAGAGCGCGCACGTGCGGCAGAAGGCGAGGATCGAGCCACGGCTCCTCGTCACGAACGAAGTGCGGGTGAACCGTGAGGCGCTCGTGCAGTGTGAAGCCCGCGGCCTCCGTGAGGCGCGACAGCTCCTCGATCTCGGGCCACGGACGCTCGGGGTTGACGTGGTCGGGAGTGAGCGGCGAGACGCCGCCCCAGTCGTCGATTCCGGCGCGGATGAGCATCGACAGCTCCTGCGGATCCGTCAGGTTCGGCGGGGTCTGGATGCGCGCTCCCGGCCCGAGCACAAGCTTCGAGACCGCAACGGCGGCGATGTACTCCTCGAGCGGGAGGTCATCCCGACGCATCATCGCGGTCGACATCTTGGAGCGGAAGTTCTGGATGATGACTTCCTGGATGTGCCCATGACGGCGGGCGGCGGCACGGATCGCGAACATCCCCTCGACCCTCTCCGCGTAGGTCTCGCCGATTCCGAGCAGGAGGCCGGTCGTGAACGGGACGTTCGATCGGCCGGCATCCTCGATCACGCGCAGTCGCACAGCAGGATCTTTGTCGGGCGAGCCGAAGTGGGCCTGACCCTTCTCCGTGAACAGGCGAGTGGATGTCGTCTCGAGCATCATTCCCATGGACGGGGAAACGGGCTTGAGCCGCTGGATCTCCTCCCATGTCATGACGCCGGGGTTCATATGCACGAGGAGACCGGTCTCCTCCATGATTCGGATGGCCATGGCGCGGAGGTAGGTGATTGTGGAGTCGTAGCCGTTCGCATCCAGCCATTCGCGAGCCTCGGGCCAGCGCTCCTCCGGGCGGTCGCCGAGCGTGAAGAGCACCTCCTTGCAGCCCATCGCTGCACCCTCGCGCGCGACGGCCAGAATCTCGTCGGGCGACATGTACATGTCCTTGCCCTGCCGCTTCAGTTGCGCGGGCGTCTTGACGAACGCGCAGTAGTGGCAGCGGTCCTGGCACAGGTGCGTGACCGGGATGAAGACCTTGCGCGAGTAGGTGATGACCCCCGGTCGCCCCGCCTTCTCGAGTCCGGAGTCGCGCATCCGGCCGGCCGCGAGCAATAGGCGGTCGAGGTCGGCACCGCGGGCGTGGAGGAGTGTCTCCGCCTCGGTGGCGTCGATGGTGACGCCCGTCTCCGCGCGCTTGAGCGCGCGCGAAATGGCTGACGCCGTAGGAACGAATGCGGCCGGAGCGAGAGTCATTGCGCAGCTTTCAAGGAGAAGAGATCACCCAAAGCCAGGCGCAAAACCAGATGTCTCCCGAGTCTACGACGCTGCCGCGAGGGCCGCTGCTGCCAGCGCGGCACTGGTCGGGATGTCGCGCATCCACAGTGGGACGGCCGTCGAACGGATGCCCGCAGCCTCGACCGTCGGCGCGAGGTCGGCGTCCTCCTCCGCCAGGAGCCACGCATCCAGTACACCGCCGGCCGCGCGCGAGCCGTAGTGCAGGGCGACCGCATCTGCGGCCGTTTCGACTCCGATTGCGCTGAGGCAGGCATCCGCCATACCGCGCACGACCGCGCCGCCGATGATGGGGGAGACGCCGACGACGGGCGCCCGTGTAGCGCGAAGCGCGGCTCGAATGCCGGGGATGCCGAGAATGGTCCCGATGGACACGACCGGGTTGGATGGCGCGAGAAGGACGACGTCCGCGTTCATGATCGACTCGACAACGCCGGGCGCGGGAGCGGCAGCCTCGACATTCCGCTGCACAAAGCGGGCGGCGGGAAGGGTCGCGCGATGACGGGTCCACCACTCCTGGAAGTGGAGGTCCGTCCCGTCCTCGGTGACGACGTGAGTCTCGACCTCGTCATTGGTTGCCGGGATCAGGTGCACTCCGAGCGGCCACCGGGACGTGATCCGGTCGGTCGCCTCGGCCAGCGTGAGGCCGTCGCGCAGCATCGAGGTGCGCGCGAGATGGGTGCCGATGTCGAGGTCGCCGAGCGTGAACCATGGCCAGCCAATGTCGTACGCTCGCAGCTCGCCACTGACGCGCTCGGTCTCACCGACCCGGCCCCAGCCACGCTCCTCGTCGCTCTCGCCCGCGAGCGTGTACGTGATCGAGTCGAGGTCGGGCGCTATCCGCAGGGCACTCAGCCACATGTCGTCGCCGGTGTTGACGACGGCCGTGACCTCCGCGGTGCTGCCGCCGCTGCCGTCCGGCATCGTCTGGCGCAGATGCTCCCGCAACCCGCGCAGAAAACGTGCACCGCCGACACCACCAGAGAGAACCGCGATCTTCACGGCAACAACGCTAGCGAACGGCGGAGGTCCGTGTGACCGAGTGAACCTCCAGGGGGTCTGTCTCGTTGTTAAGGCGTGGACCCCTCGGAGCACATTGACAGTTCCGTTACGCATCGAATCTGGCAGACTCGTGACGTGAACTCATTCCCCGCGAAATTCGAGCCGGGTCACGCCGAAGTGTCCCTGCCCGTTGCGGATCCGATGCCGATCGAGCGATTCCTTGAGCTCAGCGCCGAGATTGTCTCGACAATCGAGACCGTCATCGACGGAAAGCGAGAGGCAATCCAGATCGCCCTCACGGTGCTTCTGGCCGAAGGCCACCTGCTGATTGAGGACGTTCCGGGCGTCGGTAAGACCATGCTGGCTCGCGCTCTCGCGCGCAGCGTCGACTGCTCGGTGTCGCGCATCCAGTTCACTCCCGACCTGCTCCCCGCGGATATCACCGGCGTCTCGGTGTTCAACCAGTCGGACCGCGAATTCGAGTTCAAGCCCGGTCCGGTGTTCGCGAACATCGTGATCGGCGACGAGATCAACCGGGCGAGCCCGAAGACGCAGTCCGCCCTGCTGGAGAGCATGGAGGAGCGACAGGTCACCGTCGACGGCAAGACCTACCTGCTCGCGAACCCGTTCACGGTCGTCGCCACGCAGAACCCGATCGAGATGGAGGGCACCTACGCGCTGCCGGAAGCCCAGCGCGACCGGTTCATGGCGCGCATCTCGATGGGCTACCCGGACCCGGCATCCGAGATCGAGATGCTCCGCACGCGGGCGACGTCGAGCCCCCTCGACGCGCTCAAACCCGTGATCGGCGCCACCGAGCTGCGATCCATGATCGCGACCGCGCGCGCTGTGTATGCGAGCCCCGCGGTCGAGCAATACGCCGTCGCGATCGCCCAGGCGACGCGCCGCGACTCGGAGCTGCGACTCGGAGCGAGTCCGCGAGCGACCCTGCAACTGCTGCGTGCGGCGAAAGCCAGGGCGGCGCTGGATGGGCGAGAATTCGTTCTTCCGGACGACATCAACGCCCTCGCCATCACCGTGCTCAGCCACCGGCTCATCCCCTCCGGTCGCGTCGGCGTCACCGTCGGCGGCTACTCGGGAGAGACTCTCGCCGAGATCATTTCCCGCATCGTGGCGGAGACGCCCGTTCCCCTGGGCGCACGCCACGGCGACTGACATGAAACGGGCGGAGCGGGCGCCGAAGCCCGCACGTGAACACCGACCACGCGGAAGCTCGACACGTCCGACCGTGCGAGGCATCGGATTCGTGGTCATCGGTCTCACCTGCGCTGTTATCGCGTACGTCGTGGGGCGCTCCGAGTTGCTGTTCGCGACCGGATTTCTGTTGCTGCTGCCGCTGGTCGGGTACTTGATTGTTCGACTTCGTCCGCTCCGGATGACCGTCACACGCACGTTCTCGCCCCCGGTTGTCACCGCAGGAACTCCGACCGTCATCGAGCTGTCCGTGCGCAACGTCTCCGGTTCGACGAGTCCCGCCGCGAACTGGACCGACCGCATCCCGTGGTTCCCGCACCGGGCCGGACCCGGAAGCCTGCCCGTGCTTCCCGCCGGCGGAATCGCCTCGCCGACGCGCGACGGAAGGCTCGGGTATTCGTTGCGACCCTCGCTGCGCGGCGTCTACGACATCGGCCCGCTCGATGTGAGCTACAGCGATCCATTCGGGCTTGCCGTTGGGCGGCTCGCGGTGGGCAGCAGCCAGTCGTTGTACGTCATCCCGTTGGTGGTGCCGCTCGGCGAGAGTGTGTCGCTCGCCGTATCGGGGGAGGGCTCCGCGCGTCTCATCCAGCACATGGCCACGGGAAACGACGACGATCTCATGACGAGGGAGTACCGCACCGGCGACGCGTTGCGGCGCGTGCACTGGCGAGCATCCGCGCGCCACGGCCAGCTCATGGTGCGCCAGGAGGAGCAGCGCAGCTACCCGGAGGCGCGCCTCATCCTCGACACCCGCACCGACGGGTACGGCGGCATCATGTCGGCCTTCGGGTTCATGGACACGGGCTTCACCTGGTTCGAGTGGGCGATCACGATGATCGCGTCCGTCGGCGTTCACCTGCACCGCTCCGGCTTCCTGGTTCAGGTTCTCGAGACGGGTCCAAAGCAGATCGCGCCCCTGGGCGACGCGAACCAGGGTTCGGGGCAGGACATCGAGTTCCTGCTCAGCCTTGCCGGTGTGAGGCTGCAGGAGCCAACCCCGATCATCGGTGACGGTAACGATGAGCGCGCGCAAAATGCGCTCGGTCCGGTCTTCGCGGTTGTCGCGGATCCGGCGGCGGAGACGCTGCGCTGGATTGCCGCGCAGCGGCGCCAGTATGAGGCGGGCGTCGCCTTCGTCATCGACACCGGCAATCCCGCGGTGCTCGAGATCCTGCAGGCGGCCGGGTGGATTTGTGTCCCGGTGGCGGATCGGTCCGACCCGGCTAGAGCATGGGCCCGCGTGGCCGGCATCACGGCGCAGACACCGATGGAGCGCCGATGAGTTCGACTACGGCTCGCCGCACCGTCTCGCTCGGCGGCAGCGACATCCAGATGAGCGCCCTGCTGCTTCTCGCCCTCGCCCTCGCCATTTCCGGCCTGCACTCCGTGCTCGAGGACATCACCTGGTGGTTTGGCGCATTCGGCACCATGTTTGTGGTCTTCACCGCGGCGGCCGTTGCGCGGTATTACCTGAAGCAACGCTGGCTCGGAACCGTCGCGGCGCTGGTCGCGGGCCTCCTGGTTCTCACGGTGTTCTTCGCTGCAAACACGGCAATCCTTGGCGTCATACCGACCGGATCGACCCTAGAGCGCTTCGGCAGTCTGTTTGCGGCCGCGAACGACTCCATCGCGCGCCAGTCGCTGCCCGCATTCGCCACAACGGGCATCCAGTTTCTGATCTGCTTCGCCGTCGGCGGCATCGCGGTTGCGATGGATGCCGTCGCCATCTGGCTGCGCGCGCCGGCGCTCGCCGGGATTCCCCTGCTCGTCGTCGTCGCGGTTCCAAGCTTCGTGCTGTCGAGCCTCGCCGACGGTTTCACCTTCGAGCTGACCGCAATCGCCTACCTGCTGATCGTCCTGAGCCGAGGCCGGCGCATCCAGCCCGCCGTCGCGGTCTCGGCGGGTGTTGTCGCCGTGCTCGGCGCGCTCGTCGTCCCGGCGATCCTGCCACCGGTCGCGCTTGGCGGGACCACCGGTTCCGGGGTCGGAGTGCTTGCCGAAACCATCAACCCGATCATCGACCTCGGCTCCGACCTCCGACAGTCCGACTCGACCGCGGCGCTGAGTTACACCACGACCTCCTCGACGGGTGAATACCTGCGCCTGACCACGCTCGACACGTTCCAGGGCAAACAGTGGGAGCCCGCGACACCCAAACTCAAGGCGCGGAACTCGGTGAAGAGCATCGGTGCGCCGCCCGGCCTTACGACGGCGATCAAGGTTTCGAACGTCTCCACCAGCGTCCAGGTCGCGGAGGCGACCGGAAGCTGGCTCCCGATTCCCTACCCGAGCCAGAGGATCAGCGGGCTGACCGGCAAATGGTCGTGGGAAGACGGAACGCTCTCGGTGCGGTCGGACACCACCTCGATGCAGGGCGAGCGCTACTCCGTCAGCAGCCTCGACGTCGAACCCACGATCCAGCAGCTCGAGGCCGCCGGGTCATCCTCCAACAACCCGCTCGCGAAGGTTCCGGCGGGACTTGACCCGATCGTTGCTGCCACCGCGAAGAGCGTCGTCGCGGGCGCGAAAACCGACTTCGACAAGGCCGTCGCGCTGCAGACCTGGTTTCGGGGCGGTGACTTCACCTACTCGACCAGGACGCCGGCAACGTCGGGGTATGACGGATCCGGGCTCGACGTCATCGTCCCGTTCCTGAAGTCCAAGAGCGGGTACTGCGTACACTTCGCGACCACGATGGCCGTGATGGCGCGCACCCTTGGCATCCCGTCCCG
Source organism: Actinomycetota bacterium (assembly GCA_030838475.1). Taxonomy (GTDB): domain Bacteria; phylum Actinomycetota; class Actinomycetes; order Actinomycetales; family Microbacteriaceae; genus Galbitalea. The sequence goes on from JAUZFP010000163.1 coordinate 9,850, forward strand.
CGTCGCAGTCGGATTTCTGCCCGGCAAGCTGACCCATGTCGGCAAGGACAAGACGAAGGTGTACGAGGTCTCGTCGAGCAACCTGCACGCGTGGCCCGAGCTGTATTTCAAGGGCATCGGCTGGGTGCGCTTCGAGCCGACACCAAGCAAGGGATTCGAACCCAACTTCCCGAGCGCACCCGGCGAGGCAACGACCATCCTGCCGACCGACGGCTCGACGTCGGCGGCGACCTCGGTACCCACCTCAACCCCGGTGGCCGCCCCGAAGCTGCCCGACCAGGGCGGGACGACGCAGCACGCGGCGGCGCCGACCAGCACCACGCTTCCCGGGTCCAGCTACGGGGCACTCGGCGTGCTGGCGGTCCTGCTGCTCATCGCGACACCGGCGGTCATCCGGATCACCATCCGACGTCGCCGGGTCGATCGCATCCGACAGGGAATCGACCCGGCCGGATGGGCTTGGCAGGAGCTTCGCGAGACCGCGAGGGACCTGGGGGTGGATGCCCGTGAATCGTCCACTCCGAATGAGCTGTCCGCGCAGCTGGCCGCCTACCTCGCGCCCGCGCCGAAGCGCACCGCGAAGGCCGCCGAGGCCCTCGCGGTGCTACGGGCGCTGGTCGAGGACGATGCATACGGAGTGCCGGCCTATCGCTACAACGGCGAGGAGATGGCCGACCAATTGGCGATCGTGCTCAGAGGACTACGGCGAGCGACGCCGCCCGCCAACCGGTTCGCGGCGACCGTCGTGCCGCCCACGCTGGTCGATCGTGTGCTGGGGAGGGCGACCGCTCGCGTGGCCTAGGCGGGTCACCTCGTCCCTCGTCAGACGAACGCGCTGAAGCCGGTGATCGCCTTTCCGACGATGAGGTTGTTCATCTGGCGCGTTCCCTCGAACGTGTAGATCGCTTCCGCGTCGGCGAACGACTTCGCCGCACCGTACTCGAGCACGATGCCGTTTCCGCCGAGGACCTCACGGCAGAGGGCGACGGTCTCGCGAGCGCGCGACGTTACGAAGGCCTTGGAGAGGGCCGACTGTGCATCCGACTGCCTGCCCTCATCCTGAAGCCGGGACACCTGCATGCACAGCGCGATGCTGGCGGTGATGTTGCCGAGGGCGGTCGAGAGCAGCTCCTGGACGAGCTGGAAGCCGCCGATGGGTTTTCCGAACTGGATGCGCGACTTCGAGTAGGCGACCGCGGCCTCGTATGCGCCGATCGAGTTACCGACCGCCTGCCAGGCAACGCCGGCGCGGGTGAGCCGGAGGATCACGGCGAGGTCGCGGAAACCGTTGATCCGCTGCAGGCGATCCTTCTCGTCGACCTTCACGTCCGTCAGGGTGATATCGGCGTTCTGCACGATCCGCAGGCTCTGCTTGTCCTCGATCTTGGTTGCCGTGAACCCAGGGGAGTCGGTGCGCACGATGAACCCCTTCACCTTGTCGTCGGCAACATCCCGCGCCCAGACCACGACGATGTCGGCGAAGGTCGCGTTGCCGATCCAGCGCTTGGCGCCGTTGAGCGTCCAGGTGTCGCCGTTGCGCTCGGCGACGGTCTGGAGGCCGCGCGCGGTGTCGGAGCCGGAGAGCGGCTCGGTGAGCGCGAATGAGCCCATGACCTCGCCCGAGGCGAGCTTCGGGAGCCAGTAGTCGCGCTGTTCATCCGACCCGCCGACACCGAAGGCACCCATGGCGAGGCCGCCCTGGACGCCGCAGAACGTGGTCAGCGAGGCGTCGACGCGCGCCATTTCGAGGCCGGTCCAGCCGCGGAAGACGGCACTGTAGTCGCGGTATTCGTCCTGCCACTCCGGGCCGAAGACGCCGAGCTTTGCGATGCCCGGCACGAGTTCGAACGGCATCTCGGCACGTGCCCAGTAGTCGTTGGCGATCGGCCGAACGTTGGTCTCAAAGAAGGAGCGGATCTCGAGGATCTTCTCGTTCTCGCGATCGCTGAGCTGGTCCTGGAAGAAGTAGAAGTCACTCTCGAGCAGGTTGGTGGTTCGTGGCGCGTCGGTCATCGTCATGCCTCAATTACATACCACTCGGTTTGGTCGCCCGTAATTCTGCCCGTTTGGGACAAAACCGACCGCGCGCGCGGGGCCAATTGTCCCGAACAGGCACAATTGCGCGACGGATTCCAAGGTTGAGTCATCCACTTTGCAGTTAATGCTCTAAACGCGGCGTTTTGCAGCAGTATCCGCAAAGTCGGGAGCTCGCGGACGGCGAGTTTCCCCGAATCGACCCACGACGTGCCGGTTACCTCGATTTGGGGCAACTCGACAGGGCACGGAGCCCTACGCGGTATTTCTGGCTAGTTCCGGGGGTCTCGCGTGAACCCTGGTGCGTCGGCGAACTCGGTGAAGGCGTAGTACCGGAGGACGTCGAGGAAGGCCTCCCGCTGGACGGGATCGAGCTTGTCGAGGAGTTCTTGCTCGGCCTTCTGCGTCACGAGCGTGGCCCGCTGACAGAGCTTGCGCCCCTGAGGAGTGAGCTGCGGCCTGCGCGCCCGCCGGTCCGATGGATCGGGCGTTCGGACCACCAGCCCCTTGACCTCCAGCGTGTCCAGGGTCGCGGAAATGACGGATTTGTCAATCTTGACGAGCGTGGACAACTCGAGCTGGGTCATCGGTGCGGACATGAGCGCGACCATCACGAAGTGTTCTTTGAGGCTTACGCCGGTCGCTTCGAGGACGGCATTCTTGCGCTGGCCGAATCCGAGCCAGGCGCGGTTCAGCAGCCAGTTGACGTCGCCGGAGAGCGGATGTTCGGAACCTTCCACGGCAGCACCATACCAGACCACAAACTAGTCTTGACAGAGACGTTCTTGCGAAATACTATCTTGCCAAAGACTAGTACCCGGTGCCAGTCGATATGAGCGACCTCCCCACCGTCAAAGGAGACGAAAACATGAGTGAGTCAAGTGCAACCCCTCAGCGGCCGGTAATTCTGATCAACGGCATGGGGTCGAACTTTGATTCTCTGTGGCGACGGAACGGCTGGGTCGACAAACTCGAGGCTGCTGGCCGAACCGTTATCGGTGTCGACCTTCCCGGCCATGGTGCGTCCAAGGATGCCGTCGGGCGCGACGCCGCCGATCTCGTTCTTGAGGAGGCGGCCAAGCACGATTCGGTCGATGCCATCGGGTTTTCCGCTGGCGCATGGGCGCTCTTGCTTGCGGCGAGCGAACGGCCCGACCTGTTCGAGCGCATCGCTGTGCTCGGGGCCGCGGATGCAGTCATGACCCACGAGATGTACACCGCGGCGATGAATCAGCCCATCATCGACGGTCTGCGCTCGAGCGAGCCCACCGACAATCCCATGGTGACTGTGATCCGCGCCATGATCGCCGACGCCGGCAATGATCCCGATGCGATTGCGGGCTACCTTGCATCCGACAAGCGGTTTGTCTCGGTCGAAGGCTTGAGTCGGATCACGGCAGCCGCCCTCGTAATCGACAGCACCGGAGACGGCGCCGGGCGGTCGGAACTCGTGGCAAACACGATTCCGAAGGCGGAACACGTCACCCTCGACGGCCCGGATCACTTTGAGATCCCCGGCGTTCAGCAATGCGTGGATGCCACCATCTCCTTCATCGACAGCGACGCATCGAAGGCATCGAAATGAGCGACAACGCCGAAGTCGGGAACTCCGAAGTCAACAGCCCGGAAGTAGTGATCATCGGAGCGGGTCCGGTCGGTTTGAGCGCCGCGCTCGTCCTCGGTCGTGCCGGGGTCAGGTGCCTCTTGCTGGAACGTCGTGAAGAATTCTCTCGATACCCGAAGGCCAACGGAGTGCACGCGCGCACGATGGAGATTTTTCGGGAGTGGGGGGTGGTCAAGCCCATCAGAGATCTGACCGCGGGCATGCCCGACGAGGTCACGATCGCGTGGATGACGCGTTTGAACGGCATCGAGATTGGCCTGATGTCGACCGGCGATGCCGACGACAGTGGCCGCGTAGTCGATCAGCAGTCGCCCGAGAACATGTCGGTGGCTGGGCAGCACATGTTCGAGCCGATCCTCGCTGAGGCAGCCGAGCAGATGGAAAACGTGACGATCAAACTCGGATGCGAGGTTGTGGAGCTCGCACCGGGCGAGGATTCGGTCGGCGTCGTCTACACCGACCAGAGCGGGGTGCAGCAAACAGTCGTTGCGCAGTACGTGATCGGGGCCGACGGCATACGCAGCGCCACGCGTCGCAGCCTGGGCATCGGCGAGCACGGCCAGGAATCGCTTGGTACCGCGATCAACGTACAGTTCGACGCCGACCTTGAGCCGTTTCTGGGCGGCCGCTTTATTCCCATCATCTGGATCATCAACGCCGATACCCAGGGGGCTTTTATCCGCGACGGCGCCATTCGCTGGCGCTACAACTTCGAGATCGCGCCGGACGCCGACCCCGACGCCGTCACGGCAGAGGAGTACGAGAAGCATGTCGCTGACGCAATCGGTGAGCCCGTTGCCATCAAGGTTCACAACGTGTGGTCGTGGAGTCACGATCTGGCCGTCACAGACAAATGGCGCGATGGCCGCGTCTTCTTGGCCGGCGACGCGGCACATCACTTTCCGCCGCACGGTGGCTTCGGCCTGAACAGTGGGGTGCAGGACGCCCAGAATCTGGCATGGAAGCTGGCCGCGAAACTTCGCTGGAACGCGGGAGATGGACTCCTCGCGTCCTACGAGGACGAGAGGCTCCCGGTCGCAGAGTTCAACGGCGAGCAGATGATGCACAACACGCGTCAGATGGAAAAGACCGGTTTCATGTTGAAGGACAAGAACTTCCTCGCGACGCTTGAGACCGACGAAGGTGAGCCCGCGCGGCAAGCCATCGCCGCAGGTATCCCTGCCCAGCGTGCACAGCTCGCTTCAGAAGGCCAGCAGTTCGGATACCAATACAGCAGTGCCGCGGTCGTGCCGGATGGCACCGAGATTCTCGAGTCCAGCGTCGCCGAGTACCGGCCGTCTGCTCGGCCGGGTGCACGGGCACCTCACTCCTGGGTACGGTCTGGCGGCGAGGTAATCTCGACGATCGACGTGTACGACGGTGGGTTCATCCTTCTCACCGGTCCGGACAACGCCGGTTGGGTGACCGCCGCAACGCAGGTGGGAGCCGAACTGACTGTCCCGCTGACGGTGTTCGGTCTGGGGACCGACCTGATGCCGGTCGATGAGCCCATCGACGATCTCCTCGAGCGCTATGGGCTGGATCCCTCCGGCGCTGTGCTCATTCGGCCTGACGGGTTTGTCGGTTTCCGTTCGACCACGGCGGCCAGCGACCAGCAGAAGTCATTGGGCGTGGCGCTGCGCCAGATCCTGGACCTGTCATGAACGCCTCGGGAACGTCCGAAAAGTCACTGATTCACAACGAGGTTGTGAAGCTCTACGAGGTGTCCCCCGGATGCTTCACGGTCGTCATCGACAATCCGCCATACAACCTGGTTGATTCGCGGGTATTTGCCGGCCTGCAGGCGGTGAGATCCTTCGCGGAGGATCCGGCGAATGACGTCCGCGTGTGCGTCTTCACGAGCGCGAACCCGGAGTTCTTCCTCAACCACGTCGGACTGGAGATCTCGGATCAGGGCGAGGTGTCCGAACCCCTGGAGATCATGCAGGGATGGCCCGCCTTCAGTGAGTGGCTCAGCTCTGGCACCGTGGTCACCATCGTGGCCCTCCGCGGACGGGCCTGGGGATTCGGCGGCGAGTTCGCCCTGAGCGCCGACATGCGGTTCGCGAGCAGGGAGAACACTCGACTCTGCATGCTCGAGGTCGGCTTCGGTGCGCTCCCGGGCGGTGGTGGGCTCGAGTGGAGCCAATTCCTGGCCGGACGGGCACGCGCGATGGAGTTCGTGCTGAGTTCCGATGACCTCGATGCCAACACGCTGGAGCTTTATGGGCTGGTAAATCGGGCCATCCCCGACGCGGAGCTCGATGCGTTCGTCGAGAAGCTCGCACGCCGCATCGCGAGCTTCAATCCCGCCGGCGTGGTCATGGCCAAGAGCCAGCTCACGAAGCGCCGACCGATCCCGGGACCGGCGGACCTGCTGGACACCGGTACCGCCGCGGGAAGCCTGCTGTCGACCGAGGCGGGGCAGGCCGCAGTGGGCCGCCTCATGGTTAAGGCGGGAAGCGCCCCCTTCAGTCGCGAGGTCGAACTCGACCTGCCGAGGCTCTGTGACATCGATTGACCCGGTCATGACGTCTCGCACAGCGCTGTTGCTCGGCGGCACAGGGCTCGTCGGTGGACACCTCCTGAACCTGTTGGTCGCCGACATTAGGTACACCCGGGTCACGGCACTGGTCCGTCGACCTCTTGCCCTCGACGACAACTCCGCAGGTCGGCTGGATGCGCGGGTGGTCGATTTCGATCGACTCGCCGAGCAGTGGGACTTCACCGCCACCGACGTCTACTGCAGCCTCGGGACCACGATGAACTCGTCCAGGGAGACGTTCCGTCGCGTGGATCACGATTATCCGGTCGAGGTGGCGCGGCTGGCCCTCGAAACGGGTGCGAGGCGACTCGCCATCGTCTCGGCGATTGGCGCCGACCCCGGGTCGCGAGTCTCGCTTATGCGGGTCAAGGGCGAGACCGAGCACGACATTGCCGCGCTCGGCTACGACTCCGTCGAAGTTTTTCGGCCCGCTACACTTCTCGGAAACCGCACCAAACCCCGGTCCGGCCAGGGCGTCGCGAATGCGATCGGACCGGTCGCGGCACGAGCGATGGTGGGTTCGCTGAGGCGATTCCGTCCGATCCGGTCCGAGGACCTGGCGACGGCGATGGTGGCGGCCCTGCAACGCGACGAACCCGGGGTCCACATCCACACCTATCCGGAGATCATGGCCCTGGCGGCGACCGCAGGCTAGGGGCGTCGAGTTTCCCCGAAACGACCTTTGAGGTGGTGGTGAGGTCGATTTGAGGCAACTCGGCGGGACGAACGCCCTACGCGGTGCCCGCCGCGGCGAGCTGGGCGCCCACGGAGGCGAAGTCCTCTCGGATCTGGCCGACCGTGACCCGGATGAACTGCCCGCCCGGCGCGCTAAGGAACGGGGTTCCCGCGGCGACCCTGATGCCCGCCGCCGCCAGCTTCACAACCGCATCCCGCTCGTCGTCGACGGCCAGCCACAGGTTGATGCCATCGGCGGTCGCGATCTCCCAACCGTTGTCGCGCAGCGCCGCCGCGATGGCGCGCTGGCGATCGCGGTAGGTGCGCCGGGCGAGGGCCACCTGGTCGACGGTCGTCGGTTCGGTCAAAAGGTCGTACAGGATCGTCTGCAGCATCCGCGACGTCCATCCCGGGCCCAGGATGCGGCGTGCGATGAACCGGTCCATGAACTCCTTCGGCCCGCCGACGGCGGCGATCCGCAGGTCGGGTCCGTGCGACTTTGAGAAGCTGCGGATGTGGATGACGCGATCCGGCAGGAATGTCCCGAGCGAGACATCCCCGCTTGACGAGATCTCGCCGGAGTGGTCGTCCTCGATGATCATGGTGTGTTCGGCATTCCGCGAGTTCCGGATGATGCGGGCGAGTTCCCGGGCGCGTTCGGTCGTCGTCGAGACCCCGGACGGATTCTGGGTTCGGGGCTGCAGAACGATGGCCGCAGGCGAGCGATGCAGTGCCTCGACCAGCGAGTCCGGTCGCATTCCCTCGCCGTCCAGCTCGACCGGGATGCGCTCGGTGCCGTAGTGGTCGAGCAGGTCGAACACGGGCGGGAAGCCGGGGTTCTCGACGGCGACCCGGTCTCCGAACTTGAGGAGGAGGTCGAGGCTGCGGGAGATCGCATCCATTGCCCCGTCGACGATGGTGAGCACTCCTGGCACGAACGGCCAGGTCGCGAGCAGGATCGTTTCGAGCTCCGGGATGACCGGTTCATCAAAATAGTTGGGGGTGCCCGCCCGGCTGGACACCCGCGACAGCGCCGGTCCCATGTCGGGCAGCAGCAGCGGATCGGGGGTTCCGGTGGAGAGGTCGAGGCGGGCATCCGGCAGCTCGGTCAGGCTGCGGCTTCGCGGGGGCAGCCAGGTGGTGCGCTCCGCTCGGACGAACGATCCGCTACGCCCGCGCGAGACGATGAGGCCGACGCTGGCGAGGGCCTGCCAGGCGTGGCTGACCGTCGCCGGACTTACGCCGAGATCGACGGCGAGTTCACGCACGGTGGGGAGTCGGTCGCCGGGGGCGAGGTCGCCCGAGGCGATGAGGCGCGCGATCGTGCCCGCGATCCCGCTGGGGGATGAGTCTTCGACGGCTAGAGCTACCGACTTCATTGTCCGCTCCCGTAGTTTTGCAAGTAGTTCTGTGGCGGGCATTGCCAACACGAGAAATACAAGCGAAATGTTTACGACGAATAATAACAAAAAGCTAGTCGGAGGATTCTCATGACCGTAGTGCGCGCAGCAATCACGCAAACCACCTGGACCGGCGACAAAGAGTCCATGATCGCAAAGCACGAGCAGTTTGCCCGTGACGCGGCGAAGGACGGCGCGCAGGTCATCTGCTTCCAGGAGCTCTTCTATGGGCCCTACTTCGGGATCACCGAAGACAAGAAGTACTACCGCTACGCGGAGCCGTCCAACGGCCCGATCGTGACCAAGTTCGCCGCTCTCGCGAAGGAACTCGGCGTCGTGATGATTCTTCCGATCTACGAGGAAGACATCACCGGCGTGTACTACAACACCGCGGTCATCGTGGAGTCGGATGGGACGGTCCTCGGCCAGTATCGCAAGCACCACATCCCGAATCTTGACCGGTTCTGGGAGAAGTTCTACTTCCGCCCGGGCAACGGTGGATACCCGGTCTTCGACACCTCCGTCGGCAAGATCGGCCTCTACATCTGCTACGACCGTCACTTCCCGGAGGGCTGGCGGGAGCTCGGACTGAATGGCGCCCACATGGTGTTCAACCCGAACGCGACGAAGCCTGGCCTGTCGAACCGGTTGTGGGAGGTCGAGGGACCCGCCGCGGCGGTGGCGAACGGCTACTTCGTCCTGCAGCCCAACCGGGTCGGCCGGGAGGACAACGAGTACGGTGAGCTCGCCGTCGACTTCTACGGCACAAGTCAGGTCATCGACCCGCGCGGCAACTTTGTCGGTGAACGCGGTTCGGGTGAGCACGAGGAGATCCTCATCCGCGACCTCGACCTCGACATGGTGCAGGAGATGCGCGACGACTGGCAGTTCTATCGCGATCGTCGTCCGGAGTCCTACACGTCGATCCCGAAGCCTTAGGGAGGTTCAGACATGACAAAGACCCTCATCAAGAACGGAACGGTCGTGAATTCGACCGGGAGCGGTGCAGCCGATGTGCTCATCGACGGCGAGACAATCGCGGCGGTTCTCTCGCCCGGATCGAGCCTGCTCGGCTTCGACATTGAGGCCAACGTCGACACCGTCATCGACGCGAAAGGCAAGCTGGTCATCCCCGGCGGCATCGACGCGCACACGCACTTCGAGCTGCCATTCGGCGGCACGGAAGCGTCGGACACCTTCGAGTCGGGAACCCGGGCGGCGGCATGGGGCGGCACGACGAGCGTCATCGACTTCGCCGTCCAGACCACGGGAACCAAGATTCAGGATGGCCTCGCCAAGTGGCACGCGAAGGCCGCGGGCAACTGTGCGATCGACTACGGCTTCCACCAGATTATGGGTGGGGTCGACGAAGACTCGTTGAAGGCGATGAACGGTTTCGTCGACGAGGGCATTACGAGCTACAAGATGTTCATGGCCTATCCGGGAGTCTTCTACTCGGATGACGGCCAGATCCTGCAGGCCATGCAGAAGGCCGCAGACATCGGGCTGCTCACCATGATGCACGCCGAGAACGGGCCGGCCATCGACGTGCTCGCCGCGCAGCTCGTGGCCGCGGGTAAGAACACCCCGTACTACCACGGCATCGCGCGAGCCTGGCAGATGGAAGAGGAAGCCACCCACCGCGCGATCATGCTCGGCAACCTGACCGGCGCGCCCCTGTACATCGTCCACGTCAGTGCGAAGCAGGCCGTCGATCAGTTGGCGTGGGCACGCGACAAGGGCTGGAACGTCTTCGGGGAGACCTGCCCGCAGTACCTGTACCTCTCGCTCGAAGACCAGCTCGGTGCGGACAGCACCGAGTGGGGATCGTTTGAGGGCGCCAAGTGGGTGTGCTCGACGCCGTTGCGCTCGCGCGAGGAGGGTCACCAGGACTACATGTGGCAGGCGCTTCGTACGAACGACCTGCAGATGGTGTCGACCGACCACTGCCCGTTCTGCATGAAGGGCCAGAAGGACCTAGGGATCGGCGATTTCCGCAAGATTCCGAACGGGATCGGCTCGATCGAGCACCGCATGGACCTCATGTACCAGGGCGTGGTCACCGGCGAACTCACGCTCGAGCGGTGGGTCGAACTGGTGTCGACCACCCCCGCGCGGATGTTCGGAATGTACGGACGCAAGGGCGTCATCCAGCCGGGTGCCGACGGCGACGTCGTCATCTACGATCCCAAGGGCCACACGAGTATTTCGGCCAAGACCCACCACATGAACATGGACTACTCCGCGTGGGAAGGCTACGAGATCGACGGGCACGTCGACACCGTTGTCTCGCGCGGCAAGGTGATCGTCGACGGCAACGCGTACCTCGGCGCAAAGGGCGACGGCAAGTTCATCAAGCGCGGCCTGTCGCAGTATCTGATCTAAGGCGAACCCGGTCCCTGAGACAAGTCGAAGGGCCCACGAAATAAGGACTTATGGACTTCGGCGCAGTACTCCAAACCAACCCGCCCGCGTCGCGTACGGTGCACCTTGCCAAACTCGCCGAGCAGTTCGGCTTCAGCCACGTGTGGACCTTCGACTCTCACCTGCTCTGGCAGGAGCCGTATGTGATCTACAGCCAGATCCTGGCGGAGACCAAGCGGATCATCGTCGGTCCGATGGTGACCAACCCGGCTACACGGGACTGGACCGTCACGGCATCAACCTATGCGACCCTCAACGAGATGTACGGCAACCGCACCATCTGCGGTATCGGTCGCGGCGACTCCGCCGTTCGCGTGACCAATGGGAAGCCGACGACCCTCGCCGAACTTCGCGAGTCGATTCACGTCATCCGTGAGCTCGCCAACTCCAGACCGGTCGAGTACAACGGCGCACAGCTGCAGTTCCCGTGGAGCACGGGTTCGACGCTCGACATCTGGGTCGCCGCGTACGGACCGCTCGCACTCAAGCTCGCCGGGGAGGTCGGTGACGGATTCATCCTGCAACTCGCCGATCTTGACATCGCCGAATGGATGATCTCGACCGTTCGGAATGCGGCCGAAGCGGTCGGACGCGACCCGCTGTCGGTCAAGTTCTGCGTCGCCGCCCCGATGTACGTCGGC
>JAUZFP010000026.1 GCA_030838475.1 Actinomycetota bacterium
TGTGGTGACTAACTCGTGTGCTTTCCACCTTTGCGCACGAGGCTGCGGGTGCACTGGGCACCCGGCTTTCCCTGCTCCCTCTGTCTTTCGAGGGCAAAACTTCGGCCAAACCTCGGGCGCATCGCGCGGCGAGAATGCGGCCTCATACCCTCTCGGCTGTTTGAAATTGAAGTGGAAGTTTGCGACGTGGCCGTAGGGCTACCGGTTTTTGCCCGCGGCAGAGCCTCGCCTCGGCCGGCGGACGGCTCGCACCTTGCCGCTGCTTCCGCCTCCGCAGAAAAACTGGTCGCCGCCATCGGATTCGAGCCCCGACACGCCTGTTCCGGGCGGCATCTCGAGCCGCTCCAGGACCTCTCCTGTTTGAGGATCTACCCGCGTCAAATCGCTCTCGTCACCTTCCCAGGTGCCGTGCCAGAGCTCGCCGTCGATCCAGGTGACCCCGGTGACGACTCGTTTGGACTCGATGGTGCGAAGGATAGCCCCTGTTTCGGGATCGACTTGATGAATCTTCCGGCCCCGATGCTGTCCCACCCAGAGCGTCCCTTCGGCCCATGCGAGCCCCGAGTCACCGCCGCCGCCCGGCGCCGGGATCGTGGCGAGCACACGGCCGGTCTTCGGATCGATTTTCTGGATGCGATCCTCGGCGATCTGAAACAGGTGCTGACCGTCGAAGGCCGTTCCTGCGTGCGCGGCGACCTCGATCGAGCGCAGCACCTTGCCACTCGCCGGATCCAGGGCGTTCAGTCTGTCTCCGGTAGCAAACCAGACGTGCTGACCGTCAAACGTAAGCCCATGCACGTTGTCGATACCTGGAAAGGGTCCGTATTCACGGACGATTTCGGCCGATGATCGCTTCATGCTTCCACCCTGGTCTCTCGTAACATGCTTATATCCTAGTCACTCGGCAGTGGACCGGGGAGTAACAAGATTGTCGGGAATCCCGGCACAAGCGGGGTCATCCAGCGAAGCGCTCGCCCGCGGCCAAACGACTGCACTTTGCCTGTGGCCGCAAGCTGGTCGAGCGCCCGCTGCACGGTCCGCGGGCTGGCTCCGAGCGCAATCGCCAGGGCCGAGCTCGACCACGACTCTCCGTCGGCGAGGAAGGCCAGCACCGCCGCATGCTGCTCGTCGACTGATGGCGCCAGCACGACGACCTCGCATGCGCGGCGCGGCGCCAGCGCAAAGCCTTGCTTCGTCGCGCTCACGTTTGCAAGCGTCCGGAGCGCCGTGCGAAGCCGGCCGATCTCCACTCGCAACCGCGCGCGATGCGATTCATCGGCGTGCTTCCCCCGGAATGCCCGTGCAACGAGCGTGCTCCTCGACACGTCTCCGGGCCACGCCTCGCCCAGCGCGCGTGCGAGCGCGAACAATACCGGGCGCGTCGCGAGCGAGACCACCGTGCCTGCGTCACGCACGACATAGCGGCACGCGTCCACGACGAGCGCCTTCGACGCCAGTAGCGCTTCGACATCCTCGAGCAGCAGCGGCCGCTCGTCGCCACGCGCAATCCGGCGCGCCGCGGGCGTGTTCAGGGCGAGGGATGCGCTTTCGACCTCCACCGTCAGCGCAGGGATATCGGCGTCGCGCGCGGCGCGTCCGGCCCGGGCGAGCGCCGCGCGCGCCGTCTTGGTCCGAAGGCGTCGCATCGCGATCCCCGCAACGACCAGCTCGTGGGCGGCCTTCAACGCGGGCGGCAAGGGCGCGGGATCGAGCCCGTCGAGCGCATGCTCGGCCTCGTCGAGGCGACCGATCAGGAGCAGGCGCCGAACCTCGAGAGTGCGTGCATGCGCGGCATTGACGCGGTCGCCGTGCGCTTCGAGCGTCGCCCGCGCCGCGTCGAGCGCCTTCGCAGGCCAGCCCAGGTCGCGCGAGACCAGCGCGATTTCGGCCTCGGCGACGACGCACCTCGCACGGGCCACGGCCTCTTTGGGACCGAAGGCGCGCGCAGCACGCCGCAGGAGAGTTTTTGCTCGAACGAGATCGCCGAGCTGCGCCATCGCGATGCCTCGCAGCGCGAGCGCAGGCGCGTCGTCACGCAGGGCGACCCGCTTCAACGCGCCAAGGGGATCACCGGCGGCGAGTGCACGCGCCGCGGCCGTGATCAGCGAGTCCATCTGAATCCCGCCACACTTGTCACTCCCACCGTTCGATGTCCGGTCCTATTCTATCACACGACCACAAACCAGTACGTCGCAGCGAGGAGGCCACTGTCATGGTTGACTGGACGATCCTTTCCCCAACGTTTCTCACAGCCGCGGTCGAGTGGGCTGGAGCCGTGGTGGCTGCGCTTGCCGTCGGCCCAGGCCACTCGACGAGCGACAACCAAGGGAGGGATGAACGATGACGAGACACATGATCGGGACACATGAAGATTGGCTGGCAGCGCGGCTGGAGTTGCTTGAGGCGGAGAAGGAGCTGACGCGGCGCAGCGACGAGCTGGCGCGGCGACGCGAGGGGCTGCCGTGGGTCCGGGTCGACAAGGAGTACCGGTTCGAGACCGACCAGGGGAGCGCCTCGTTGCCGGATCTATTCCAAGGGCGCTCGCAGCTCCTCGTCTACCACTTCATGTTCGGGCCCGACTACAAGGCGGGATGTCCGTCCTGCTCGGCGATCGCGGACGGTTTTGACGGCTTCGTCGTCCATCTGGCGAACCACGACGTCACGCTTTCGGCGGTGTCGCGGGCGCCGCTCGCCAAGCTGCAGGCCTACAAGCGGCGGATGGAGTGGACGTTTCCCTGGGCGTCCTCGCACGGCGGCGACTTCAACTTCGACTTCAACGTCGCGTTCACCGAGGCGCAGCAGCGCGAGGGGACCATCGAATACAACTATGAGCGCGGCGGCCACGCGATGGATGCGGCGGTAGTTCCGGAGCCCGTCGCCCAGTTCGCGGCAACATGCGGAACCGACGCGCCGACATATTCGCGCGACCGGCCGGGTCTGAGCGCATTCGTGATCGAGGACGGTGTCGTCTACCACACCTATTCGACCTATTCGCGCGGCGTGGACGGCATCTGGGGCATGTACCAGTGGCTCGATCGTGCGCCCAAGGGGCGTAACGAGACGGGCGTCTGGTGGCGCCGCCACGACGAGTACGGCAAGGGCTGAGCCAAGTCGTGGTTGGGGATAAAGCCCACCGACCAACGGGAGAAACGATGCCGACCACAAGGCCGCAACACATGAAGAGTGGCTTGCAGCCCGGCTCGAGCTGCTCGAGATGCCGCCGATGTGAACTGCGGCCTGACTCTTTTCCGCGACCCCAAACGTCCTGGGTTCACGGGGCCGATGAGCAGCCGCATCGACCAAGGTGAGGGAGGGTGCTCGACCGGAATTTATAGCGACACACAACAAGCATCTCAGCAAAGAGGAGATCAGCCATGCAGACATCACCGGAGAACGGCCGGAGCCGGATCGCAATGAACATCCCACCGATCGTGTCGCCGCAGGAGTGGGCGGCTGCGCGCGAGCAGCTGCTCGTGAAGGAGAAGGCCGTGATGCGCGCCCATGACGCGCTGGCCGCCGAGCGTCGGCGGATGCCGTGGCTGGCCGTGGAGAAGGCGTACGAATTCGACGGGCCGCGGGGCAAGGTGAGCCTGGTTGACTTGTTCGAGGGCCGCCGTCAGCTGATCGTCTACCGCGCCT
>JAUZFP010000139.1 GCA_030838475.1 Actinomycetota bacterium
CGGCGTTACAACTCCGCCCATCGCTCAGCTTCTCCGCCCACGCGGCGCAGTTTCTCCCGCCAACCCGAAAACGGCGGAAGTTATCCGTCCGCGGCGGCCTTCAGCGCCGCAATGTCCAGCTTCACCATGCCCAGCATCGCCCTCGTCGCCCGCTCCGCGACACCGGGTTCCATCGACTTCATCAGCTCCTCAAGCTGCTTTGGAACGATCTGCCACGACAGCCCCCACCGATCCACCAGCCAGCCACACGCGATCGGTTTCCCACCGCCCTCGAGCAGTCGATCCCAGGCGTCATCCAATTCCTCCTGAGTATCGACGGTGACCGAAATCGAAAACGCATCGGTGAACGGATGCCCAGGGCCACCATTGAACGCGATGTACTCACGACCGTCGATCTCAAACGTCACCGAAAGGAACGTTCCGGCCGGCGCGGGACCGCCCTCACCCCACTCCCGGCGCTCACCGAGCGTGCCGCTGAAAATGGCGACGTACAGGTTCGCCGCATCCTCAGCGCCGTCCTCGAACCACAGAAAAGGTGTGATCTTGTGCATGCGACTACCTCCAGAGTTGATACCGGGACTACGCCACCCTTGTGATTATTGCCCGCCAGCGTTCGCCGGATCCGAAAACGTCCGCTCATTCACGATCAACGGCTCGTCTGAACGTCGATACGTGCTGACCACCACCCCAGACGCGAGCGCGCGCGACTCCGCCAGTTCGAACGTGGTGACGGCGAACCCGTCCGGAAAGAGCTTCTTGCCCCTGCCCAAAACGAGCGGATAGACAACCAGCCGATACTCGTCGACGAGGTCATGCTGCGCCAGCGTCCCAATCAGGTTGCCGCTCCCCCACACACGGATCTCGCCACCCGGCTCCTCACGCAGCTTCTGAACGGCGGCCGGAACGTCTGGGCCCAGCAGGTGCGAGTTCTTCCAGTCAAGCTCCGTCAGCGTGCGCGACGCAACGTATTTGGGAACCCGGTTGTACAGCTTCGTTAGTTCGCCCCCGAATCCGGGCGCGTTCTCGTCCCACACGCCCCAGGAGCGAGAAAAAATGTCGTACGTCTTGCGGCCGAGGAGAAGCCCCTCGGTGCGGCTTTCCCATTCGGCGATGATCGCGTCGCCCTCGCCACCAGCATCGTTCGCCTCGTCGTAACCCATCGACCACCCACCGAGATCGAATCCGCCCTCGGGATCCTCGTCAGGTCCACCGGGACTCTGCACAACACCATCGAGACTGATGAACGCCTGCACCACGACCCTGCTCATACGATGCCTCCCTGCACGCGGATGATCGACAGTTCCACTATGCCGCGAAAGCTACCCCGCGAGGAAGGCCGAGATCGCCCTGCTCAGGTTTTCGGGGTCGGATGCGCCGGCCAGCTCACGGGCGGAGTGCATCGACAGGAGCGCGATGCCGACATCCACGGTGCGAATGCCCAGACGGGTCGCGGTCAGCGGTCCGATCGTTGATCCGCACGGCATGGCGTTGTTGGAGACGAACTCCTGGTATTCGACTCCCGCAGCGTCGCACGCACGAGCCCACTCCGCAGCACCGAGCGCATCCGTCGCATAGCGCTGGTTGGCGTTGATCTTCAGGATCGGACCGCCGCCCGCAATTGGACGGTTCACGGGATCGTGTCGCTCCGGATAGTTTGGATGAACGGCGTGACCCGCATCGGCGGACAGGCACCACGACCGCGCGTAGGCACGAAGTCGCTGGCTATCCGTCGCGTCGAGCCCCGCCGAGACGCGGGTCAGGATGTCCGACAGCAGCGGCCCGCTCGCACCCGACCTCGTGTCACTGCCGACCTCCTCGTGATCGAAAGCGGCCAACACCGGAATTGAGTCGAGTGAGGTCGGCAGCGCGAGAAACGCGGCGAGCGACGCGTGGACGGACGAGAGGTTGTCGAGCCGGCCAGCCGCGAAGAGCGCATCGTCGAGGCCGAACACCGCGGGCGGTTGTGTGTCGGCAACGGAAATGTCGTAACCGGCGACCTCTTCCGCACTCCGGTTTGCAAGCCCGGCGAGGTGTCCGACGAGATCGGCCTGCTCGACGTCGCCCAGCCCGACAACCGGATTGAGGTGTCGCTGCGGGTCGAGCTTCAGGCCATCGGTGTTGACGCCGCGATCGAGGTGAACGGCGAGCTGCGGAAACCGCAGCATAGGTCCGGTGCGAACCAGCGTGGTCGAGCCATCACGGAACGCGAGTCGCCCCGCGAACTCGAGCTCGCGATCCAGCCAGGAGTTGAACAGCGGACCGCCGTAGACCTCGACACCGGCCTGCAGCCAGCCGAGGTACCCCGTCGTCGGCTGCGGCTTCAGCTTGAACCCGGGCGAATCCGTGTGCGAACCAACGATGCGGTACGGCGTGGTCGCCTCCGCGCCGTCCGGCTCGCGCCAGGCAACGAGCGCGCCATCCCGGATCACGAAGAACGAACCGGTACCCGTGTCCCACGAGTCACTCTCATTCAGCTCGACAAAGCCGGCAGTACCGAGCCGGCGCGCGGCCTCCGCGACGGCATGGAACGACGACGGCGAAGCCTGGATGAAGCTGCCGAGGGACTCGAGATGCGAAGTTGTGGCCACGCACCCATTCTTTCAGCGCGCTAGCGCTTGCGACGCTCGCGAACTCGCATGTTGACGTTGATCGGTGACCCCTCGAACCCGAAAATCTCACGAAGTCGACGAGTGATGAACCGTCGATACTGCGGATCCAGGAAGCCGGTGGTGAAGAGAACGAACGTCGGCGGACGCGATGCTGCCTGCGTACCGAACAGGATGCGCGGCTGGCGCCCACCCCGAACCGGATGCGGGTGCTCGGCGGTGAGCTCCGCGAGGAGCGCATTGAACTTGCCGGTCGGGATGCGGGTATCCCACGACTCGAGAGCCGTCTCCAGTGCGGGGACGAGCTTCTCCATATGGCGGCCGGTCTTGGCCGAGATGTTGACGCGAGGCGCCCAGGCAACGTGACTGAGATCCTGTTCGATCTCCCGCTCGAGGTAGCGACGACGCTCGTCGTCCAGTAGGTCCCACTTGTTGAACGCGAGCACAAGCGCGCGTCCGGACTCGAGCACCAGGTCGACGATCTTCAGATCCTGAACGCTGATCGGCTCGGTGACGTCGATGAGGACGACGGCAACCTCGGCCTTCTCGAGCGCAGCGGTCGTACGGAGGGTCGCGTAGAAGTCGGCGCCCTGAGCAAGATTGACGCGACGACGGATACCCGCGGTGTCGACAAATCGCCAGTACTTGCCGGCAATCTCGACCTGCTCATCGACGGGATCGCGAGTCGTGCCGGCGAGATCGTTGACGACGACGCGCTCCTCGCCCGCGGTCTTGTTCAGCAGGCTGGACTTACCGACGTTCGGTCGACCGAGAATGGCGACGCGACGCGGTCCGCCGACCTCTTCCTTGGCAACAGCAGAAACCTCGGGCAGAACCGTCAGCACCTTGTCGAGCAGGTCCGCGACACCGCGACCATGCAGGGCGGAAACCGGCCATGGTTCGCCGAGCCCGAGGCTCCATAGAACGGACGCGTCGGACTCCTGGCGGGCGTCATCGACCTTGTTGGCGACAAGCAGCACCGGCTTCTTCGAGGCGCGCAGCATGCGAACGACGTGCTCATCGGTCGACGTCGCGCCGACGGTTGCATCCACGACGAAGAGAACGGCATCGGCGAGATCGACGGCCACCTCGGCCTGGGCCGCGACGGAGGCATTGATGCCCCGCGCATCCGGTTCCCAGCCGCCGGTGTCGACGATGGTGAAGCGACGGTTGTTCCACTCGGCCTTGTAGTTGACGCGGTCGCGGGTAACTCCGGGCGTATCCTCAACGACGGCTTCACGTCGACCGATGATGCGGTTGACGAGTGCCGACTTGCCGACATTCGGGCGCCCGACAATGGCGAGCACCGGAAGGGCGGGAAGGAAGACGATCGCGTCGGGATCCTCGGTGACCGACTCGAGGACGTCGAGGTCCTCCTCGTCGAGCTCGTAGTCCTGAAGTCCGGCGAGTAGGGATGCGGCGCGCTGCGCCGCATCCTCTTCGGAGAGCGAGTTCAGGCGGTCGACAATCGCGCTGTCCAACTCCCCGAAGTCGTCGGTGTCGTCGTCTGCCATGGTGAAATCCTCTGTTACTAGCTAAGTCTGGGTGTCCGCCTGCGCTCGGCGCACGAGTGCAACCACGGCATCCACCGTCTGGGGAAAGTCGAGATCCGTTGAGTCGAGCGTGGTTACGCCGTCTGCGGCGTTCAGAAAGTCGACAACCTTCGAATCCTGGGCATCCCGCGAACTGAGTTGCCGGGCGGTCGACTCGGCCGATTCTCCCGTGAGTTCGGCCGAACGCCTGCCTATCCTAACTTGCTCGGAGGCGGTGAGCAGAATCCGCACCCGCGCATCGGGGGCGACGACCGTGGTGATGTCCCGACCCTCCACGACAATTCCGGGCTTTTCGCTGTCCGCGATGATGCCGCGAAACAGGTCCACCATGAACGCCCGCACCTCGGGGATCTTGGCAACACTGCTCACCGCGGCACTGACCGGAGGTTCGCGGATGTCGTCGGTAACGTCGATCCCGTCGACGCGGACAAAGTAGTTGTCCGGGTCGATACCGATCGCATACTCGAAGCCGGCCAAGGCGGAAATGACGGATGACGCGTCGAGCATGTCGACACCCCTGGCCAGGCACGACCAGGCGAGCGCACGATAGGCGGCGCCGGTGTCCTGGTAGTCGAAGCCGAGAACGCGAGCGGATGCCCGGCTCACGCTCGACTTGCCGGAACCCGCCGGACCATCGATCGCAACGACAAACTCGGTCATGCCGTCGCTCCGGCAATTTTCCAGCCGCGGACCTGAAGCTCCGCGATCAGGTGGTTCTCGATCTCCGGCACGACACTGATCTCCGCCAGTCCAAACTGGGCACCGGGCGAGTGCTCGAGCCTGAGGTCCTCGACGTTGGCACCGATCGAACCGATCTCCGTGAGTAGTCGAGCCAGCTGGCCGGGAACGTCATCGACGAGAACGACAAGCTGGGAGAAGTGTTTCTCGGTTCCGTGCTTCCCGGGGATCCGCTCGACCCCGGCGTTGCCACGGGCCAGCGCCTCCGCGACGACCCGCAGCGCACCCGGCTCTGCGGGCTTCGCGAGGGCCGCGATCACCCGATCGAGGTCGTCGCGGTAGTTCTCCAGAACGCCGACGACCTGCTCGGCATTGGCACCAAGGATCTGCACCCACAGCTCCGGCTGGCTTCCGGCGATGCGCGTCGTATCGCGCAGGCCCTGCCCGGCGAGCCCGACGGCCGCATCGCTCGCGTCCAGCAGTCGCGTCGCCAGCAGCGAGGAAATCACCTGGGGAACGTGCGAAACGAGCGCGACGCTTCGATCGTGCTCGGCGGCATCCAGTTCGACCGGTGCGGCGCCCAGATCGAGGGCGAGAGCCTCGAGAACGGAGTCCGCGGCCCGACGATCGCCGATGCCGTCGTGGTTCGCGATGACCCACGGTCGGCCAACAAAGAGGTCGGCCCTGGCGGCGATCGCTCCCCCGCGTTCACGGCCGGCCATCGGATGAGAGCCGACGTAGCGGGAAATGTCCGCACCCATGTCGCGCAATTCGCCCAGCGGCGCGAGTTTCACGCTGGCGACATCCGTCACCAGCGCGTCCGGGTACGCAGCGAGCTCTGCCGCGACGGTTTGGGCGACCACATCCGGCGGCACGCAGACCACGACGAGTTTTGGTGCATCGCCCGCGGCGGCCGCGCGCCCTGCGCCGTAGTCAACCGCGAGCCGAACGGACGCGGGCGAAATGTCGGCGAGCAGCACCTCGACCCCAAGGGAACGAAGGGCGAGTCCAATGCTCGCGCCAAGCAGCCCCGCGCCGACGATGCGAACGGGCCCCTGGGTGCGCGCGGCGGTCATCGAATGTCCTCGGGCTCGGTCGCGTTGCGCGACAGTGTCAGCAAATCGCCAAGCTCAACTTTAGTGAGATCGCGAATCTGGCCGACACCGAGGCTCCCGAGGTGCAGCGGTCCGAACTGGCGGCGCACCAGCTCGACAACCGGATGACCGACCGCCGCCAACATCCGTCGCACGATGTGATTGCGGCCGGAGTGGATCTCGATCTCCACCATCGACTGCCCCGCGGACGGCCTCCCGATCACCTTCGCCTTGTCTGCGGCGATCGGGCCGTCATCGAGGTCGATGCCGGCAGTGAGCAGGTTGAGGGTGCGTCCGGTGACGTCGCCCTGCACCTTGGCGATGTACGTCTTCGACACGCCGAACGACGGATGCGCGAGCACATGTGCCAGATCGCCGTCGTTGGTGAGAACGAGCAGCCCGCTGGTCTGCGAATCGAGCCGACCGACGTTGAAGACCCGTTCCTCGTAGTTCTTGGTGTACTGGCGCAGGTCCGGTCGACCGCGCTCGTCGGCCAACGAGCTCACGACCCCGACGGGTTTGTTGAGCATGAGGTAGCGACGCGTCGGGTCGAGCTGGATGGCCGTGCCATCGACGGTGACCAGGTCGGCCGGGAGCACCCGTCGGCCGGGCTCGGTAACGATCTCGCCGTTCACGGTGACCCGGCCGGCCGCTATGAGATCCTCGGAGACTCGACGGCTGGCGACACCCGCGGCGGCCATCACTTTCTGAAGCCGCTCGCCTTCGCCGGCAGCCCCGGGGGCGCCCGCGCTATCGGAAGTCATCGAAACCGCCCGAGCCGTCGGCAAGGAGCGGCGAGATGTGCGGGAGCTCATCGATCGAATTGATGCCGAGTTGCGTGAGCATGAGCTCCGTTGTCGCGTAGTGGATGGCCCCGGTCTCGCTGTCCGTATACGCCTCGGTGATCAGACCGCGGCCGAGCAGGGTGCGCACGACCGAGTCCACGTTCACTGCCCGAATGGATGCGATCGATCCCCGACTGATTGGCTGCTTGTACGCGATCACGGCGAGGGTCTCCAGTGCCGCCTGAGACAGTCGGGTCGGATTCTGAGTGAGTACGAAGTCCCGTACGACGTCGTCGAAGTCCCCGCGAACGTAGATCCGCCAACCGCCGCCGACCTCGCGCAGTTCGAAACCACGCTTCGCCCCCCCGGCTTCGCCGTCGTAGTCCGCAACGAGGGCCTCGATCGCCTGGCGCACCGCCGCGATGGGTGCCCCGACCGCCGTCGCCAGGGACACGAGTGTCTGTGGCTCGTCGGCGATCATGAAGATGGCCTCCAACGCGCGCGGGATGTCCACGACGACTCGCCTGACTTCCTCGACGATCTCGTCCGTGGCTTCTGTATCAGGCATCGTAATCGGCTCCCAGGTTGGCGAGGCTGTCGTCGGTCCAGTGCTCTGCCGTCCAGTGCAGGGTCAGCTCGCCGAGAGGCTCGAGCTGGTCGTAGGAGATCGAGTCGTTGCGGTATAGCTCGAGTACGGCAAGGAAGCGAGCGATGATGACTCCACGCTGGTCGGCGCCGGCGATGAGCTGGCGGAACGTCATCGACACTCCGCCGCGCAGCAGGGCAACGACGATCGCCGCCTGCTCACGAATGCTGACGAGCGGTGCGTGCAGGTGGTCGAGACCAACGGTGGGCAGCTCGCGGGGCGCGAAGGCGAGCGCCGCGAGCGCGGCGAAGCCTTCGACTGTGAGCGTCCACACCAGTTCCGGTGTCTGGCGGCGGTATTTCTCCTCGAGCCGCACCGATCGAAAGTGTCGCGTCGATTCCGAGTCGAGCTGCGCAAGGAACCACTGTGCCGACTCCTTGAAGGCGCGGTACTGGAGCAGTCGAGCAAACAGGAGGTCGCGTGCCTCGAGCAGCGCGACATCCTCCGCGTCGACGAGCTCGCCCTGTGGCAGCAGCCCGGCGACCTTGAGGTCGAGAAGCGTAGCGGCGACGACGAGGAACTCGCTGGCCTGGTCGAGCTCCTGGTCGGTGTCGACGCCGCGCAAGTACGAGATGAACTCGTCGGTCACACGACTGAGCGAGACCTCCGTGATGTCCATCTCGTGCTTGGAGATGAGGGAGAGAAGGAGGTCGAATGGTCCGCTGAAGTTGCTGAGGCTGACCGAGAAGCCCGCACGCGGTTCGTCGGCAGGGTCGAGCGGGCCAGGGTTCGTCACATCCAGCTCGGCCGCGGCGTTACGCGACGGCGCCACGGGAGATCAACTCTCGGGCCAGCTGGCGATACGCGTCCGCGGCGGAGGACGAGGGTGCAAAGACAGTGAGCGGCTCACCGGCGACGCTCGCATCCGGAAACTTGACGGTCCGGCCGATGACGGTCTCCAGTACGTCGCTGCCGAACGTGCTGACCACTCGCTCGAGAACCTCGCGCGTGTGCAGTGTGCGTCCGTCGTACATGGTCGCGAAGATGCCGTCCAGCCTGATGGCGGGGTTGAGGCGGTCCTTGACCTTCTCAATCGTCTCGATCAGCAGTGCGACGCCGCGCAGCGCGAAGTACTCGCACTCGAGTGGGATCAGCACGCCGTGCGCTGCGGTCAGGGCGTTCACCGTCAACAGGCCCAGGGACGGCTGGCAGTCGATGAGGATGACGTCGTAGTCGTTCTGTATCGGGCGAAGCACACGCGCGAGGATCTGTTCGCGGGCGACCTCGTTGACCAGGTGGACCTCAGCCGCCGACAGGTCGATGTTGGCCGGCAGGACATCCAGATTCGGCACACCGGACGGAAGAATCACCGAGGCGGTGTCCTTGACCGTCCCCAGCAGGAGATCGTAGATCGTCGTCACATCGTGGGTCGGAACACCAAGCCCCGCGGAAAGCGCACCCTGCGGGTCGAAGTCGATCGCGAGTACGCGGCGACCATACTCGGCGAGAGTCGCACCGAGGTTGATGGTGCTCGTCGTCTTTCCGACGCCGCCCTTCTGGTTACAGAGGGCGATGATCCGAGCTGGACCGTGGCCCTTGAGCACGGGCGGTTCGGCGAAGAGTGTCCGCGGGCGACCGGTCGGCCCGGTGGCACCCGGCGCAAGTTCCTCAAAGCCGGTGAGTACGGCTGAGTCGTCCTGCGGCGTTGTCATGGTAGGCAAGTCTACTTTGGGCGGCTCGGATGACCCGCTCAGTCTGCGGCGTGTATTGCACCCGCCCGACATGACAGTGGGTGGCAGCGCCATGACAGTGCCGCGCTGCGACGATGAATTCGAGCAAAGGATGAGACATGGCAGATCAGACGACCTGGCGCGGCAATACCGTCACCTCGGTCGACGGCACCGAGATCAGCTATCGGTCGACCGGAGACGGACCCGGGCTCGTGATCGTCCCCGGCAACAACCGCCGTGCGTACCACTACGACCCGCTGGCGCGGCTGTTGGCCACAAACTTTTCGGTACACACGCTCGATCGACGTGGTCGCGGCGACTCCGGGCCGCAGGGCGATTACTACTCGGCGGACGCCGAGGCGGATGATGTCGCGGCCGTGCTCGACGCGACGGGCAGCGATTCCGTCTTCGGCCACAGCTACGGCGGTCTCATTTCCTTTCGGCTCGCGCTTCGCCGCAGTCTCCGGCGCTTGGCTGTCTACGAACCCGGGGTGAGCCTGGACGGCGGGTTCGACCTCAGTTGGCTGTCCCAATTCGATCGCCTGGTCGACCGCGGACGACGCGTCGGTGCAATGACCCTGTTCCTGCGGCGATCGGGGATCGTCCCCATCGGCAATCCCCCCGGCTTCGTCTTTCGCCTCCTCGCGACGGCGCTGCTGTACGGCGGCAAGGAGGGCGCCGAGACCCGGCGTCTCATGCCGACGACGCCCCGCGAGCTCGGCGAGATCGCTCGGCTCGACTCCGACGGGAGTGAGTACGCGGCGATTCGGACCACAACACTGCTGCTCGCCGGCACCCGCACCAACCCGTACCTGACGCGCGCCGTCGGCGAGCTCGCGTCGATACTGCCGAACGCGACATCCGAGATTCTCGACGGCCTCGACCACAACGCGCCGGACCTGAGCGCGGTCGCAACGATTGCGGGCCGGCTGCACCCCTTCTTCGTCGCCGACTGACTAGCGCGCTCTCGGGTGCGCGGTCGTGTACATGTCACGCAGTGTGTCGGCCGTCACGAGGGTGTAGATCTGGGTTGTCGCCACGGACGAGTGACCGAGGAGTTCCTGCACGACACGGACATCCGCCCCACCGGCAAGCAGGTGCGTCGCGAACGAATGCCGAAACGTGTGCGGCGAGATGTCGACCCCGAGGTTCGCGCGCTCGGCGACGGCCCTGAGGATGAGCCAGGCGTTCTGGCGGGAAACTCGCTGCCCACGACTGCCCAGGAACAGCGCCGGCGTGGAGGTCCCGCGGACCGAGAACACCGGCCGCGCGCGCACAAGATAGGCGTCGATCGCTGCACGCGCGTAGCTGCCGAGCGGAACGATCCGCTGCTTCCCGCCCTTGCCGAAGAGGCGAACCACATCGCCCTCGATCACGTCATCGACGTTGAGGTCGACCGCCTCCGAGATTCGGGCCCCGGTCGCGTAGAGCAGCTCAAGCAGCGCGGTGTCGCGCAGCGCTTGGGGCGTCTCTCCGCGAGCGGCGTCGAGAACGGATGCCATCTGTTCGATCGAGATCGCCTTGGGTAGTCGGCTCGCGAGTTTCGGGGGCTTGGTCGAGACCGCAACATCCGCGGGCACCTGCTCCTCGTCGAGTAGGTAGCGATGAAAACCACGAACGGACGACAACATGCGCGCGGTCGAGGATGCGGTCAGAGGCGCGTCGGCTCGGGTACGGAGCTCACGGGAGAATGCGGACACGTCGTCCTGCCCGATGGCCACCGGCGAGGTGATGCCGCGCAGCAGCAGGAAGTCGAGGTAGGCGGTCAGGTCGCGGCGATAGGCGGCAACCGTGTTGAGGGCGAGGCCACGCTCAATCGAGACGTGCCTCAGATAGCGCTCGAGGCTTTCTTCGAGGGTGAGGTCAGCCGCGGGCATGGGCGGCCAATACCGCGATCGCGAGGATGGAGTTTCGCAGGTCGCCCGCGAGTACGCCCGAGATGACCTCATCGACGGGAACCCAGCGGATCACGATGTCCGCCTCCTCCTCTGTGCGGTCGTAGTTGCTGGAGGTCGCCGAGATTCCGCGGGCGAGAAAGACCCGGATGAGCTCGTTGCTTCCGCCGGGCGAGGAATTGAACGTGACGAGGGGCGACCACTCCGAGGCGACGAGGTCGACCTCCTCCGCGAGTTCGCGCTTGGCGGCCGCAAGCGGGTCCTCGTGCTCGACGTCGAGGAGGCCGGCAGGGATCTCCCAGTCGCGCGAGCGGATGGGGTGCCGATACTGCTGGATCAGCAGCACACGACCGTCGTCATCCAGAACCAGGACCGCGACCGCGCCGGGGTGATCGACATAGTCGCGGGTGAGCTCGTGCCCGTTGTACTCGAACACGTCCCGTCGCACATCCCAGACTCGACCCTCGAAGTCGAGTTCCGTCGAAACGATGGTCGGCGACAGGGGCTCGTCGACGAGGGAGGACTCGTCGACCAGCGGCGAATTAGGCATCCGCGGGCTCCGGCACCTCGAAGAGGCGACTCGCCTGCTGGCGCTCGAGCGCGGCAGCGACGAGACCCTTAAACAGTGGATGCGCGTGGTTCGGACGAGATCGCAGCTCCGGGTGGGCCTGCGTCCCGACGTAGAACGGGTGAACCTCCCGCGGCAGCTCGACGTACTCGACGAGCGTGCGGTCGGGCGAAATCCCGGAGAAGATCAGGCCGTGCTCGGTCAGCTGTTCACGGTACGCGTTGTTGACCTCGTAGCGGTGGCGGTGGCGCTCGGACGACTCGGGGGCGTCGTAGAGCTCCTCGACCAGCGAACCCGGGGCAAGCGTGGCCTTGTAGAGCCCGAGTCGCATGGTGTGGCCCATGTCGCCGGACGCGAGGATGTCGACCTGCTCGGCCATCGTCGCAATGACGGGGTACTCGGTGTCCGGATTGAATTCGGTCGAGGATGCGCCGGGCAGGTCGGCCACGTTTCTGGCGAACTCGATCACCATGCACTGCAAGCCGAGGCACAAGCCGAGGGACGGAATCCCGTTCTCGCGCGCGAACCGCAGCGCGGCGAGCTTGCCCTCGATGCCGCGAACGCCGAAACCGCCGGGAACGCAGATGCCATCGAGGTCGGAGAGCAGGCGGGCCGCGACCTCGGGCGACTCGCACTCGTCTGACGGCACCCACCGCAGGTTTACCTTGGCGTGCTGCGCGAAACCACCGGCCTTGAGGGCCTCGGTGACGGAGAGGTAGGCGTCCGGAAGATCGATGTACTTGCCGACGACACCGATCGTGACCTCGAACTTGGGGTCGTGAACGGTGGCCAGCAACTCGCGCCAGCCATCCCAGTTGACGGAGCCGGCCTTGTGCAGGCCAAGCTGTTCGATGATGTACGCGTCGAGGCCCTGGTCGTGCAGCATGGTCGGGATGTCGTAGATGGAGGGCACATCGACGGCGTTGACGACGGCATCCTCGTCGACGTCGCACATGAGCGCGATCTTGCGCTTGTTGCTCTCGGAGACGGGACGGTCGGAGCGGAGCACCAGAGCGTCCGGCTGGATACCGATCGAACGAAGAGCGGCGACCGAGTGCTGGGTCGGCTTGGTCTTCTGCTCGCCGGAGGCGTTCATGTACGGCACGAGCGAGACATGCACGAAGAAGACGTTCTTTCGCCCGAGCTCGTGGCGCACCTGGCGTGCCGACTCGATGAACGGCTGGCTCTCGATGTCGCCGACGGTGCCGCCGATCTCGGTGATGATGACATCCGGCTGCGGGTTGTCGTCGCTGAACGGCCCCTCCGCCTGGAGGCGCATCCTGCGCTTGATCTCGTCCGTGATGTGCGGGATAACCTGCACGGTGTCACCGAGGTACTCGCCTCGACGCTCCTTGGCGATCACCTCGGAGTAGATCTGTCCCGTGGTGACGTTGGCGGCCTGGCTCAGGTTGATATCGAGGAAGCGCTCGTAGTGGCCGATGTCGAGGTCGGTCTCCGCACCGTCGTCCGTGACGAACACCTCGCCGTGCTGGAACGGGTTCATCGTTCCCGGATCCACGTTCAGATATGGGTCCAGCTTCTGCATGACGACACGGAGTCCGCGCGCGGTAAGAAGATTACCGAGAGAGGCGGCGGTGAGGCCCTTACCGAGGGAGGAGACGACTCCACCCGTGACGAAAATGTGTTT
>JAUZFP010000116.1 GCA_030838475.1 Actinomycetota bacterium
GACAAGGGCTGGAACGTCTTCGGCGAAACCTGCCCCCAGTACCTGTACCTGTCGCTCGAAGACCAGCTCGGCGCGGACAGCAAAGAGTGGGGAACGTTCGAGGGCGCCAAGTGGGTGTGCTCGACACCGTTGCGCTCGCGCGCGGAGGGCCACCAGGACTACATGTGGCAGGCGCTTCGCACCAACGACCTGCAGATGGTATCCACCGATCACTGCCCGTTCTGCATGAAGGGCCAGAAGGATCTCGGGATCGGCGACTTCCGCAAGATCCCGAACGGGATCGGATCGATCGAGCACCGCATGGACCTCATGTACCAGGGCGTCGTCACCGGCGAGCTGACTCTCGAGCGCTGGGTCGAACTGGTGTCGACCACCCCGGCGCGGATGTTCGGGATGTACGGACGCAAGGGCGTCATCCAGCCCGGCGCCGACGGCGACGTCGTCATCTACGACCCCAAGGGTCACACGAGTATTTCGGCGAAGACGCATCACATGAACATGGACTACTCCGCGTGGGAGGGCTACGAGATCGACGGACACGTCGACACGGTTGTCTCGCGCGGCAAGGTCATCATCGACAACAACGCGTACCTCGGCGCAAAGGGTGACGGCAGATTCATCAAGCGCGGCCTGTCGCAGTATTTGATTTAGCAGAGCCTGATCTAAGGAACCCATGGACTTCGGCGCAGTACTCCAAACCAACCCGCCCGCCTCGCGTACGGTCTACCTCGCGAAGCTGGCGGAGCAGTACGGGTTCAGCCACGTCTGGACCTTCGACTCGCACCTGCTCTGGCAGGAGCCGTATGTGATCTACAGCCAGATCCTGGCCGAGACCAAGCGGATCATGGTGGGCCCGATGGTCACCAACCCGGCGACACGCGACTGGACCGTCACGGCATCCACCTACGCGACGCTCAACGAGATGTACGGCAACCGCACGATCTGCGGCATCGGTCGCGGCGACTCCGCCGTTCGGGTGACGAACGGCAAGCCCACGACACTGGCGGAGCTGCGTGAGTCGATCCACGTCATCCGCGAGCTTGGCAACTCGCGGCCGGTCGAGTACAACGGCGCGCAGCTGCAGTTCCCGTGGAGCACCGGCTCGACGCTCGACATCTGGGTGGCGGCGTACGGACCGCTCGCGCTCAAGCTCGCGGGCGAGGTGGGCGACGGGTTCATCCTCCAGTTGGCCGATCTGCACATCGCCGAGTGGATGATCAAGACGGTTCGGGATGCCGCCGAGGCGGCCGGGCGCGACCCGATGTCGGTCAAGTTCTGCGTCGCGGCGCCGATGTACATCGGCGACTCATCCGACCCGAAAGAAATGGCGCACATGCGCGACCAGTGCCGCTGGTTCGGCGGAATGGTGGGTAACCACGTCGCCGACATCGTCAGCAAGTACGGCGAGAGCGGATCGGTGCCCAAGGAATTGACCGACTACATCAAGGGCCGCGAGGGCTACGACTACAACGAGCACGGCCGGGCAGGCAACACTCACGCCGAGTTCGTGCCCGACGAGATCGTCGACCGCTTCTGCCTGCTCGGCGATGCCTCCGACCACATCGAGAAGCTGAAGGCGCTGAAGGCGATCGGCGTCGACCAGTTCGCCGGATACCTCCAGCACGACAACAAGGAAGAGACGCTGCGCGTCTACGGGGAGACCGTCATCCCGGCCATCCGCGAACACATCACTGCGAAGGAGCAGCTATGACCGACGCCACGTTTGACAAGGCGGAGGGGGAGCGCGCCTATGACCTCGATCGTGCGCACGTGTTCCACTCGTGGAGCGCTCAGGGTTCGCTCACACCGTTTGTTCCCGCGCGCGGGCTTGGGACCACGCTGTGGGACTACGACGGCAAGGCGTACCTCGACTTCTCGAGCCAGCTCGTCAACCTGAACATCGGCCACCAGCACCCGAAGGTCGTCGCCGCGATCAAGGCGCAGGCCGACATCATGACCACGATCGCGCCGGCGCACGCCAACATCCAGCGCGGCGAGGCCGCCAGCCGCATCCTTGAGCGTGCGGGCGGACACTTCTCCCGCGTCTTCTTCACCAACGGTGGGGCGGATGCGAACGAGAACGCGATCCGTCTCGCGCGGTTGACGACGGGTCGCGACAAGGTTCTCTCGACCTACCGGAGCTACCACGGCAACACGGGCTCGGCCATCGTCGCGACCGGCGACTGGCGTCGGATGCCCAACGAGTATGCGCGCGGCCACGCGCACTTCTTCGGACCATTCGAGTACCGCTCCGAGTTCTGGTCGTCGTCGTCCGAGGAGGAGTCGGAGCGCGCGCTGCACCACCTCGAGCGCGTGATCGTGTCCGAGGGGGCGTCGACGATTGCGGCAATCCTGCTGGAGACGGTGCCCGGCACCGCCGGCATCCTCGTGCCGCCGCCCGGATACCTGGAGGGTGTCCGTGATCTCTGCGACAAGTACGGGATCGTCCTGATCTTCGACGAGGTCATGTGCGGCTTCGGTCGCACCGGCGACTGGTTTGCCTGGCAGAACCCGGTGTTCGCCGGCGTGCAGCCCGACCTGGTCACCTTCGCGAAGGGCGTGAACTCGGGCTACGTGCCGACCGGCGGTGTGATCATCTCGGACTCGATCGCCAACGCGTTCACCAGCGACGTGTTCCCGGGAGGGCTGACCTACTCCGGTCATCCGCTCGCTATGGCATCGATTGTGGCGGCGCTCGACGCGATGGCCGACGAGAAGATCGTCGAGAACGCGGCATCCATCGGCGAGAAGGTCCTCGGGCCGGGCCTCATCGAACTGGGCAAGAAGCACCCGATGATCGGCGACGTGCGCGGTGTCGGCGTGTTCTGGGCGTTGGATCTGGTGGATGACCCGACGACGCGGATGCCCGTATCTGGCGCGGTCGTGGCCGAGGTCAAGAACGGACTGATGGCTGCGGGACTTCTGCCGTTCACGGCGGACAACCGCATCCATGTCGTCCCGCCGTGCAACGTCACGGCCGACGAGGTCGAGGCCGCCCTCGCCATCTACGACGGAGTCTTCACCGCAGTCGCCAGTTAGAAATCCGGGCTGGCGGGAGAAACCGCGCCGGTTGGCGGGAGTTAGTGACGGATGGGCGGAGTTGCAACTCCGCCCGCCGGACAGTTTCTCCCGCCATCCCGCAGGCAGCTAGGCGGTCGCGACGACCTCGTAGTGCTCGACCCTCGCGGCGGGGCTGTAGAAGTGGTGGAGGGCCGCGGTCCAGTCCTGATACGCGGGCGACTTGCGGAAGCCGGTCTCGTGGTCATCCAAAGTTCCCCACTGCACCGACAGCAGGTACGTGCTCGGCCGTTCGAGATTGCGCGAAAGGGTGAGACCGCCGAACCCGGGTGACGAGGCGATGATGTGCTTCGCCGCAGCGAACGCCGCCTCGAATTCCTCCTCGCGGCCGGGGATGATGGGCAGCTCTGCATGCTCAGTGATCATCTCCACATACTGCCGGATGCGCGGCCACGGCAAGGCGGGACAGGGTCCGGTAGAATCTCCCCTCGTGCCACATTTGAAAGAAACCCCGTACACCGTCTCGGTGGTCGACATCGTGCACCGCCCCGGCGAGATGCGCGAGAAGTCGATCGACGTCACCGTCGACGACGAAATGGGCAACGCCGTCATTGGCGTTCGCAGGGGTGCAAACCTGCACATCGATGCCCGTCTCGAGTCCCTCCACGACGGCATTCTGGTGTCCGGCGACGTCGATGTGACCGCCGACGGTGAGTGCGTACGATGCCTGATCGATGTCAGCATCCCGGTCGAGGTCGAGTTTGCCGAGCTTTTCGCGTATTCTTTCGACGAAGCTTTTGACTACACAGTTCAAGACGATCACGTGGATCTTGAACCGTTGGTCAGGGATGCGGTGGTGCTCTCACTACCGTTTCAACCGG
>JAUZFP010000137.1 GCA_030838475.1 Actinomycetota bacterium
AAAGGTGGTAGGTCTCCCGCCGCGTACCCAGTGCGCGGGAGACCTACCGTCTCACTCAGCTACGACCCGAACTGTCTGCTGCGTGAGAGGGGCGCTGGCTAGCTCCGACATGGTCAGGAACCAGCCAGACAGGGGATGCGCTGCGGTTGACGACCCGCGGCGGATGTCCGCGCGAGGGGTTGTCGAGTGCCCACAGTGGGACAGTCCGTAGCGGGGCATGGGTGAGCCTCTGAATAGCTGACGCAGGTTCGGGTCCGTCAGTCTTCCCTCGGGTAGGGGAAAACTCAAGCGTCAGGATGAACTCTAGTCTGTCCACCAAACGGGGGACAAGTCGGCGCGCACCCCATTTTTGACCGCCGAGGATTCGGCCGCCGAGCCCGCGCTGGGTAGGATGGCTACGCATCACTGGAGACGTCGCATAGTTCGGCCTAGTGCACCACCCTGCTAAGGTGGAGAGGGGTTTAAACTCCTCCGTGGGTTCAAATCCCACCGTCTCCGCAAACAAAAAAGCGCCCCCGAAGGGCGCTCTTTTTTGTTTGCGGAGACGGTGGTACGAGAGCCGAGTAACGGCTTGGTAGCTAACCGTCGGGGATGCTCAGACGAGGCGCCTGCGTGGCGCCGCAGGCGACACGCGGCAAGACCACCGTCCCGCACCAGCGAGAAACCCTCGCCGCAGGAGGTTGCACGCAAATTACGGCCGCAATACCAGCTTCCCATGAGTATGCCGCTCCACGAGCTGGCGGTATGCGTCCCGCACATCGTCGAGGGCGAAGACTCCGGCAATGGGCACGTCCAGCTCGCCGCGGGCGATGAGGTCCGCCAGCTCCGCGACGACGGCCGCGCTCGACGCATCCGCGCCGCCGGCTGATTGCACCCCAAACTGCGCGACCGCACCGAAGTCGGTGATGGTGTCGATCCGGTCGGTCGGTATTCCGAGTTCTTCGACGGCCATGGCGACATACCCGCCGCCGAAGAAGTCGAGCAGCGCGTCGATGCGTCCGGCCGGGGCCGCGGCGCGCAGCCGAGCGGGAAGATCGTCACCGTAGTTGACCGGGATGGCGCGATGGTCGGTGAGCCATGCGTCGTTGGTCGGTCCGGCGATACCGAGCACGGTTGCGCCGGTACGCTTCGCGAGTTGGACTGCGATCGAGCCGACACCGCCGGCGGCTCCGGCGATAGCCACCGTGTCCGCCGCCGTGAGATGCACCGATTGGACGGCGGCGTAGGCGGTAACGCCCGCGACGTAGAGCGAGCCCGCCGCCTCCCAGGACACCGCGCTGGGTTTCGGCGTCAGTTGATCGGCCGGCACGGTGACAAACTCGGCGTGGCTGGATCGTCGGGACGAGAATCCAATGACCTCGTCACCGACCGCGAACGCGCTCACGCCAGGCCCCAGTTCGGCAACCACCCCCGCGAGGTCACTTCCCTCGCCGGAGGGGAACGTCAACGGAAAAATGTTCTTTACCGCGCCGCTACGTATCGCGGATTCACTGATCACGATGCCTGCAGCCTTGACCTCGACCAGGACTTCGCCGGGGCCGGGGGCCGGACGGGGAATATCTCGTACCTCGAGAACGTCGATGCCGCCGTACGAGTCGATCTGCACTGCCTTCATAGCGTTTCTCCTTCTGGGATTGTGCCCAGAAGAACCTTAGCCGACTTACTATTATTCCAGAACGGGTGAGTCACCCGGAGTGAGATTCTCCAGGACGCGCAGGAGCAGCCGTTCGAGTTCCAGTTGGTCTTTGTCGCTCAGTCCGGCCGTCGTGATGCGGTTAAGTTCACTCCAGAGTTCGCCGACACGGTGGTGAAGTGACCGGCCCTTTTCGGTCAGCGTGACGAGCATCACGCGTCGGTCCTCCGTGGACCGGACTCGTTCAACGAATCCCGCTCGTTCCATCCGGGCGAGCATCTTCGCGGTGGTCGGCGGTTCGACGCCGAGCCATCGCGTGATCTCCGCCTGGGATCGACCGGGAGAGTCGCCGAGGAGCGAAATCACTAACTCTTGACCGGTGCGGAGTCCGGTCCCCTGGAGCAGCCGCTCTCCCATCGCTCGGTGGGCTCGCGCTATTGCGGGAATGAGAGCACCCGCGGATCCGGGGGCGCGATCCGCTACGAGCGATCCGGGCCAGTCGGATGAGGCCATGGACACACTCCGGGAATAATAGTAAGTCGGCTAATGTTTTCGTCGATCAGTAGTCCAGAAGGAGGACATTATGAACACCAGTCTCCCACCCGTGGGATCGACCAGGCAGATCGCGGTAATCGGTGCGACAGGCAAACAGGGCGGGGCGGTCGTCGACGCACTGCTCCAACAGGGCCTCGCCGTGCGGGCGCTCGTACGCGATCCCGGTTCCGCCGCGGCTCGAGCTCTGAACGATCGCGGAGCCGAGATCGTGACGGGCGACCTCGCCAACGCGGCAGCCCTCGAGTCCGTCCTGAAAGGAGTTGACGGCGTATTTGCGATGTCCACACCGGTTGACGGAACCGATGTCGAAGTGACATCCGGCATCGCGATCGCGGACGCGGCTTTCCGCACCGGTGTTCCACACGTGGTGTTCAGCACGGTGGGGGGCGCAGAACGTAACACCGGGATCGCCCACTTCGAGAGCAAGCGGCGAGTGGAGGAGCACATCGAGTCGCTCGGCCTCCACGCCACATTCCTCCGTCCGGTGTTCTTCATGGAGAACCTCACCGGATTTGGAGTTGGAGTCGAAGAGGGTTCGGTCGTTGTTCGTCTCCCACTGCCCGACGGCATTCCGCTCCAGATGGTGGCCGTGCGGGATATCGGAAAGGCGGCGGCCGCGATCCTGAAGGGCGGTACAGCCGTCGAGGGTGCCAGCGTCGAGATTGGTGGTGACTCCCTGACCGGCGCACAAATCGCGACCGCGATCGGAACACACCTGGCTTTGCCGAGTCGGTATGAGGCAATCCCGCTCGAGGCTGTCGCGTCGTACGGTGACACCGCCGACATGTTCCGGTGGTTCGCCGAGACGCCCGCCTACCAGGCTGACTTTGCCGCCACCAAGGCATTGGTCCCCGACGTGCTGGACTTCCCGGCTTGGTTAACTTTCTCCGGTTTCGCGCTTCCGCGCTGACGTTCTACTCCCGGGCCATCTGCCGGTAGGTCGGCGAGAGCTCCCGCACCCGGTCGATCCAGTTCGTTGTGTCCTTACCGGCGAGGTAGAGGGCGAGGTCCTCGATGTGCGCCTGCCACCCCGACCCGTGCCCGGCGTACTCCCCAAGGGGGAGGCCGCGCTCCTCAATGACCAGGCGTGTGCCGCTTCCTTCCGTCGTGAGGGTCGCCTCGGTGACGGTCTCGTCGTCGCCGCCGTCTGACATCGTCACGACCAGGCGGTGCGGTGCCTCGCAGACATCGACCCGGCCGTTGCCCTCCCATCCGCTGGTGAAGCGCGCCGTGAACGATCCGTCGATCGCGGTATCGCCCTCCACGTCGACCAGCCAGCGCTTGAGGCGCTCGGGTTGGCTGATGGCGGACCACATGTCGTCGATGTCGGTCGGATAGACGTCCTCGACGTGGATGGTGCCGCGCCCGTTTTCTTCCCGCAGGCTGCCGAGGATCCTCAGGTCGGCCATCTTGTCGTTCGTCATTGCTGCTCCTTCTCGTGCTGTCGTTTCTGGTGCTGCCCGCGGGCGATCTCGGTGTGCAGCGCGTCGAGGCGTTGCAGCCACAGTGCGCGATACGGCTCCAGCCACTCGTCCAGCTCGGCGAGCGGCTGCGGCCGAAGCGAGTACACGCGCCGCTGAGCGTCGCTTCGGACATCCACGAGTCCCGCCTCGCGCAGAACCCGCAGGTGGCGGGATACCCCTGGCCGCGCGATCGGGAGAAGTGCGGCGAGCTCGGTCACCGTCGCCGGCCCGCGACTCAGCGCACCGAGTACGGTACGTCGGCTCTCATCCGAGATCGCGGCCAAGACGGTGTCCATGGATTGAATGTACCTGATGGGGTACGTACATGTCTAGGTACATAAGCGATCAGGTTCGAAAGATGTGAACCGCTTCCCTGATCGCGTAGAAGCCGATGACGAAGCCGGCAATCGGATCCGCCCACCACCAGCCGAACGCGAAGTTCAGCGCCAGGCCGAGCAGGACGGCGACCGCGAGCAGCCCGTCGATGAAGGTGACTCGCCCCTCGGTGGTCAGCACTGGGTTGGCAAGGGCGCGGCCCGCCCGCCCTTTCCCTGCCGCGAGGAGGAACATCGCCAGCGCGGTGATGGCAGTCCAGACGATTCCGGCGACGCTCTGGCTCGCGTGGTGCGCCACAACCAGTGCAATGACCGACTGGGCGGTGAGGTAGATCGCAAGCGCAATGAATGCCACCCCAATCAATCTGAGGGCTCGGCGTTGCCGCGCAGCACCGGTACCGGAGAGCTCCCACAGGACGACGGCGCTCGCGCCGATCTCGATGAAACTGTCGAGGCCGAACCCCGCCAGCGCGACGGATGACGCCGTGATCGCGAGGTAACCGAGCACCGCGACCCCGACCACGTTCCAGCCGAGGGTTATCCACTCGAAACGGATACCGCGGCTAAGCCAGCGCGCGTGGGCTACGGAATCGAGCGATTCGGTCACGGGCCAAGCGTATGAGGTTGCCTAGGACCGACCGGCCACGGCGCTGCGGCGTTCGAGGATTATGACATCGCGCCACTGACCCGAATATGGGCCATACGACATCTTGCCGACTCGTTCCCGCGTGCCAATGTCCCGGAATCCAAGCTTGTGATGCAGGGCCAGACTCGGCTCGTTCTCGGGGAACACCCCGGATTGCACCGTCCAGATACCCGCTGTCTCTGACTCTCGGAGAAAGGCATCGAGCAACGTCGCGCCAACGCCCAGTCCGCGCGCACCCTCGCTGACGTACACCGAGTGTTCGAGCACACCCTCATACACGCAGCGAGATGAGACCCGGCCGGCCGCCGCCCAACCGACCACGTGGCTGCCGTCGATGGCGACGAGCCGAGGATGCACAACCTTCTCACCGTCGAATTCCTCCCAGCTTGGCGGGGCCGCCTCGAAGGTGGCATTGCCCGTCGCGATGCCTTGTCGGTAGATGTCTTCGACTTCGGTCCAATCGTCGGCCGTCATGTCGCGCACGCTGATCGTCACTGGTTTGTTCCTTCCCTCAATTGCGAGTGTGGTGCCGTGGTGAGCAGGAGAACGAGCAGGAGTCCAAGGTAGGCGTTGGCCGCCGGCGCGGGACGGGGTGCGTCGGCTACACGGTGACGAGTAGGCGAGCGACGCCATCGAGGGCGCCCGGCACGAGCTTGTAGTACGCCCAGGTACCGCGTTTCGACCGCGTCAGGTAGCCGGCCTCGACGAGGATCCTGAGGTGATGCGACACGGTCGACTGGCCGAGTCCGAGTGGCTCGGTCAGGTCGCACACGCAGGCCTCGGCGTCTTCGTGGGCGGCGACCATCGAGATGATCCGCAATCGCGCCGGGTCGGCCAGTGCCCTTAGCGAGGACGCCAGGTTCGACGCATTGTCTTCGCCGATTGCCTCGCGCGTCAGCGGGGAGCAGCAGGCAGTCACATCCCGCACGGGGAGCAGTTCCATCAGGCTCATGCGTCGATTGTTCCATAAACATTGACAAACGTCGATGTATTAAAGATTCTTATATCGACCAACGTCGATCTTTGAAATAGGGTGCCGGATGTCAGAAAAGCCGAGGGTATTGTTCGTGTGCATTCACAACGCTGGGCGAAGCCAAATGGCGGCCGGCTACGCCCGGGCACTCTCCGGTGGCACCGTCGAGGTGCGCTCTGGAGGGTCGGAGCCGGGCAACGAGATCAATCCCGTGGCAGTCGCCGCGATGGCCGAGGACGGCATCGACATCTCGGCCGGCGTTCCAGAGCTTATGACGACCGAGGCCGTGCGCGACTCGGACGTCGTCATCACCATGGGCTGCGGGGACGTGTGCCCCGTGTTCCCCGGCAAGCGATACGAGGACTGGGAACTTACCGACCCGAGTGGCCTCCCGCTCGACCAGGTTCGACCCATTCGGGACGACATCAAGCACCGCGTCGAGATCCTTCTCCAGGGCCTTCTGCCCGCCTAACCACACTCACCCGGGAAGGAGGTATCGGGAATGAACGAAGAAGATTGCTGTTCCGGCATTGGCTGCTGCTGATGAACCCGGGCGAGCGGCTATCGTGAGCGTGTGATGCCGCTCGCCCGCCACGACCGGGCGCTCCCGTGACCTCGGCAACCGGTGAGGCTGACTCCCGTGTTCCGCTGCTCACCATCGCACGCGAGTGGGGGCGGATCGGGGTAACCGGTTTCGGCGGACCGCCAGCACACATCGCGCTACTACGCCGCCTGTGCGTCGAGCGGAACCGGTGGATCGACGCGACCGAGTTCGAGGACGGCATCGCCGCCACAAATCTGCTGCCTGGTCCTGCCTCGACACAACTCGCGATCTTCTGTGCCTGGCGGCTGCGCGGTCCGGTCGGCGCGATCATCGGCGGGATCTGCTTCATCGTCCCCGGCCTCGTCCTCATCGTGCTTCTCTCTGCGCTATTTCTGGCCGCCCGTCCGCCCCTCTGGGTGGAGGGAGCCGCGGCCGGCGCCGGTGCCGTGGTTCCCGCAATTGCTGTCACGGCCGGCGCCGGTCTGATTCGCGCCAGTTGGCGGCGTGCCGGAAGCGCGAGTGCAGCGCGGACGCGCTGGGTGGTCTACTTCGCGATCGGCATCGTTGCCGGCGCAACGGCGGGCGCATACCTGGTCCTGGTGCTGCTCGTTCTCGGCCTAGTCGAGTTCGGATTCCAGCGGGACTGGCGGGCGAAACCGCCCGGCGCTGCACTCAGCGTTCTCGTGCCATTCGTCGTTCCCATCGGGCTCACCGTCGGCGGGCTGCTCGCCGTTGCCTGGGTCGCGCTAAAGGTCGGTGCCCTGTCCTACGGCGGCGGCTTCGTAATCATTCCGCTCATGCAGCACGATGCCGTTGTCACGTATCACTGGATGACGAACAGCCAGTTCCTGAACGCCGTCGCCCTCGGCCAGGTCACGCCCGGTCCCGTGGTCCTCACAGTCGCGGCGGTCGGTTACGCCGCCGCAGGCCTTGCCGGAGCTGCGCTGGCGACGGTGATCGCATTCGCTCCGTCCTTCCTCTTCGTCCTGTTCGGCGCGTCGCACTTCGACCGATTGCGCGCTAACCGGGGCATCCAGGCGTTCCTGACCGGGGCCGGCGCTGCCGTGATCGGCGCGATCATCGGGTCGGCCGTGCCGCTCGGACTCGCGCTCTCCCAGCTCTGGCAGGTCGGCATCCTGTGCGGCGGATTCCTCTGGTTGCTGGCGTTCCGGCGGGGCGTGGTCAGCGCGATCGTCATCGCCGCGGCAATCGGTGTCACCTTCGCGCTGCTTGGGGCCCCGCTGTCCCGCTAGTCGGCGGTCGGCGCGAAGGCCGCCCGGAACATGGCGTGAGTGCGTGCGCGGACGTCCGTTCGTTCGGCGTCCTCGGTACGTGCGAGGACGAACGCCAGCATCGAGATGGCCAGCATGACGTCGGCCGAGTCGACGTGCCGTCCGATGGTTCCGGCCGCCTGGTCGCGCGCCAGCAGGATGTCGGCGACGCCCGTGACCCGCGTGTTGAGGTGTTCTGCTCGCGAGTCGTGGCGATGTTCGGTGACGAGGTCGATCAGCGCGGATGAGCCGACGACCTGCTCCGCCACCGCGTCGAAGAGGTCATCGAGAGTCATCCCGGGTTGCTGCGCGAGCTCCTCGAGTGCACCGATGTTTTCGTCGAAGACGGCGACGGCGAGGCTCACTCGATCGGGGAAGTGCCGGTAGAGGCTGCCCTGGCCGACACCCGCCCTCTTCGCGACCGAGTTCAGTGGCGCAGACAGTCCGGATTCGGCGAACACCTCGCGCGCCGCCGCGATGAGAGCCCGCCGATTGTCGGGACCCGCGCTCGGCCCACGGTTCGCTTTGGGTTCGGCAGGCACGGGTGTAGCGTACTACCGGACACTGTTGTCCGGTAACTCGAAGGGAATCCGAAAATGGCCAGCAATGCAGCACAACTCACGGGCGACTCGTCGATTGGCACCTGGCTCGACGACCCGATCGGCGGGCCCATCATGCGCAGCCTGCTGGCCGAGGCCGGCCAGGATGCCGGCGTTCTCAAGCCGGTGCGCAGATTGGCGCTGAAGCGTCTCATCAAGCTGAGCAAGGGCCAGTTCTCGGAGGCGATGGTGGCCGACCTGGTCACGCGTGCCGCATCCGGCGAAACGCCGGAGGGCGAGGCGGTGGCGGCTGCGACCGAACCGGCGCGCGCGTCGAAGCCGACGGTCGAGCTACCGGAGTGGATCGAGAAGACCACTCCCGGCCGTTTTACGGGTAAAACCGTGATCGTGACCGGAGCAGGCTCCGGAATCGGCCGCGCGACCGCATCCCGAATCGGCCGCGAGGGCGGCCGGGTTATCGCGGTCGACATCTCGAAGGAACGCCTGGACGAATTCGTGAAGGACCAAAAGAAGAGCAACATCACCGCGGTCGCCGGAGACATCACCGCAGACGAGACCATTGCCGCGATCGTGAAAGCCGCGGGTTCCAGGATCGACGGTCTCGCGAACGTGGCGGGAATCATGGACAACATGACGCCGGTGCACGAGGTGAGCGACGACGTCTGGCAGCGCGTCTTCAGGATCAACGTCGAGGGAACCATGAAGCTCATGCGCGCCGTCGTGCCGTCGATGCTCGCTCGGGCGAGCGGCTCCATTGTCAACATCGCCTCGGAGGCCGCGCTTCGCGGCTCGGCCGCAGGCGCCGCCTACACGGCGTCGAAGCATGCCGTCGCCGGCCTGACCAAGAGCAGCGCCTTCATGTACGGCCCGAGCGGACTCCGCGTGAACGCCGTCGCGCCCGGACCGACCATCACCAACATCGAGGCGACGTTCGCCTCCGAACTCGGATCCGAGCGGGTCCAGCTAGCCATGTCGGTGATGCCGGATCCGGCCGAGGCAGAGGCGCTCGCCGCATCCATCACCTTCCTGCTCAGCGACGACGGCGTCAACGTCAACGGCGTGATCCTGCCGTCCGATGGCGGCTGGTCGGTCGCCTAGCGCGGCTACGCGGCGACGTCCGCCGCCTCGGCTCCGTCCACGAGGTACCGGCTGTAGGCGGAGATCGTCAGGAACGTAGGGAAGTCGTCTCGCAGGGTGACCTCGCGGAAGACCGCGGCGGCGTCGTCGAAGCGGTTTCCCTCGGCGCGCGGAACGTCCTTGAGCAGGGAGTCCAGAAGCGATTCGACGTACGCGCGGGTGACCCTGTTTCCCTCTTCGGTCGTCACGTCGCGGTGGATCCATTGCCACAACTGCGAGCGACTGATCTCGGCGGTCGCCGCATCCTCCATCAGGTTGTCGATCGCTGCGGCGCCGACCCCGCGCAGCCAGCTCTCCAGGTAGCGCACGGCGATGGAGACGTTCGCGCTCACACCCGCGTTCGTCACCGATCCGTCGATTCGCAGGTCGAGCAGCTCGGACGCCGTGACGTGCACGTCGTCCCGCAGCCGCTCGACCTGGTTCGGCGCTTCGCCCAGCACCGCGTCGAACTCCTCGCGCGCCGTCGTGACGAGGTCCGGATGGGCCACCCAGGTGCCATCGAACCCGTCGCCGGCCTCGCGCTTCTTGTCGGCGTGCACCTGTTCGAGGGCACGCGCCGTCACCTCGGGGTCTCGTCGGTTCGGGATGAACGCGCTCATGCCACCGATGGCGTGCGCTCCCCGCTTGTGGCAGGTCGCGACCAGCAGCTCGGTGTACGCCCGCATGAACGGCACCGTCATCGTGATCTTCGCGCGGTCGGGCAGAACGAAGTTGCTGCCTCGACTCCGGAAGTTCTTGATGATGCTGAAGATGTAGTCCCAGCGACCGGCGTTGAGGCCGGCGCAGTGGTCCCGCAGCTCGTAGAGGATCTCCTCCATTTCGAACGCCGCCGGGATGGTCTCGATGAGAACGGTCGCGCGGATTGTCCCGTGCTCGATGCCCAGTGCATTCTCCGAGAACGTGAAGATGTCATCCCACAGCCGAGCCTCAAGGTGGTTCTCGAGCTTGGGCAGGTAGAAGTACGGGCCGGCCCCGCGCTCGATCAGCTCGGTCGCGTTGAGGAAGAAGTAGAGGCCGAAGTCGACGAGGGATGCCGACGCGGGCGACGCAATGTCGGCCGAGTCGACGTAGCGCAGGTGCTTCTCTACCAGGTGCCAGCCCCGGGGGCGCATCACGATCGTCGGCGTGGTCTCGCCGAGGCGATACTCCTTGCCGTCCGGCGAGGTGAAGTCGATCTGGCGACGGATCGCATCAAACAGCGACAACTGCCCGCCGATGATGTTCTGCCAGGTCGGGCTCGTCGCATCCTCGAGGTCCGCCAGCCACACTTTTGCGCCGGAGTTCAGCGCGTTGATCGCCATCTTGCGATCGGTTGGCCCGGTGATCTCGACGCGTCGGTCTTCGAGCCCCGGCCCCGGCCCGGCAACCCGCCAGGTCGGCTCCTCGCGGATGGCCGTGGTCGAGTCGAGGAAACGCAGGTCGCGCCCGTTGTCGATCGCCTTGCGCTCGTGCATCCGCGCCGACAGCCGGTCGTGCCGGCGGCCGGCGAAGGTGTCGTGCAGGCGGGTCAGGAAGTGCAGCGCCTCGGGGGTGAGGATCTCGTCGTAGCGGTCGTCCAGGTCGCCCAGGATTTCAATGTGACTGTGTCTCGTGGTCATGATTCGTGTCCTTGCTCTGCTGTTCGGAATTGCTGGGTCGATTAGTGAAACTGCGCCGATTCGGTGGATCCGACGAGCGCGAGAGTGGCGCTATCCGGGTTGAGCACGGTCGAGATCCGGTCGAAGAACCCGGTGCCAACCTCGCGCTGGTGTTTGGTTGCGGTGTAGCCGCTGGCCTCCGAGGCGAACTCGGCCTCCTGCAGCTCGACGTATGCGCTCATGTGGCGCTCGCTGTAGTCCTTGGCGAGGGTGAACATGGAGTGGTTGAGGGCGTGGAAGCCTGCCAGCGTAATGAACTGGAAGGCGTAGCCCATCGACGCGAGCTCGCGCTGGAACCGCGCGATCTCGGTGTCGTCGAGGTGGCTCTTCCAGTTGAACGACGGTGAACAGTTGTAGGCGAGCTTCTTGCCCGGGAACTCCCGGTGGATGCTCTCCGCAAACGTCCGCGCGAGTTCGATATCGGGCTCCGACGACTCGACCCAGAGCAGGTCTGCATACGGGGCGT
Source organism: Actinomycetota bacterium (assembly GCA_030838475.1). Taxonomy (GTDB): domain Bacteria; phylum Actinomycetota; class Actinomycetes; order Actinomycetales; family Microbacteriaceae; genus Galbitalea. Next base: position 11,221 of record JAUZFP010000137.1, read on the forward strand.
AGGCGTGGCCCCGGGCGAGAACTGTCTCGATACCCGGCGTCGTCTCGTAGAAGCCCTCGGCGGTGCGGTCCCCCGTGAGGAACGGCTTGTCGCGGTCATCCACGTCGCTCGTCACGAGGTTAGCGGCCAGCGAGTCGGTGCGACCGATGACGAGCGTCGAGACCCCGGCGACATCGGCGGCCAGTCTCGCGGCGTTCAGGGTACGGATGTGCTGGGAGGTGGGCACGAGCACCTTGCCGCCCATGTGTCCGCACTTCTTCTCGGACGCCAGCTGGTCCTCCCAGTGCACGCCCGCCGCGCCGGCGGCGATCATCGAGCTCATCAACTCGTACGCGTTGAGGGGGCCGCCGAAGCCGGCTTCCGCGTCGGCGACGATGGGGGCGAGCCAGTCGATCGTCGGTCTCGACAGGCTCGACCCGAGGGACTCCGTGGCGTCTATTTGGTCGGCGCGGAGAAGTGCGTTGTTGACCCGGCGCACTACCGACGGGACCGAGTTGGCCGGGTACAGGCTCTGGTCCGGGTAGGTCTGCCCGCTGAGATTCGCGTCGGCCGCGACCTGCCAACCCGACAGGTAGATCGCCTTGAGGCCGGCACGAACCTGCTGCACGGCCTGATTGCCCGTGAGCGCTCCGAGTGCCGGAACCCATTCTTCGGAGTGGATGAGACGCCACAGATTGTCGGCTCCCCGCTTCGCCAGGGTGTGCTCTTCGGCCACGCTGCCGCGCAGCGCGATGACGTCTTCGGCTGTGTAGTCGCGGTGGATGCCGTTCCACCGCGCGGATGTCTTCCACTCGGTCTCGAGCTCGGCCGCGGTCTGCGTCTGGTCGCCTGGTCTGGTCGTCATTGAAATTGCTCCTTGGGTTCGTCCTTTCTCGACTCTGCGCCCAGCACAAGCGTTCTTTTCGAAGTTGCCTACTAGAAATAGTTACCTTTTTCTATTTGCCGAAAGAGCAGCGGATGCCACAGTAGAGAGATGGGTACAGACGCCTTCGCGGTCGATCAGGATCAAGACATGCTCGATTCGTTGACGATCGGCCGTCGCATCCGACAGCTGCGCACCGACAGGGGAATGACCCTCGATGCCCTTGCCTCCGCACTCGACCGCGCGCCGTCACAGCTGTCCGTGATCGAGAACGGGAAGCGCGAGCTCAAGCTGAGCGAGCTGCAGAAGCTGTCGCGCGCACTCGGGGTGAGCGTCGACCAGCTGTTGACCCCGGAGGCGCCCACGGAACGCGCGGCGCTCGAGATCGCGCTGGCCCGCGCCCAGCGCGGACCGCTGTACGCCTCGCTCGATCTCCCGGCGCTACCCGTGCGCAAGTCGCTGAGCGATGATGCGATTCGCACGATCCTGCAGCTGCACGGCGAACTCGAGCGACTGCACAGCCAGCGCGCGGCGACGCCGGAGGAGGCGCGACGCGCGAACACCGCGCTGCGTCGCGCGATGCGCGCCCGCAACAACTACTTCCCCGAACTCGAGCAGACGGCGCGCACCCTGCTCGCCGCCGTGGGTCACGCGGGCGGTCCGCTGTCGCAACGGGTCGCATCCGACCTGGCCAGCCACCTGGGGTTCACCCTGCACTACGTCAGTGACCTGCCGATGTCGACGCGAAGCGTGACCGACCTTACGAACGGGCGCATCTACCTGCCGGTCACCGAGGCCGCCGGCGCAGACCAGCGGTCGACCCTGCTGCAGGCACTCGCGACCCAGGTCCTGAAGATTTCGGAGCCGGTCGACTACGAGGACTTCCTGCGCCAGCGGGTGGAAACCAACTACCTCGCCGGCGCGCTGATGGTGCCCGAGACCAGCGCGGTCGAGTTCCTGCGGGCGGCGAAGGAGCGGCGAGAGTTGTCCGTCGAGGACCTGCGCGACGCCTTCGCCGTCACCTACGAGACGGCCGCCCACCGGTTCACGAATCTCGCGACCCAGCACCTCGGCGTCCCCGTGCACTTTCTCAAGGTGCACGAGAGCGGGTCGATCTCGAAGGCGTACGAGAACGACAACGTGCAGTTCCCAACGGATGCGCTGGGTGCGGTCGAGGGACAGATCGTCTGCCGCTACTGGAGCGCACGCCAGGTCTTCGACGTTGCGGATCGCTTCAGTCCGTACCACCAGTACACCGACAAGCCGACGGGCACCTACTGGTGCACGTCCCGCATCCAGTCGACATCCCGTGGAGCCTTCTCGGTGAGCGTTGGCACCCCGTTCGCGCACGTGAAATGGTTCCGCGGTCGGGACACGACGAATCGATTTACCTCAACGTGTCCGGACGAGGCGTGTTGCCGCCGTGCGCCGGCGGGACTCGCTTCACGTTGGCAGGGTCATTCGTTCCCGAGCGCGCGGCTCAACAGCTCGCTCCTGGCGGCAATGCCGACCGGAGTGTTTCCCGGTGTCGACAACACAGATGTCTACGAGTTCCTGGAGAGTCACGCGCCCGCCTCCTGATATCTAGCTTCAACGTTTCGACAATTGGTCGTGGGTACGTGTTCAGTGGTGGCCCGCTTTCTCGAGCGCGAAATGATGGTTCGAGCGCGGATGTCTCGGTGCGGCGCGCTGGGGATAATTTCAAGTTGATGAGATTCGCTTGTGCAATAATTCCGGCATGAAACAGGTGCCAGCCTCTCAGCCAGCGGATGCAACAGTCGGCGTCGACCCATTCGAGCAAGCGGCCAGCCAGTATGAGCAGTACATCGAGCTAGTAGCGATCGCCCAGGCGACACCCTCTCCGCCGAGTAGCTTTCCTGAGTTCTACGCGCCCTTGCCCGGACCTCTAACGCTCACGACTAGTTAGACCGCTGGGGTGGCCACCTGGAATGAGCTCCTAAACGACCTGCAGATGCAGGGGGGGCCAGCAATCGACGCATGGTATGCCGACCACCTCGAGCAATCGCTGAGCGACATCTCGGCTCTCCGCGGTGGTCGCAATGTGCTGTTGTATGGCTCTGGATTTCTGCAGAAGCCCGCGGTACCAGCGCCACACGTAATCATGATGCCAGAAGACATCAATGGAATCATGGCCGCCTTCGCCGGCATGGACTGGTCCAAGGGACTGACTGTGGTCCTTCACACTCCGGGTGGAGTCACTTCGGCGGCACAAACGCTCGTCGAATACGTACGAAGCAAATTCGCCAGCGTCGAAGTGATCGTCCCCGCGTTTGCAATGTCCGCGGGAACGATGTTTAGCCTTGCGTCTGACTTAGTAGTTATGGGAAATCAGAGTCAGCTCGGCCCCATTGATCCTCAGCTTCAAATGAACGGCCAGCAGCACTCCGCGAGAGCGATCGTTGAGCAATTTATGCAGGCACGAAAAGAAATCGTTGGCGACCCGCTGACGGGCGCGATTGGAGATCCGGCCGCGGGGCACGTGTGGGCTCCAATTCTGGGTTCGATGGGACCCGCCTTGCTTCAGTACGCGCAAGACCAGCTTGATTTCTCGGAGAGGATGGTCGCTCGATGGTTGGAGCAATACATGATGGCGGGGGAAGCGGACCCGGCAGCTGCAGGTCAGAGAATCGCAAAGTACTTCAATGACGCGTCAAACCACAAGAGCCACGACAAACGGATAGGCATTGAGGAAGCCCGTGCTCAAGGGGTAAAAGTCGAGAAGCTTGAGGACAGCCAGCCCTTGCAAGAGGCCGTACTAACGCTCTATCACGTGTTAACAATTCTCATCGAGCGAACCCCGACCACGAAGATTATTACGAGCGGGGCTGGTCGAAACTGGGTCAAATCCTGGGTCGGTAACACGCCGTAGAAGGGACGCGACCGCTAGTTGTCGGAGCGGAGCTTCTCGCGAAGCATCTCGAGCTGCCCATAGAGCTCGTGCGGAACCTTCTTGCCGAACGTCCCGAAGAATGCCTCAGTGTCATCCGACTCCGCCAGCCAGGCGTCGCGGTCGATCGCGAACAGTTGCTCGAGATCGACGTTTTCGAGGCCGTCGAGGTTGAGTCCGCTGTCGGTTGGCACGTAGCCGAGCGGGGTTTCCCGTGCACCGACCTGCCCGTCGACGCGGCCAAGGATCCACTCGAGCACGCGCGCGTTCTCGCCGAACCCCGGCCACAGGAAGGAGCCGTCCTCATCGGTGCGGAACCAGTTGACCTGGAACACACGAGGAACCTTGGCGCTGGCGCGCAGTGTCTTGCCAACATCCAACCAGTGCTGCCAGTGATCGGCCATGTTGTACCCGCAGAACGGGAGCATCGCGAACGGGTCGCGTCGCAGCTCCCCAACAGTGCCTTCAGCGGCCGCCGTTTGCTCCGAAGAGATCGTGGCGCCTAAGAAGACCCCATGATTCCAATCGCGCGCCTCTACCACCAAGGGCACGTTTGAAGCACGGCGGCCGCCGAAGATTATTGCGTCGATAACGACGCCGTCTGGATGCTGCCAGTCGTCAGCGATGGACGGGCACTGGGCAGCAGCGACAGTAAAACGAGAGTTGGGATGCGCGGCGGGGCTTCCGGACGCGGGCGTCCAGGCGTCGCCGCGCCAGTCGGTGAGGTTTTCGGGGGCGACCTTCGAGAGGCCCTCCCACCACACGTCACCGTCGTCGCGCAGCGCGACGTTCGTGAAGATGGTGTTGCCCCAGAGCATGTCGACCGCGTTGGGGTTGGTCTTCGGACCGGTTCCCGGGGCCACCCCGAAGAAGCCGGCCTCCGGGTTGATGGCGCGGAGGCGCCCATCCGGACCCTGTCGAAGCCAGGCGATGTCGTCGCCAATTGTCTCGACGGTCCAGCCGGGGATGGTTGGCGAGAGCATCGCGAAGTTGGTCTTGCCACACGCGCTCGGGAAGGCGGCCGCGACGTGCATCGCGCGGCCCTGCGGATTGGTGACCCGAAGGATGAGCATGTGCTCGGCAAGCCAGCCCTCGTCGCGCGCCATCACCGAGGCGATGCGGAGCGCGAACGACTTCTTGGCCAGGATGGCGTTTCCACCGTAGGCGGAACCGTACGACCAGATCTCCCGCGATTCGGGAAAGTGGCTGATGTATTTGGTCGGGTTGCAGGGCCAGGCGACATCCTGCTGACCCTCGGCGAGCGGAGCGCCGACACTGTGAACCGCTGGGACCCATTCGACGTTCCGACGAATGCGCGAGAGCGCCTCTGAGCCCATCCTGGTCATGATGCGAAGATTCGCGACCACGTACGGGGAGTCGGTCAGCTGCACACCAAGCTTCGAGAACGGGGAACCGATCGGCCCCATCGAAAACGGCACGACATACATGGTGCGGCCAACCATGCTGCCCTGGAACAGGTCGCTTAGCGTGGTGCGCATCTCGGCGGGGGCGATCCAGTTGTTCGTGGGGCCGGCATCCGCTTCGCTCTCGCTGCAGATAAACGTTCGGTCCTCGACGCGGGCGACATCGCTTGGGTCGCTGCGGGCAAGGAAGCTGAAGGGGCGGTGCTCGGGATTGAGTCGGATGAGCGTGCCCCGGTCGACGAGCAGTTTGGTCAGCTGGTCGAACTCGGCGGCGCTTCCGTCGCACCAGACGACCTCATCCGGCAACGTGATCGCCGCAATGCGGGCAACCCACTCGATGACGCGAACGTCTGTGCCCTCCGGACTCTCGAAGTACCCACCCTGAAGCGTCGCCGCGGGAGAGGCTACGGGTTGCGCGGCCTCGGCCTTTCCGGGCGATTTCGGGGGGTGCAGCGTGGTCGTCATGAGTCGTCTTTCGGTCGTTTGTTACAGCTTGCGCCAAGTTTCCCGACGCGGATCCGAAAAACTGGTCGTAAAAACACTAATAGTTTCGATATGGTTCAAGAATGAGCGACCTCATGACACTCGGGCAGCGCATCCGCCATTTTCGAACCGCGAATTCCCTCACCCTCGACGAGCTCGGCAGCGCCGTCGGCATTGCCGGCAGCCAACTGTCGCTGATGGAAAACGGCAAGCGGGAGCCGCGGCTCTCCCTGCTTAACCGAATCGCCGAGACGCTCGACATCCAGGTCGGCGACCTGCTGTCCGAAGAGCCGCCGACCGCGCGCGCTGCCCTGGAGATCGGCCTCGACCAGCTGCAGCAGGGCGCGCTGTACTCCTCGCTCGGTCTGCCGGCGCTGCGGGCGTCGCGGGGAATGACCGACGATACGCTGCGCGTGATCGTCGGGCTGCACGCGGAACTTGCCCGTCGGTCGCGCGAGGCGATCGCGACACCGGAGGAAGCCAGGCGCGCTAATACCGAGCTGCGGCAGCTGATGCGCACCAAGAACAACTACCTGCCCGACATCGACGCGCTCGCGCAAGAGCTGGTGACCAAGGTGGGCTATTCGCGCGGCGCCCTCACGCACCGCGCGGTATCGCGAATGGCCGAGCAACTCGGGTTCGAGCTCGTCCACGTTCCCGACCTCCCGCACTCCGCGCGGTCAGTGACGGACCTGGAGAACGGACGGATCTACCTGCCGCCGGCATCGATCCCCGGCGGCCACGGCATCCGCTCGATGGCGCTGCAGGCGATGGCTCACCGGCTGCTCGCGCACCACGAGCCCAGGACCTACGCCGAGTTCCTGCAGCAGCGCCTCGAGATCAACTACTTCGCGACCGCATGCCTCATGCCGCTCCACCAGTCCGTCGAGTTCCTCGAGGGGGCAAAGGCGGATCGCAACATTGCCGTCGAGGACTATCGGGATGCCTTCGGCGTCACCCACGAGGCCGCGGCGCTGCGATTCACCAACCTGGCGACATCCCACCTCGACATGAACGTGCACTTCCTCCGGGTCGGCGACGACGGAGCCGTCGCGAAGGCCTACGAGAACGACGGGCTCCGGCTGCCGGTGGATGTCACAGGGTCGACCGAGGGGCAGCTGATCTGTCACTACTGGGCCGGCCGACAGGCGTTCGACCGCACCAACCGGACCACCGAGTTCTACCAGTACACCGACACCCCGGAGGGGACGTTCTGGGAGTCCTGCCAGACCGGAACCGGACCGGACGACGAGTTCTCCATCACGATCGGGGTGCCATTCGCCCACGCGAAGTGGTTCCGTGGCCGCGAGACCGCCAACCGCACCATGTCGCGCTGTCCAGACCTGTCGTGCTGCAAGTCGCCGTCGAACGAGCTCGCCGAGCGTTGGTCGGGCAAGGCGTGGACCAGTGCGAAGCTGCACGCCCACATCCTTTCTCCGCTTCCGAGCGGCACCTTCCCCGGGGTCGACGACCAGGAGCTCTACGCGTTTCTCGACGCCCACGCCGAGTAGCGGGACGGAGTCATGGAATAGTCAGGGTTAACAATTATCGACTCGACGAGGAGACACCGGTGAGTAAGGTGCGGGCTTCCGCTGCGGCAGCGATCGCGGATTCGGTTACGGATGGCATGACGATCGCGGTTGGTGGATTCGGACTGAGCGGCGTCCCCGTCGATCTCATTCGGGCGCTTCACGATCTGGGTGCTCGTGACCTGACGATCGTCTCGAACAACATGGGCATCGATGGCAAGGGCCTCGGCATTCTGCTCGAGAACCGGCAGGTCGCAAAGGTCATCGCCTCCTATGTCGGAGAGAACAAACTCTTCGCCAGCCAGTTCCTGAGCGGCGAGCTCGAGGTCGAATTCGTGCCTCAGGGCACACTTGCCGAACGGATGCGCGCGGGTGGCGCCGGCATCCCGGCGTTCTACACGCGCACGGGCGTCGGCACGCAGGTTGCTGAGGGTAAGCCGACCGCAGAATTCGACGGCCTGCTCTATCTGCAGGAGCGCGCGATCGTCGCCGACGTCGCTCTTGTTCGAGCCCACCAAGCCGACACCGAGGGCAATCTGACCTATCGACTCACCGCCCGCAATTTCAACCCGGTCGTTGCAACAGCCGGACGGGTGACGTTTGCAGAGGCCGAGAGTGTTGTCGCCGCCGGAGAGCTCGATCCCAATGTCATTGTGACGCCCGGCATCTTCGTGACACACGTCGTGCAGGCCGAGGAACGGGAGAAGGACATCGAGCAGCGAACCGTTCGGACGCGAGCGGTTCACCAAACGGCATCCGCCTAACCCCGCTTCAGACAGGAGGCAGCAATGGCTTGGAGCAGAGACGAGATGGCGTCGATCGCCGCGGCAGAACTGCGCGATGGCGACTACGTCAATCTCGGTATCGGCATCCCCACGCGCGTCGCGAACAACATACCGGCAGGCCTGACCGTGACGCTGCAGAGCGAGAACGGGCTCCTGGGGATGGGACCGTTCCCGTTCGACGGGGACGAGGATGCCGACCTGATCAACGCGAGCAAGCAGACGGTGACCATCCTGCCGGGGGGCAGCGTCTTTGACTCCGCAGAATCGTTCGCGATGATCCGTGGTGGACACGTCGATCTCGCAGTTCTCGGGGCGATGCAGGTCTCCGAGAACGGCGATCTCGCCAACTGGTCGATACCTGGACACCTCGTGAAGGGCATGGGTGGGGCGATGGACCTCGTGGCAGGCACCCGACGCGTCGTAGTGCTCACCGATCACCTGGCAAAGGATGGCAGCTCGAAGATCGTGCGCGAGTGCACGCTTCCGCTCACGGGGGTCGGCGTGGTGCAGCGGATCATCACGGATCTCGCGGTCTTCGACGTCACGGATGACGGGTTGGTTCTCACCCAGATCGCGACGGACGTGTCCTTGGCCGAGCTGAGGTCATCGACAGCGGCGGAATTTCAGATCTCGCCGGATGTACCTCTCGAAGGGACTGGCACGCCGACTGAGCACGCGCACTAGCGCGGGGGCAGCCCGCTGGGCGGTGCGGTCGGTCGCGCATATCGATCGGAGCTCGCGACCGCCGTATTCGCCGCTGTAACCGCGTCTTCGCACACCTTACGAAACGACATCACGTCGATGCCGAGGCAAAGCACGCCGATATCCTCGTCGAGCGCGGCGGAGCACCCCTCGGCCGTCGGGTTGATGATCGGGCCGCCAAGCAGCACGACGTTGTTCGCCCGGGCAGCCGCCCTGACGCGCGCGAGTGCCTCCTGGATCTTCGCGCTTCCATGGAGATTGACGTTGGCACCCTCCCCCAGGGCGTACGACAGTTCGCCCGCGGCGAAGACAATGATGCGCACCTCGTTGATGGCACAGATCTCCTCAACGTGCTCGAGCCCCTCAACCGTCTCGATCATGGGGATGAGGAGAAGCCCCGCGTCGCTGGCCGCGGCGTACTCGCCAAAGGTGCGCAGCGAATAGCCCGCGACGCGATATGCCGGGCAGATGCCTCGCGTGCCATTGGGTGGATAGATGAGCGCGTCGCGCATGCGCAGAACGTCCTCGGCGTTGCGAACCATCGGAATCACGATCCCCTGTGCGCCCGCCTCGAGTGCCCGTCGAGCGGAGGTCGTGTCGTCGGGTTCGGGGATGCGCACGATCGTGGCGAGGTTCACACCGTCCGCGACGCGGACGGTGTCCTCGAGCGCGCGGGGATTGATGCCGGAATGCTCGCTGTCGATCCAGACGTAGTCGAGGCCGGTCACGCCCATCACCTCAATCAGGGTGTGGTCTCCGGTGAAACACTGCATACCGACAGGAACCTGCCTCTGGTCGATCATGCTGATGAGGCGATTCTTCAACTCGAACACGGCGAGTGTCTCCTTATTTTTTGCTGACGTACAGGGCGGAAATCTCAGGGGTCGACGCGCTGCTCCTGGAATGGCACCCGGTCGAAGCCACCAGCCGGGGCTGTGAAGAGCCGCAGGAGGATGCCCTCCGGCGTCGGAAACTCGATCGATTGTCCAGTGCGCCGGTGCTTGATGGGCGAGTGGCCCACGCCAACGGCGTCGAGATGATCTCGCCAGGCGCCCAGCTCGGTCACACCCGCAACCTGAAAAGTCACCGGGTCGTAACCCAGTCGTAGCGGGTAGTCCTCGGTCGCGGCGCGCAGTTCGATCATTCCCGGAAATCTGTCCAGTTCAAGAACTACCCCAAACCGCACGCCCTCGGCAGAGTGGTGATCGAAGCGCGGACGATACTCAGCTCCCAGGACCATCTCGAACCAGGAGATGCCGGCGTTGAGGTCACGGACGACGAACGTGACATGGTGCACGCCACTGATGCCCGGCGGCATCGGTTCAGGCGGCCTGCGCCGCGGTGATCTCTGCCGAACCGACACCACGCTTGCGCAGCACCGCGAGTCCCATCACGAGCATTGCGATCGCTGCCCCGAACGAGACCGCCCCGATGATGACGAAGATCAAGGGAGTCGAGACACCGCCCGCGATCAGCACTCCGCCGACGACAGGACCGAGGATCGCGCCGAGACGTGCAACGCCGACCGCAGAGCCGACCCCGGTTGCCCGCAGAGCGTCGGAATAGTAGGTCGCACACAGTCCGACCGTGCAGAGCTGAGCGCCGATACCAAAGAACCCGGCGAGAAAGCACGTGACCAGAAGGCCCGGAGCGGAGTGCGCCGCCTGTCCGATCGCGACGACCGCGAGGGCACCGACGACATAACCGACGACAATCGTTGCCGCGGGACGCGCTCGAACGAACCGACCCAGTACGAGGCTTCCGATGATCGAGCCTAGGTTGAGCATGACCGCGCCGAGAATGGCGACGCGCGTGTCGAGGCCGTTCTGCGTGGCGATGATGGGAATCCAGTTGGTGAGGAAGTAGGTCATCAGAAGGCTCAGCAGCAGGATGATCCAGAGCATGATCGTGCCCACCGCGCGGCCCCGCATGAACAGGCTCGGCAGTGGCGCGCGAGCCTCGTCGGCGGTGGGAGCAATGTCGGGCGCAAGCGTGGGATCGAGATTCAGTCGGTCGAGAACCTTCGCGAGTGCCGACGAGTCGCTGCGCCGAGCTAAGAACCGCACTGACTCTGGTACCGCGAGCGTTACGACCGGCAGCAGGATGACCGGCACGATGCCACCCACCCAGAACACGCTCTCCCAGCCGAGTTTCGGGATGAGGACAGACGACGCGAGTCCGCCTACCACGGCGCCGAGCGGGAATCCGCAGAACATCAGGGCGACCGTCGCGGCACGACGACGGAGCGGTGCGTATTCACCGGTCAACGCGATTACTCCGGGCAGGGCACCACCCAGGCCGATGCCGGTGAGGAAGCGCACGAGGAACAGGGCGGTGGCCGTCGTCGTGAAGGGCGTGATCAGCGCGCCGATCGCAATGATGGCGATCGAGGCGATGAGTATGGGTTTTCGCCCAAATTTGTCGCCGAGCATGCCGAACACGATTGCTCCGACTAGTCCGCCGAAAAGGCCGACACCGAAGATGGGGCCAAAGCTCGACGCCTGAACGCCAAAGTCTTTGGCGATGCTGGGTGCCGCGAGCGCGATGGACTGGGTGTCGAAGCCGTCGACCATCGAGACGATTGCACAGATGACGATGATGAAAACCTGGAGGCCAACAATTCTTCGGCCGCTGAGTAGCGAGTCAAAACTGGGAGCGTGTGCGAGCCCTGAGGCTGGAGCAGCCATGAGTCCTCCTTGGGGAAGCCTGAGCCCCGAAGGGGATCGCGGCGACGACATTGTCACCACCACAGTAGCGCCAATTCCCCAAGTGTCAATGTCTCCTAGTGAATCGGTGTCTTGGCCGAATTCCCGGGGGCTACTCCCCCGGATCGGCCAGGAGACCGGCTGCTTCGATACCGGCAACCGCGCACGCCTCATCCGCGTCCGGCAGGTGCCCACTCACTCCGATCGCGCCGATGATGTCGCCCGCGGCATCTCGAACCAGCACTCCACCCGGGACGGGAACGATCTCGCCGCCTGCCAGTCCGACGAGCGAGTTGAAGAACTGCGGATTGGTCTCCGCGCGCTTCACGAGCGCGCGGGACCCGACGCCGAGGTTCAGCGCGCCGTTCGCCTTCGCGCGCGATATCTTCTCGCGGAGCAGGCTGGAGCGATCCTCGCGCGCGAACGCTACCAGGTGGGCGCCCGCGTCAAGCACTGAGACACTCATCGGTGGCATGTTCTCCGCGCGAGCGTGCGCAAGCGCGGCTTGGACAATTGTCTGGGCATTGGCAAGCGTGATCATGGTTCTCCCGTCTTTGCGGCATGGCGAAGCGCCGGTGCTATTCTTTTAGTGACCAAGTGTCAGTGCAGTTCTCGCGAGGTTGTAACGCGTCAGCGAAAGGTCGTCGTGTCCCAGGTTCTGACTGATGGTACGTATCGACGGGATCGCACGGGTGCGGCCGACCAGGTCGTCAAGGACATTCGTGCCCAAATCCTCTCGCGCCATTTGAAACGCGGCACGCGACTGCCCTCCGAGAAGGAACTCGCGATCCACTATGACGTGAGTCCTCCCACCATCCGCGAGGCCATTCGCGCACTCAGCGCCACCAACCTCGTCGAGGCTCGACATGGCTCCGGTACGTATGTCACGGCCGATGGGTCCGCCCTGGTGTCTTCGGCACTCGCCGCGGTCGTCGAGCTTGAGGACATCGACCTGCTGAGCGTCCTCGACCTGTCCGAGGTGTTCTACGTCAAGGCCGCGGCCCTCGCAATCACCGAGGCGACCGACGAGGAGCTCGCCGTGCTTCGCACTGCGGCCGAGCACTTTCGCGAGCCCCTGAGCCAGGCGGAATACGGGTCTGCGCTCGCCGAATTCCTCGACCGTTTTGTTGAGCTCTCTCACAACAAACTCCTCATCGCGATCGCAACGTTCTTGATCGAGTCGCAGATCTCCCTGGCGCAGAGCGCTGCCGAGCGCTTCCCTTCGGTCTGGGAAGATGTGGCCGGGCATCTTGTCGACGAGCGCCTCGCCCTGGTCGAGGCGCTCGAGGCGCGGGATGCCGCCACCGCTCAGTCAGCGGTTCTGCGCTATCTGGCACGAGGCAACGATCTGGTGCGAAAGCATGCAACCGGCGCCTAAGCGGGCGTCGCGTCGATCATCGTGCCGACGAGCAGGGCCGGTGCGTCTGAGCGGTTGCTCCAGGCGTGGTTGGTTCCACGGATGACCACGCTGTCGCCCGGTGTCATGAGAACTTCGTCGACGTCCGTCACGAGATAGATCTCGCCGATCACGCAGGTGATGCAATCGAGAGTGTCGGTGCGATGCATGCTGGGATGCCGCGCCAGGTCCTGAGCACTCGGTGCGTACCTTTGTTCGACTCTGACGTTGAGGTCGGCGAGCACTGCAGTGTGCTCTTCCCTGTCGTTGCGATCCGGCGGGATCTCGAGCGCTCGGTAGAGCATGCCGCCGGGGAATGGCTCGCGGCGTTCGATACCAATCGCGCGGTCGCCATCAATCTCGTTGTTCGGCGGCAGTTCCTCGGTGGCCCATAGCGTGGCGCGCCAATAGAAGCCCTCCTTGGCCTGGACGCTCGTCGCATCCGGCTCGGTCGAGAGCACAGCGGACCGACCCTCATTGTTTGCGCCGACGACATATCGGTTCCATCTGGCCATGTATCGCTCCTTCATCGCTTTGGTCAGGGTAGAATATTGACACCAAGTTAGCAAGACACCTTGAGACTTTGAAACCTGTGAGGAATCGATGCCGCTCTCGTTTTGGATCTGCGCGGCCGTTACCGTGGCAAGCGCCTACGTCAGCCTGGGGTTTTCGATCGCCTCGCTCGTCGCTCCCAATTCCCCGAGCCCCATAGCGTCGCGCTATGCGCTCGCGAGAAGCATCGCGCTCGCGGCAGTTGCCACGATTGCCTTCTTTACCGGATCGGTGGCATTTCTCTTAGCCATTGCCGCGGCGATGACCGTGGTCCAGGCCTGCGATGCCGCGATCGGCGTGAGCATTCGTGATCGCAGGAAGACCGTGGGACCGGCGGTGATCGCAATGATCAATCTCGCGGCACTCATTTGGTTGCTGACGCGCTGAGCTTGTCTCCTGGCGTGAGGACGAGTTGAGCCGGACTCGGGCCTGAAGTCGGATTGACTGTGCCGCCTGGTTCTGACAGAGTTACTTTCCGGACGACCGGTAATAAAGTCCCCACGGAAGGGCTGGCGCGAAATGACCGAGGCCTTTCTGATCGGTGGTGTTCGCACGCCCGTTGGCCGATACGGCGGAGTTCTCGCGAGCGTCCGACCGGATGACCTCGCGGCGCTGGTCGTGGCCGAGGCCGTCGCTCGCGCCGTCATCGACCCGGCGCTGATCGACGAGGTTATCCTCGGCGGTGCCAACCAGGCCGGCGAAGACAATCGCAACGTGGCAAGGATGTCCGTACTGCTGGCAGGACTCCCGGACTCCGTGCCCGGCATCACCGTCAACCGCCTCTGCGCGTCCGGACTCTCGGCCATCACAATGGCGGCCCAGGCCATCCGGGCCGGGGACGCGGATCTCATCGTGGCCGGCGGTGTCGAGTCGATGAGCCGGGCGCCGTGGGTTCAGGCCAAGCCCGAGAAGGCGTTCGCGAAGCCCGGCGACCAGTTCGACACCTCGATCGGCTGGCGGTTCGCGAACCCGCGACTCCTGGCCCGCGATAAGGCGACGTTCTCGATGCCGGAGACCGGCGAGGAGGTCGCGCGGGTCTACGGGATCAGTAGGGAGGACGCGGACGCGTTCGCGCTTTCGAGCCACCAGCGGGCGATTGCCGCGGTGGATGCCGGTCGGTTCGACGCCGAGATCATCGGGGTGGAGACGGCGCGCGGCACCGTTCTGCTCGACGAGGGTCCTCGACGCGACACCAGCCTCGAGGCCCTGGCCGGGCTGAAACCAGTTGTTCGCGGCGGCTCGGTTGTCACCGCCGGCAATTCCAGCGCTCTCAACGACGGTGCCTCGGCCATCGTGGTCGCGAGCGCCGAGGCCGTCGAGAAATACGGACTGGTTGTGCGCGCGCGAATCGTCGGAGGCGCGAGTGCGGGAGTCGCCCCGGAGGTCATGGGTATCGGACCGGTGCCGGCGACGCAGAAGGCTCTGTCGCGAGCCGGCCTTAGCGTCGCCGACCTCGACGCGATCGAACTCAACGAGGCGTTCGCAACCCAGTCCCTCGCGGTCATCCGCGAACTCGGGCTCGATCCCGCGCGAGTCAACGCAGACGGCGGTGCGATCGCGCTCGGTCATCCGCTCGGGTCGAGCGGCTCGCGACTCGTGGTCACCCTGCTCGGGCGGATGGAGCGCGAGACTTCGCGCTACGGCCTCGCGACCATGTGCGTCGGCGTCGGACAGGGCACCGCCCTGATCCTCGAGCGGGTCGGCTGATCGTGCCCGCTCCCCTCGGCGAGACGGAGACCCTCCAGACGATCCTCGTCACCCGGCTTGCCGACCGTGTCGTCGTGGAGCTGAGTCGCCCCGAGGTTCGGAACGCCATCAACCAGGCCATGGTGGATGAGCTGCACGGCGTCTGCGCGGAACTCGAGGTCGTCCCGCGCATACTGATCCTGATCGGCAGCGAGGGCGTCTTCGCGTCCGGCGCCGACATCTCGGAGCTGCGCGAGCGCACCGCTGCGGACGCCCTGAAGGGCATCAACACTCACCTCTTCATCCGGATCGCCGACCTGCCGATGCCGGTCATCGCCGCCATCGACGGCTACGCGCTCGGCGGTGGCGCCGAACTCGCGTACGCCGCCGACTTCCGGATCGGCACACCTCGCGTGAAGGTGGGCAACCCGGAGACGGGACTCGGAATCATCGCGCCCGCGGGCGCGCTCTGGCGGCTGCGGGAACTAGTGGGCGAGCCGCTCGCCAAGGAGATCCTGCTCGCCGGCCGGGTGCTGGGAGCGGACGAAGCAGTCGCCGTCCACCTGATCACGCGCGTCGTGGAGCCGACGGAGCTGCTCGCCGCCGCCCACGCGCTCGCGGACGAGATCGCGAGCAGGGATCCGCAGGCGACCCGCCTCACCAAGTCGATCGTGCGGGTGCCGCGAGGTGATCATCCGCGCGTCGACCTCGAGGCGCAGGCCGTCCTGTTCGAGTCACCCGAGAAGAGGCGGCGGATGACCGAGTTTCTCGGGCGGAGAACGAAGTGACCGACATCCCCGCGATCGTGGGCGTGCTCGGCGGCGGACGGATGGGCGCGGGAATCGCGCATGCGTTCGTCGTCTCGGGGTCCAACGTCCGGATCGTCGAGCGCGACGACGAGCAGGCCGCCGCGGCGCTGGATCGCGTGACTTCTGCGCTTGCGGCGAGTGTCGACCGTGGCACGACCGGCGAGACGCTTGCGACGCTGAACGCGCGCATCGAGACCGGGACGGATGACGCGCTCTTCGATGAGTGCGAACTCGTGATCGAAGCGGTGCCGGAGGACACCGACTTCAAGGTCGCGTCCCTTCGCCGCATCGAGGATCGGGTCGGCGCCGAGATCCCGATCGCGAGCAACACGTCCTCGATGTCGATCGATGCTCTTGCCGCGTCGTTGCGGTTTCCGCGGCGCTTTCTCGGGCTGCACTTCTTCAACCCGGTGCCCGGGTCGGAACTCGTGGAGATCATCGTCGGTGCTGCCACGGAGGGTTCGATCGTGGCGGATGCGCAGGACTGGGTCGCGGCGCTGGGCAAGACTCCCGTGACCGTCAGGGACTCGCCCGGTTTCGCGTCCTCCCGCCTCGGCGTCATCATCGGGCTCGAGGCCATCCGGATGCTCGAGGAGGGCGTCGCGTCGGCGGAGGACATCGACGCAGCCATGGTCCTCGGCTACAAATTCCCGGTAGGGCCGCTGCGCCTGACCGACATCGTCGGGCTGGATGTCCGGCTCGGCATCGCCGAGTACCTGCACGCGCAGCTGGGCGAGCGATTTGCGCCACCGCAGCTGCTGCGCGACAAGGTGGCCGTGGGCGAGCTCGGTCGTAAGACCGGCACCGGTTTCTTTACGTGGGACCTCCGTCCCGGCCAGAAGGGCACATCATGAGCACAATCCTTCCCAGCTACGTCTCGGGCACCTGGTGGACTCCGAAGGCGGATGTCGCGGCCACAATCGTCCGTGACGCGTCGACGGGCGAAACGGTCACGACCGTGAGCACCGCGGGCCTCGACCTCGCCGTAGCCCTCGACTACGCCCGCACCGTTGGTCAGGCCTCTCTCGGCCGGCTCACCTTCCACCAGCGAGCGCTTCTGCTCAAGCAGTTCGCCCAGGCGCTAACCGAGCGCAAGGACGAGTTGTACGAACTGTCGAGCCGCACGGGTGCGACCCGCGGCGACTCGATGGTCGACATCGATGGTGGCATCGGTGTGCTGTTCACCTACTCGTCGAAGGGGCGCAGGGAGCTCCCGAATTCCCGTGTCTTCGTGGATGGCGCCGTCGAGCCGCTCTCGAAGGATGGCTCCTTCCTCGGTCGTCACGTCTACACGCGCCTGCCCGGGGTCGCCGTGCAGATCAACGCGTTCAACTTTCCCGTCTGGGGTTCGCTGGAGAAGTTCGCTCCGGCGTTCCTCGCCGGCGTCCCGTCCCTCGTGAAGCCCGCGACGCCGACCGGCTATCTCGCCGAGGCGTTCGTCCGAGTCCTGGTCGAGTCTGGCCTCCTGCCGGACGGGTCGCTGCAGCTGGTTTCCGGTGCCGTGCCCGACCTGTTCGAGAACCTCCGGCTCGGCGATCTCGTCGCCTTCACCGGGTCGGCTTCGACGGCCGAGCGGCTGCGCGAGAACGAGTCCGTGCGCACCGGCGGGGTGCGGTTCACCAACGAGACCGACTCAATCAACGCGTCGGTGCTCGGCAGGGACGCGGTCGCGGGGACCCCCGAGTTCGACGCGTTCGTGCGCGGTGTGGTCACCGAGATGACGGCCAAGGCGGGCCAGAAGTGCACGAGCATCCGCCGGATCATCGTGCCGAGGTCCTCCATCGACGACGTCACCGCCGCGGTCGCCGAACGGATCGAACAGCGCATCGTGCTCGGCGACCCCCGCGCGGAGGGCGTCACCATGGGTCCGCTCGCCTCCGTCGAGCAGCGCGACGAGGTGCTGCGCCAGGTCGGCCGGCTCGTCTCCGCCGGTGGTCGAATCGTGGTCGGGTCGACGGATGCGCCGAGCGCGCTCCACGCGGACGGCACAAGTTCGGTCGACGAGAACGGCGCCTTCACTTCGCCGGTGCTGCTGCGCTTCGACGCGGCGAACGAGGATGCGGTGCACGAGGTCGAGGCGTTCGGCCCGATCGCGAGCCTGATCGCCTACGACACGACCGATGAGGCGATTGCCCTCGTCGGCCGCGGCGGCGGTTCGCTGGTCACGAGCATCGCGACGCACGATCCCGAGGAGGCGATCGCACTCCTGAACGGAATTTCGGTCTGGAACGGTCGCGTGCTTGTGCTCGATCGGGATGATGCGAAAACGTCGACCGGTCACGGATCGCCGATGCCCCAGTTGGTGCACGGCGGCCCGGGTCGCGCGGGTGGAGGCGAGGAACTGGGCGGCATCCGCGCGGTCCTGCACCACATGCAGCGCACCGCTCTCCAGGGTTCGCCACAGATGCTCACGGCCATCACCGGAATCTGGCACGCCGGTGCCGCTTCGAATTCCGACGGTCGTCATCCTTTCCGCAAGACCCTCGAGGAGCTAGCCCTCGGTGACAGCGTCGTCTCGAAACCTCGCGAGATCACGCTGGCAGACATCGAGCATTTCGCCGAGTTCACGGGCGACACCTTCTACGCGCACATGGACGAGGATGCTGCGTCCGCCAATCCGTTTTTCCCCGGACGCGTTGCGCACGGCTACCTGCTGGTCTCCTTCGCCGCCGGGCTGTTCGTCGACCCGGCGCCCGGCCCGGTACTCGCCAACTACGGGCTCGAGAACCTGCGCTTCCTGACCCCGGTGTCGCCCGGCGACAGCATCCGGGTCGTGCTCACGGCGAAGCAGATCACGCCGCGGGAAACCGATGAGTACGGCGAGGTGCGCTGGGATGCCGTGCTGATCAACCAGCGGGACGAGGTCGTCGCAACCTACGACGTCCTCACGCTGGTGGCGAAGGACAGCTACGTGGCGGAGAGCCCCTCGAGCGCCATCGCCAGTACCTCGTTGGCGAGCTGATCACCCGACTCCGGCCCATCCGGGCGGTACCACTCCACGATCGAGTTGATCATCCCGAACAGCAGTCGGGTGATAACTCGCGGGTCGATGTCCGAACGCACCGACCCCTCGTCGCGGGCCTCCGCAACGAGCGCGGTGACCGAGCGGTCGAAGTCGCGGCGTCGCCGGAGGGCCTCGCGCTCGACGTCGGTGTTGCCCCGAACCCGAAGCAGCAGGGTGACGTAGGGGAGCCGTGTGGTCAGGATGTGGACGGCGCCCCGGAGTACGTAGGCGAGACGCTCCTCGGCGGTGCCGTGTAGTGCGCCCTCTTCCAGGAGGACTCCCTCGAGTCCGCCGAGCGCCTCATCCAGTGCCGCGCCGAGCATCTCCGCCTTGGCCGGGTAGTGGTGGTAGACAGCGGCCTTGCTGAGTCCGAGCCGCTCCGCGATCATCCCCATCGAGGTTGCGTCGTAGCCGAATTCGATGAACGCGGTCACCGCCGTGTCCAGCACGAATTGCCGATCGAGGCCGGGTCGGCCCTTCTTCGGCGGCGTGCGGGCATCCGATTGAGACATCAGTGACCAGTCTGGCAGACCGTCACGAACGAGCCCGGTTCACGAGCGCAGGTCGTAGAGGCGCTTGAGCTTGCCCTCGCTCCGGGGCAGGGTGCCGTGATCCACGATAACCACGCCGACGCTTGACCCGATCTGGATCTTGATGGTCTTGATCAGCACGGCCACGGCTGCCTCGATTTCTGACCCGCTCACGCCCTCCCTGGGCTCGATCCGAATCGTGAGCTCGTCCATCCGCGCCGGCCGCGTGAGCTCGAGCACGAAGTGGGTCGACAGGGCAGGGACCCCCAGCACGATCTCCTCGATCTGGGTCGGGAACAGGTTGACCCCGCGCAGGATGATCATGTCGTCGTTGCGGCCGGTGATCTTGGCCATCCGCCGCATCGAGGGACGGGCGGTGCCCGGGAGCAGGGTGGTGAGGTCGCGCGTGCGGTAGCGCAGGATGGGGAACGCCCGCTTGGTGAGCGAGGTGAAGACGAGCTCGCCCTCGGTGCCGTCCGCGAGCCGGTTGCCGGTCTCGCTGTCGATGATTTCCGGCAGGAAGTGGTCCTCCCAGATGTGCGGTCCGTCCTTGCTCTCGATGCACTCGTTGGCGACGCCGGGTCCCATGACCTCGCTGAGGCCGTAGATGTCGAGCGCGTCGATGTCGAGTCGTTCCTCGATTTCGGTGCGCATGCCGTTGGTCCACGGCTCAGCGCCAAGTACGCCGGCTTTCAGCATCGTCGAGCGCGGATCGATGCCCTGCTCCTCCATGCAGTCGGCGATGGTGAGCAGGTACGACGGCGTGCACATGATGACATCGGGTTGGAAGTCGCGGATGAGCTGAACCTGTTTGGTGGTCTGCCCGCCGGACATCGGGATGACCGTCGCGCCGAGCGCCTCGATTCCGGCGTGGGCGCCGAGGCCGCCGGTGAAGAGGCCGTAGCCGTAGGCGTTGTGGACTCTCATCCCTGGGCGAACGCCGGATGCCCGCAGGCAGCGGGCGACGAGGCCGGCCCAGATCGCGAGGTCGCCCTTCGTGTAGCCCACGACGGTCGGCAGGCCGGTGGTCCCGGAGGAGGCGTGGATACGGGCGACCTCCTGGGCGGGCACCGCGAACATCCCGAACGGATAGTTCTGGCGCAGGTCGTCCTTCGTCGTG
>JAUZFP010000152.1 GCA_030838475.1 Actinomycetota bacterium
TAGGCGTCTGCGCACCCACCCAGAACTAAGCTAGACCCGCAGCATTCGGTAATAAGGAGCATCACTGATGAGCGAATCCGTCAACCTCCCGGCACTCGGTGAGAGTGTCACCGAGGGCACGGTAACCCGCTGGCTCAAGAACGTCGGCGACCGTGTGGAGGTCGATGAGCCACTGCTCGAGGTCTCCACCGACAAGGTCGACACGGAGATCCCCTCGCCCATCGCGGGCATCATTGAGGCGATCCTGGTCGCCGAGGATGCCACGGTCGAGGTCGGAACGCCGCTGGTCACCATCGGTGACGGTTCGGGCGGCGGTGCCGCACCCGCTGCGCCCGCCGAGGCTGCGCCCGTCGAGGCCGCGCCCGCCCCCGAGGCGGTGCCCGTCGCCGAAGCCGCACCTGCCCCCGCACCGGAGGCACCTTCGCCTGCCGTCGCCGAGGCACCCTCGGCCGCCACGCCCGCGCCGGAGTCGGTGGAGGTCGAGGTGCCGTCGACGGAATCCGACACCGAAGAGCTCGCTCCCCAGGAGCCTGCCCCTGTTGCCGAAGCCCAGCCTGCCCCACCGACACCCGCTCCGACTCCAGTGGCCGCACCGCCGGCGGTCGAGCCGAGCTCTGCGGGCTCCGCGTCCAACGCGGCCTACGTCACGCCGATCGTTCGCAAGCTCGCGCACGACAGCGGCATCGACCTCGCAACCGTCACCGGCACCGGCGTCGGTGGCCGCATCCGCAAGCAGGATGTACTCGCCGCCGGAACGAGCCTCAGCAAGGTTGCGCCGGCGCCCGCGCCCCAGCGCGAGCCCATCGCCACGTCGCCGCTTCGTGGCACCACGGTTCCCATGTCTCGCCTGCGCAAGGTCATCGCCGAGCGTGCCGTCGTCTCCATGCAGACCTCGGCGCAGCTCACGTCGGTCGTCGAGGTGGATGTCACGCGTGTCGCCCACTTCCGGGACGACGTGAAGGACCAGTTCCTGCGCGAGACCGGCGTCAAGCTCTCGTTCCTGCCGTTCTTCGCACTCGCTGCAGCAGAGGCGCTTCGCGCCTACCCGATCGTCAACGCGACCATCGATGGCGACTCGATCGTCTACCCGGACCACGAGAACATCAGCATCGCGGTCGACACCGAGCGCGGGCTGCTCACCCCGGTCATCCGGAATGCCGCCGGTCTTACGCTCGCCGACTTCGCGAAGCAGATCGCCGATCTCGCGGCGCGCACGCGCGAGAACAAGCTCAAGCCCGACGAGCTTGCCGGCGGCACGTTCACCCTGACCAACACGGGCTCTCGTGGTGCGTTGTTCGACACTCCGATCGTGTTCCTGCCGCAGTCGGCGATCCTCGGAACCGGAATCGTCGCCAAGAAGCCGGTCGTCGTCTCCGACAACGGTCTCGACGCCATCGCGATTCGTTCGACGGTGTACCTGGCGCTCTCCTATGACCACCGGATCGTCGATGGTGCGGATGCCGCGCGCTTCCTGGTTGCGGTCAAGGACCGCCTCGAGAACAGCAGCTTCGAGGGCAACCTCGGAATCTAGCCCGATGGCGCGGCTGTTGCCTGGGTGCCACTCAGGTAGTCGCGAATGCGCCAGCCTGCCCTCGTTCTAATCGCGAGGATGGATGAGGCGCTTCCGTCCTGCCCGAGCCCGATGAGAGCCGTGTCGCCGAGACGCTCGGTCAGCGTGAGTTGACCGTTTCCCGGGATGGCGTCCTTCGGAATTTCCCCTCCGCCCTGAACCTGCTGGATGAGCGCCGCGTCGCTTGCGAACGCCGCCGAGGATGCCTCGTCCACGTTGTCGAGGCAGAGGATCGACAGGTCGCGGATGCAGTTCGCTCGAGCCTTCAGCAGGATGGTGGATGCGAGCAACGGATCATCCGGCAACGGAGTCGCCGTCGTCGACGAAACAGAGTCGGTCGGGGCTGGCGCCGGAGCGACAGATGCGCTGCGAGGCGTGCTCCCGGACGGAATGAGCACCGTGGCGAGAAGAAGCCCAACCACTGCCGCCGCCGCGATAGCCCAGAAGGGCGGTCGCACCCCGCGCGCAAAACCGACCACGCGCTTCCTGACGGCCTCAAGCGGATTCTCCGCCAGGAGTTCGGGCAGCCAGCTGGGCACTGCGCGCCTGGGGGATCGTTCGACGCGCTCAACGACCGGAATGGGCTCGCCTGGCGTGACCCGCGCCGGGATCGGAGATCCGAGATGTGTGCCCTCCGAGATGGCAACCGGAAGGGGTTCGGCGCAGGCAAAGAGGCGCTCGGCCAGTTCACCGGGAAATTCGTACGCCCGGGGCGCGCTGTCGATCCAGCCCCTCAGCTCGAGTACCCGAGGTCCGGCCGCTCGCACGCTCGAGAGCACACCGAGCGCCATCGTCGCCAGGGCATCACGATCCGCGGCGGCCGCCGGCTCCTTGTCGATCGCCGCCATGGAACCGCCCGCCGCGAACAGCTCACAGTGGCCAAGGCCGATGAGCACGGGCTCGCCCTTCGAACCGAGGTGGACGGACGCGACTCCGAGCTTGCCGTGGGCCAGACCCGCGCTGTGCATCTCCCCCAGCAGAGCAGCAATCGGCGCGAGCACGGTCACCGCCTCCCCACATTCGATCGAGCCCCTGCCCGCAAGAAGCGCGGAGACGCTCTCCTGACGCACCCTCTCGAGCACGAGGATCGGGAGATCGCCGGAGCTACTCGAGACATCCACCAGCCGCACCAGGTGCGGTGAATCGAGTCGGCCGAGCGCATCCAGCTCGACCGCGACGCTCTCGCGAGTCGTACCCTGCGCGAACACCTTGAGCGCGACGGAACCAGTCGCGCCAACGCCGAGGTAGACATCCGAGCGGGAACCCACGCCGAGCCTTCGGACGAGCCGATAACCGGCGAGCGCGCCAGCGGGGACGATCGGCGCGGTCATCCACCCATGCTGGCAAGAGCGCGAGTGATCTGATTCGGCGGGCGAGAGAGTGTGATGTGTGTCGCCTGCGCACGTCCTGTGGTGGAGGTGTCTAGACTCGGAGCGTGGTCGACATTGTCGTCACGGGGCTAAGCGCCAACTCCGTGCCGTATCTCGACGCCCTGGATCTTCAGCGGAAAGTACACGCTGATGTTGTCGCAGGGCGGGCGCCAAACACAGTCCTCCTCCTCGAGCACCCCGCCGTCTACACGGCGGGCAAACGCACCGAGGACTACGAACGGCCGACCGATGGCACACCCGTCATCGACGTCGACCGCGGTGGAAAAATCACGTGGCACGGTCCGGGGCAGCTCGTCGGGTACCCCATCGTGCGGCTTCCGGACCCGATCGACGTCGTCGCGTATGTGCGACGCCTCGAGGGGGTCATGCTTGCCGTCCTCGCCGAACTCGGAATAGAGGCCGAACGCGTGCCCGGCAGATCGGGGGTCTGGCTGCGTGCGGACGACCTTCGTCCCGGCGACAAGATCGGTGCCATCGGCATCCGGGTCGCCGAAGGCGTGACCATGCACGGGTTCGCGCTCAACTGCTCGAACTCGTTCGAGGCCTATGAGCCGATCGTCGCGTGCGGCATCGCCGACGCCGGCGTCACCAGCATCTCCCGCGAGCTGGGACGGACCGTCACCCCCGAAGACATCATTCCTTTGGTCTCAGAGCAACTCGCCTGGGCCCTCGACTTCTCGAACTCGAAAGTAACCGCATGACCCACCCCACCGACGGCCGCAAGTTGCTTCGACTCGAAGTTCGCAACGCCGAGACGCCCATCGAACGCAAGCCCCCGTGGATCAAGACGACGGCACACATGGGCCCGGAATTCCAGCAGCTTCAGGCGCTGGTGAAGGGCGAGGGTCTTCACACGGTGTGCCAGGAAGCAGGGTGTCCCAACATCTACGAGTGCTGGGAAGACCGCGAGGCAACCTTCCTGATCGGTGGTTCGCAGTGCACGCGGCGCTGCGACTTCTGCCAGATCGACACCGGCAAGCCTGCCGACTATGACACGGACGAACCCCGCCGCGTTGCCGAGTCGGTCACGGCCATGAATCTTCGCTACGCGACCGTTACGGGCGTTGCGCGAGACGACCTGCCCGACGAGGGCGCATGGCTCCACGCCGAGACGGTTCGCCAGATCCACCTGCAGAACCCGGGAACCGGCGTCGAGATCCTCGCCACGGACTTCTCCGGCAACCCGGACCTGCTGAACGTCGTGTTCGATTCGCGGCCCGAAGTGTTCGCGCACAACGTCGAGACGGTCCCCCGTATCTTCAAGCGTATTCGCCCGGCCTTCCGGTACGACCGATCGCTGGATGTTCTCACCCAGGCCCGCGACTACGGACTGATCACTAAGTCGAACCTCATTCTCGGGATGGGCGAGGAGCGCGCTGAGATCAGCCAGGCCCTCCAGGACCTGCACGACGCCGGCACGGACATCATCACGGTGACCCAGTACCTGCGCCCGACACCGCGGCACCTCCCGGTCGACCGCTGGGTGCGCCCAGAAGAGTTCATCGAGATCAAGGAGGAGGCCGAGGAGATCGGTTTCCTCGGTGTCCTCGCCGGCCCACTCGTTCGCTCCAGCTACCGCGCCGGACGCCTGTGGGCGCAGTCGATGGTCGCAAAGGGACGCGAAATCCCGAGCGAGATGGCCGGTCTCGCCGACGCCAGTTTGGGATTCGCGCAGGCCGTATCCTAGACGGATGGCACGAATAGAGCAGCCCGCAAAAAAGGTCAAACAGCCGAACCGCGTCAAGCAGATGTGGGACGTCTTCCAGATGACCCGCAAGTACGACAACCGTGCCGTTCCGTACCTGCTGTTGGGCTTCGTCCCACCGATCATCGTGGGATTCCTGTTGGGCTTCCTGCTCCCCGGATCCACGCTCATCACCCGGATTTCGTACCCGATCATTGGCGTGCTCGCCGGGCTCCTTCTGGTCCTGATCATCCTGGGCCGACGCGCGGAGCGCGCCGCGTACTCGCAGATCGAGGGTCAGGCCGGAGCGGTCGGCGCGGTACTCAAGAACTCGGTTCGGCGCGGCTGGCAGACCAGCGAGATGCCGGTGAATGTGAGTCCTCGAACGCAGGATGCCGTCTACCGGGCCATCGGTCGCGGCGGCGTCGCACTAATCGGTGAGGGTCCGAAGTCGCGAACCCAGCGGATGCTGGATGACGAACGCCGCACGGTGGCACGCGTGCTCCCGAACGTCCCGATCACGTTCCTCTATGTCGGTCCGGACGCCGACTCGACTCCGCTCTACAAGCTTCCCGCGCGACTCCAGCGAATCAAGCCCGCCCTCCGCAGGGCCGAGGTGCTTGCGGTGAGCAACCGCCTCGCGTCGCTGAGCAAGCCGCCGGTCGGGATCCCGAAGGGAATCGACCCGAACCGGGTTCGCGGGCAACGACCGCGCTAATGGGCCTTGGCAGGGCTCCTTGGAATCACAACATTGCGTACTTTGATCTCATAGCGAAGGTGGCGCGTTCCCGACCCCGACGGTCTGCGCTGGATGTGGGAACCGGCGACGGAATGCTGGCAGCCCGTCTCTCGGCATTCATCCCCGACGTGGTCGGACTGGATATCCACCAGTCACAAGTGGACGCCGCCGCCGCGAGCTATCCCGCCGGGCCGTCGCTTCGGTTCGAGGTCGGCGATCTTCTCACGGTCGCCCTTACCGACGCCCCGTTCGATTTCGTGGTCTGCAGTGCGACGCTCCACCACATGGATTTGCATTCCGGACTCGACCGTCTCGCAGAGTTGACCGCTCCGGGCGGCACCCTCGTCATCGTCGGACTCGCCACCAACTCGACCGCTCTCGACTGGCTGCTCGAGGTCTTTCGGTTGGTCCCGGTCCGTCTCGTACGAGCGCGCCGCGGCTGGCATGACCACGGCGCGCCCAAGCTGGATGCGCAGAACACGTGGTCCGAGGTTCGGCGTGCAGTCGGATCTGCACTGCCGGGGGCGGCGTTTCGACGCCGGCTGTACTGGCGCTACTCGGTGATCTGGAACCGGCCCGCCGGGTAGAGATTCCAACCGACACGTCGCCGTAACATCCCCGGTTTGTGAACTTCGTAGATTGAGGCATCCGAACCAGACATCCGCGGGCGTGAGCCCTGCGTCGAAGGGGCAACTATGAGTGGAAATACGGTCCGACTTCAGGCGATCCGGGATGTCGAAGCCTATGTGCCTCCGGCGGTCTCGTTCTCCGAATCGGAGACGCCCGGCGAGATCTTCGGCGAGAACGTTTTCAACAAGACCGTCATGCAGAAGCGGCTTCCGAAGTCGGTGTACAAGTCCGTGATGGCCACCATCGAACACGGCGAAACACTCGACCCGCTGGTCGCGGACGCCGTCGCCTCCGCGATGAAGGACTGGGCGCTCGAGAAGGGCGCGACCCATTATGCGCACGTCTTCTATCCGCTCACCGGGCTCACGGCCGAGAAGCACGACAGCTTCCTCGAACCGGAGAGCGATGGCACGGCGCTGGCCGAATTCGCGGGCAAGACACTCGTGCAGGGCGAGCCGGACGCATCCAGCTTCCCCAATGGCGGCCTTCGTAATACCTTCGAGGCTCGCGGATACACGGGCTGGGACGTCACGAGCCCCGCGTACGTACTAGAGAATCCCAACGGGAACACGCTGTGCATCCCGACCGTGTTCGTTTCGATGACCGGCGAGGCGCTCGACCACAAGACGCCGCTCCTTCGCTCCCAGCAGGCGATGGGGGTGCAAGCGGAGCGCATCCTGTCGCTATTTGGCCACGAGAACGTGAACCACGTTGTGTCGTTCTGTGGCCCCGAGCAGGAGTATTTCCTCGTCGATCGTCACTTCTTCCTTGCCCGACCCGACCTGCTCAACGCCGGCCGAACGCTCTTCGGTGCAAAGCCGCCCAAGGGACAGGAGTTCGACGACCACTATTTCGGGGCCATTCCGGAGCGGGTGCTCGGCTTCATGATGGACACCGAGCGTGAACTGTTCAAGCTGGGTATCCCGGCGAAGACCAGGCACAACGAGGTTGCACCCGGCCAGTTCGAGATTGCCCCCATGTTCGAGCGCAGCAATATCGCCTCCGACCACCAGCAGCTGCTCATGACGACGTTCAAGTCGATCGCGAAGAAGCACGGCATGGAGGTGCTGTTTCACGAGAAGCCGTTTCAGGGCGTCAATGGTTCGGGAAAGCACGTCAACTTCTCGCTCGGCAACAACGAACTCGGCAGCCTGTTCGTTCCGGGCGACAACCCGCACGACAACGCGCAGTTCCTTGTCTTCTGCGCGGCCACCATTCGCGCCGTGCACCTGTTCGGTGGACTGCTTCGAGCATCCGTCGCCTCCGCGTCGAACGATCACCGCCTCGGCGCCAACGAGGCTCCCCCCGCGATCATCTCGATCTTCCTCGGCGATCAACTCGCGGACATCTTCGACCAGATCGCCAAGGGTTCGCTGACCTCGTCGAAGGGCAAGGGCACGATGCACATCGGGGTCGACACGCTCCCCGTGCTGCCCACCGATCCCGGGGACCGCAACCGCACGAGCCCGTTCGCCTTCACCGGCAACCGGTTCGAGTTCCGTGCGCCCGGTTCGCTGCAGACCGTCGCGGCGCCCATGGTCACGATCAACACGATCATGGCGGACTCGCTCGACTATTGCGCGAACGACCTCGAGGCCGCGGTCGCTGCGGGCACCGACTTCGACGAAGCCGTGCAGACCCTGCTCACGAGAATTATCACCGAGCACGGCGCGGTCGTCTTCAACGGCGACGGCTACTCGGCGGCGTGGCCCATCGAGGCAGAGAAGCGCGGGCTGAAGAACCTCAAGACGACGCTCGACGCACTTCCCGAGCTCATCACGGAGCCCGCTCTCGCACTCTTCGAGAAGTACGGTGTCTTCAACCACCGCGAAATGCATTCACGCTACGAGATCGGGCTCGAACAGTACGTGCTCACGGTCGGAGTCGAGGCGCGCCTCTCACTCGAGATCGGCTCGACGGTCATCCTTCCGGCGGCGATTCGGTATCAGACCGAACTGGCGACCAACGTCGCGGCGCTCAAGGCCGCCGGTGTTGCCGCCGACACAGAGTCGCTCGAACTGGTCAGCGCTCCGCTTGCGGACCTGCGCATTGCTCTCGCGACGCTCAAAGACGCTCTCGCGACGGAGGTTGGGCACGACGCACTCGCCGAGGGTGAGCACGCGCGTGATGCCCTCCTTCCCGCCATGTCGTCGGTTCGCTCGGCGGCAGACGCCCTCGAGGAGATCGTCGCGGATGACCTATGGCCGCTGCCGACCTACCAGGAAATGCTCTTCATGCTGTAGTCGCTGCGAACGGCCGCACTACCGCCTGACGAGGATCGTTCCTGCCCAGCGGTCGTGCAGCCCGCGTTGGTCCCGGTCGTAGATGACGGCCGGGATGAACAGCATCACCAGAATCGTGCGAAGGAACGGGCGCCAGGCACCGAGATAGCCGGGCACCAGGGGCACGACACGTAATCCGAAGACCAGGTGACCAATGCTTCCGTTCGCAATGAGGATTACCACCACCTGCAACACACCGAAGATTCCGAGGATCGCCCACTCATTGGGGTTCGGACCGAGGATCAGAAAGGCGATGCCGTAGCTCATCCCCCAGTCAAGAAAGAGAGCGCCCAGCCTCCGTCCGACCCGACCAATGGATCGCGGTCCGGCCGCCGGTAAACCCAGGCGCTTCCCCGGCCAATCGGCTGACACCCCAGATTCTGCTGACACCCAAGAATCCTACCGGCGACCCCGGTTCGTAACATTGCCGAAACAACCGCGTCACTGTGGCGAAATCCCCTCCCCGTAGCCTCTACTGAGGCTGCGACTGCAGTCTGCCCGTATCAGCTCATTTGGAGTCGCCCCAATGTTCAAAGATTCCTCCGAGGTATTGAAGTTCCTCAAGGACGAAGACGTCAAGTTCCTTGATATCCGCTTCACCGACCTCCCCGGCGTGCAGCAGCACTTCAACATCCCCGCGTCGACTGTCGACGAGGAGTTTTTCTCGGTAGGACAGCTCTTCGACGGTTCATCGATTCGCGGCTTCGCGAACATCCACGAGTCAGACATGCAGCTGATTCCGGATGTGACGACCGCGTATGTTGACCCGTTCCGTGTCGAGAAGACGCTCATCATGCTCTTCGACATCTACAACCCGCGCAACGGCGAGATCTACCACCGCGACCCCCGCCAGGTCGCCAAGAAGGCGGAGAAGTACCTGGCCTCGACGGGCATCGCGGACACCGCGTTCTTTGCGCCCGAGGCCGAGTTCTACATCTTCGATGATGTTCGCTACGAAGTGAAGCAGAACATCAGCTACTACTCGGTCGACTCCGACGAGGGCGCCTGGAACTCGGGCCGCATCGAGGAGGGCGGCAACCTCGCCAACAAGACGCCGTACAAGGGCGGATACTTCCCGGTCAGCCCGATCGACAAGCAGGGCGACCTGCGCGACGACATCAGCCTCAAGCTGATCGACGCGGGCCTCATCCTCGAGCGCGCGCACCACGAGGTGGGCACCGGCGGCCAGGCCGAGATCAACTACCGCTTCAACACGATGGTGAACGCGGCGGATGACCTCCTGAAGTTCAAGTACATCGTCAAGAACACGGCGCTCGAGTGGGGCAAGGCTGCCACATTCATGCCGAAGCCGCTGTTCGGCGACAACGGTTCGGGCATGCACACCCACCAGTCGCTGTGGAACGGCTCAGAGCCGCTCTTCTACGACGAGAGCGGTTACGGCGGACTGTCCGACATCGCCCGCTGGTACATCGGTGGCCTGCTGAAGCACGCCCCGGCCGTACTCGCGTTCACCAACCCGACCCTCAACTCGTACCGTCGGCTCGTGCCCGGCTTCGAGGCACCGGTCAACCTGGTGTACTCGGCGGGCAACCGTTCGGCGTCCATCCGCATCCCGATCACGGGAACGAACCCGAAGGCGAAGCGCATCGAGTTCCGCGCGCCCGACGCCTCCGGCAACCCGTACCTGGCCTTCGCGGCCCAGCTGATGGCCGGGCTCGACGGAATCAAGAACAAGATCGAGCCGCACGAGCCCGTCGACAAGGACCTCTACGAGCTCCCGCCCGAGGAGGCGAAGAGCATCCCGCAGGTGCCCGGCTCGCTGGCGGAGGTGCTGGTCGCTCTCGAGAATGATCACGACTTCCTCACCGCCGGCGGCGTGTTCACGCCCGACCTGATCGAGACCTGGATCGCGTACAAGCGCGAGAAGGAGATCATCCCGTCGTCGCAGCGTCCGCACCCGTTCGAGTACGAGCTGTACTTCTCGGTGTAACGAGCGCCAACGAAAGGGCCGCATCCTCCGGGGTGCGGCCCTTTCGCGTTGCCCAATAACGGTTGTGCAGGAGTTTCACCGCTGCCGACACATCCTCACCAGCACACGACTAGCGGCCGGGCAGAAACTCCTGCACAACGAGAGTGTGCGCTGGTCAGGCGGTCACAAATCGCACGAAATGACTTCGGTGCAGAAAAGTGAGGATGCGCCGCTGGGACGGCGGGAACGCGGCGAGTCCGGTCGCGGCATCCACTGGTTCGATACCTGTGATGTTGTGCTCGACGCCCTTGTAGGTGAGTCGACAGCCGCCCGCAGCGAGGACATTCCGGTACCACTGCACCTGGTCGCCGTAGGTCAGCTCGATCATGAAGCCGCCCTCGGTTGGCTGCACGATGATCGGGGTCTCGTAGGTCCTGCCGCTCTTGCGACCGACGGATGTGACGATCGAAAACGGTCCCCGCCCGCGCCGAGCCGCCCGAAGTGTGAGCGGGTTCAGCGTGTGCTTGAGGATGCTCCCCCACAACGACGTCCCGCTCGTGCCTTTGCTCACATCGCTCTCCCATCGCTCAGTATCGCAAAGTCGGTAACTGGTGCGCCGCACCGTTACCCCAGCGCCGACGCGCCGGGCAAAGCATCAGATACCGACTTTGCGGTCAGCCGCTACCCCGTCGTCGGGGCGGACGTGGTCGTGCCGTAGAACCGCTTCTCGAAGACCTGGCGGGCGAGGCGGGTCGTTCGCAGGTAGTCCTCTTCGAGCTGGCTCGCCGAACCGGGCGGGTACTCCAGTAGTCGTGCGACGCCCTCGAGCGCCTGCCGGTCGGTGGGCAGCACGTCGGCGGTCTTGGCTGTCCAGAGGGTCATCCCGGATCGCGCCCGAGAGGCGATGATCCAGGCATCCCGCAGGCGCGCCGCATCGGACTCGGACACCAGCTTGTTCTCGGCAGCTACGGTGAGCGCGGTCAGAGTAGACGTGGTCCGGAGGCCCGGGATGCTCGCCCCGAACTGCAACTGGAGCAGTTGCACGAACCACTCAACGTCGCTAAGTGAGCCGCGGCCCAGCTTGAGGTGACGCGCCGGATCCGCGCCCTGCGGCAACCGCTCGGACTCGACGCGCGCCTTGATCCGCTTCACCTCGCGGACATCCTGCTCGCCGATCTTCGCCGGGTAGCGCACCTCGTCCGCCAGTTTCTCAAAGTCGCGAATGAGCTCGCTATCCCCGGCGACACCGCGCGCCCGCAGCAGGGCCTGGGCCTCCCAGGTCAGCGACCAACGCTTGTAGTAGGCACGATAACTGTCGAGGGAGCGCACCACCGCACCGTTCTTGCCCTCGGGGCGCAGCCCGATGTCGAGGTCGAGCGGGAGTCTCAGGTCCTCGGTGAGGCGATTCAGGGTTGAGACGATCTGCTCCGACCGCGCCTGCGCCTCCTCGCCTGACGCTGTCGTCGCGCGGTAGACGTAGACGATGTCCGTGTCGGAGCCGAAACCGAGCTCCTGGCCGCCGTAGCGACCCATCGCGACGATCGCAAACTCCATGCCGTCCGGTTCCGGTCGGGCGAGCTCCAGCATGCCGGCGAGCAGTGCCGTTGTGATGTCCGTCAGTGCGAGGCCGATGCGGGAGATCGATGCAAGCCCAAGGATGCCGGCAATCGCGACCCGAAGCACCTCACGACGTCGAGCGGTGCGGAGTGCGAGGGCGGCCGCCTCGATGTCGTCGTCGTGGCGCGCGATGGTCGCGTGGGTCTCATCGAGCAGAATCTCGAGACTACGTGGCTCGAGCTCGTCCTCGTTTTCGAGCCAGGCGGCACCCTCCGGAATTCGCTCGAACAGGTTGCTGACGAAACGTGAACCGGACAGCACGCTGGTGAGCCTCTGCGCAGCCCCGGAGGAATCACGCAGCATGCGCAGGAACCAGTAGGCCTCGCCGAGGTCGTCGCTCAGCCGGCGAAACGCCAGCAGGCCGTGGTCCGGATCGGCGCCTTCGGCGAACCAGCCGAGCATGACCGGAAGTAGGGTGCGCTGAATGGTTGCCCGCCGGGAAACTCCACCGGTCAGCGCGGCAATGTGGTGCAGGGCACCGGCGGGATCGCGGAACCCGATGGCGGCGAGCCGTGCTTCGGCCTGTTCGCTCGACAGCGTCAGTTCGTCGTTGGGAAGCGCGGCCACGGCCGTGAGCAGCGGGCGGTAGAACAGCCGCTCGTGGAGGCTCCGCACCTCATGCTTGGTACGCTGCCACGCCTCGGTAAGCTCATCGGCGTTCGCGTAGAGACCCGTCGCGCGAGCGAGGATGCGGACCGCCTCCGGCTCGCGCGGCATCAGGTGAGTTCTGGACAGCCTCGACAGTTGAAGCCGATGTTCGAGCAGGCGAAGAAAACGGTAGTCGCGCGAGAACTCGGAGGCCTCGACGCGACCGATGTATCCCTGTGCCGCGAGCGCGACCAGCGCCGGCAGGGTCGCCTGCTGTCGTACCTCCGGATCGTGCTGGCCGTGCACCAACTGCAGCAGCTGGATGGTGAACTCGACGTCGCGGAGGCCGCCCGGACCCAGCTTCAGCTGGATGTCGCGCTCATCCGCGGGGATGTTGTCGGTGACGCGCTCGCGCATCCGCTGCACCGATTCGACGAAATTCTCTCGCGACGCACTAGACCACACCAGCGGTGCGATCGCCGCGGCGTACCGGTCGCCGAGCTCCAGATCACCGGCGAGGGGACGCGCCTTGAGCAGCGCCTGGAACTCCCAACTCTTCGCCCAGCGGTCGTAGTAGGCGAGATGGGATTCGAGCGTGCGCACCAGTGCGCCGTCCTTGCCCTCTGGGCGGAGGTTGGCGTCCACCTCCCACAGCATGGGCTCCGAGGCAAGCTCCTGGATTCCGCGCGCGGTCTGCATGGCCAGGCGGGTTCCGATTTCCACGGCCCGGTCGGAGCCGAGGTCACCGGCGGCCTCGACCACGAAGATCACGTCGACGTCACTCACGTAGTTGAGTTCGCGCGCACCCGCCTTGCCCATACCGATGATCGCGAGGCGGGTGTTGGCGACATCCGCGCTGGCGAATCGGGTGGACCGCCGCGCGATATCGAGGGACGCGTCGAGTGCCGCTCCCGCGAGGTCGGAGAGCATCCCGGTTACCTGGGAGACGGCGGCCAGCGGATCCGGGTTCGCGAGATCCCATGCGGCGAGCGCCGCGAGATGGCGCCGATAGCGCACTCGGAGCGCGGTAAACGCGGCATCGTCGGTCAGACCATCGACGGCCGCGATCAGGTCTGCTCGGAGGGTGTCTGCGTCGGGAAGGGCTTCGAGCGGACGTAGCAGCACGTCCAGCTCACCCGGGTGACGAAGGAAGAATTCCGCGATGCCGCTGGACGCGCCAAGGATGCGGACAATCCGATCGGCGGCACCCTCGTCGGCCAGGACCGCATCCACTTCTACCGGCGCACGCTCGCGCAGTTCCCCCAGCAGCCGCAGCGCCTGGTCGGCGTCCGCGGCGTGCGCAAACGAGGCGATCAGCCCGTCCGGAAGCGCGTCGACCAATGCCCCAGCCTCGCCCAGCTCGGTAAAGCCGAGTTTCGCCAGTTCAGTCAGCGTTGTCTGATTTGTGGGGCGTGTTGACACGTTATTCCCGAGTTCTTAGGGGAGCAGGAGTCACAGGATTTCTAGGTTGCTCTCCAGCTCGAACGGCGTGACCTGGGCGCGGTACTCGTTCCACTCGCGACGCTTATTGAGCAGCACGTAGTTGAAGACCTGCTCCCCCAGCGTCTCGGCAACCAACTCGGAGTCCTCCATGAGCGATACCGCGTGGTCGAGGCTCGCCGGCAACTGGTCGTAGCCGAGCGCCTTCCGCTCGCTGTCCGACAGTTCCCAGACGTTGTCTTCGGCTTCGGCGGGGAGCTCGTAGCTCTCCTCGATGCCCTTGAGGCCAGCCGCGAGCAGCAGCGAATACGCAAGATACGGGTTTGCGGCAGAATCGATCGCGCGGTATTCGACTCGTGCGCTCTGGCCCTTGCCGGGCTTGTAGAGGGGCACGCGTACGAGTGCCGAGCGGTTGTTGTGTCCCCAGGTCACGAAACTTGGCGCCTCGCCGAGCTTGCTCTCCGCAGAACCACCCCAGAGGCGCTTGTAGGAGTTGACGAACTGGTTCGTCACCGCGGTGATCTCCGGGGCGTGCCGCAGGAGTCCGGCGATGAACTGGCGACCGATCTTGGACAACTGGTACTGGCCGGCGACATCGAAGAACGCATTGGTGTCACCCTCAAAGAGCGACATGTGCGTGTGCATGCCAGAACCGGGTTCACCCGACAGTGGCTTCGGCATGAACGTCGCGTAGACGCCCTGCTCGATAGCGACCTCCTTGATGACCGTGCGGAACGTCATGATGTTGTCGGCGGTGGTCAGCGCGTCGGCGTAGCGCAGGTCGATCTCGTTCTGACCCGGGCCCGCCTCGTGGTGGCTGAACTCGACGGAGATTCCGAGATCTTCGAGCATCCGAACGGAGCGGCGGCGGAAATCGTGTGCCGTGCCACCTGGCACGTTGTCGAAGTAGCCGGCCGAGTCGACCGGGACCGGTCCGCCGTTCTTGTATTTGCTCGACTTCAGCAGATAAAACTCGATCTCGGGATGCGTGTAGAACGTAAATCCGCGCTCGCCGGCCTTCGCGAGCGTGCGCTTCAGAACGTTGCGCGGGTCGGCGACCGCCGGCTGCCCGTCCGGGGTCGTGATGTCGCAGAACATGCGCGCGGTCGGGTCGACCTCGCCACGCCACGGGAGAATCTGGAACGTGGTCGGGTCAGGATGCGCAAGCACGTCGGCCTCGTAGGACCGGGTCAGCCCCTCGATCGCGGATCCGTCGAATCCGAGGCCCTCCGCGAATGCGCCCTCCACCTCGGCGGGCGCGATCGCGACCGACTTGAGGGTACCGACGACATCCGTGAACCAGAGCCGGATGAATTTGACGCCGCGCTCTTCAATTGTGCGAAGAACGAAGTCGCGTTGTTTGTCCACTTCGGCTCCTCTAGGTGCTGCTTTCGGGCCAAATCTCCCGCGCTATTAGGCTAGTGGCTATGCCTCAACTTCGCTTGGCACTC
>JAUZFP010000058.1 GCA_030838475.1 Actinomycetota bacterium
CTCGACCCGGAGGTCAGCGCGTACGTGATGGGTGGCGAGGGAGCGGAGGAGTTCGTGTCCGCGTACGCCAGGGCCCTCTCGCCGGTGCTCGCTGGGTACCAACGCGAGAACAAGAGACACGCTACGATCGCCATTGGGTGTACGGGCGGTAAGCATCGCTCAGTTGCTGTCGGAGAGAAATTGGCTTCGCTGTTGCGCGCTGAACCCGGCGTCGTGGTCAACGTCAAGCATCGAGATCTCGGCCGGGAATAGCCCCGGCCCACCGGCGACGAATCGTCACCCCCAGCTACGTAACTGAATGAAATGAAGAGGATCGCATAGTGGCACTGACCGCCGATGTTAAAGAAGAACTCGCACGGGTCGGCGTCAGCAAGACCACGGTGCGCGCAGCGGAACTCGCCACGATTCTTCGCTTCGCCGGCGGCCTTCACGTGATCTCGAATCGCATCGCGGTCGAGGCGGAGCTCGACAGCCCCGTGCTCGGCCGTCGGGTGCGCAAGGATCTCGCGGAGCTCTACGGCGTGCGCAGCGAGGTCGCTGTGGTCTCGGCATCCGGCACGCGACAGGCGAACCACTACCTGGTGCGGGTCGTCGACGGCGGCGAGACGCTGGCGAGACAAACGGGTCTTCTTGATGCCCGCAGGCGGCCCATCCGGGGTCTCCCCAATCGACTGACAACGGGTTCGCGCGAGGAACTCGCCGCCGTGTGGCGGGGAGCATTCCTGGCGAGGGGAACGCTGACCGATCCGGGCCGATCCGCGGCTCTCGAAGTCATCTGCCCGGGCAACGAGGCCGCGATGGCCCTCGTTGGGGCGGCTGGGCGCCTCCACATTCCGGCCAAGGCGCGCGAGGTTCGCGGAGTACACCGGGTGGTCATCCGCGACGGCGAGGCAATCAGCGCCATGCTCGTGTTGATGGGCGCCGTTACCAGTGTCACGGCGTGGGAAGAGATGCGCCAGCGCCGCGAGGTGCGGGCAACGGCCAATCGACTGGTGAACTTCGATGACGCGAATCTCCGGCGCTCGGCCCAGGCTGCCGTTGCTGCGTGCTCTCGTGTGGAGCGGGCCCTCGAGATTCTCGACGACGACGTGCCGGAGCACCTCCGCTACGCGGGCGACCTTCGGCTGCGCTTCCGCGATGCGAGCCTCGATGAACTGGGCCACCACGCGGATCCGCCGATGACGAAGGACGCCGTCGCGGGTCGCATCCGTCGTCTGCTCGCGATGGCCGACAAGCGCGCATCCGATCTCGGCATTCCCGGGACGGATGCGAATCTTCCACCCGACATGGACGAGTAACTGCCAGATACGGTGCGGCTTCTGGGAAGCTTCCGAGAACGCGTCGGGTTGTCGTAGATAGACTGAAAAGGTCACCCCCGGCTCGACGAATTCGCGCGGTCTGGGGCAATTTGCTAGGAGAATTTGATGGCTGAGTACACACTTCCTGATCTTCCTTACGACTATGCAGCCCTCGCGCCGCACATCAGCGCGCGGATTATGGAGCTGCATCATGACAAGCACCACGCGGTCTATGTCGCGGGTGCGAACACCGCGCTCGCCAAGCTCGCCGAGGCGCGCGATGCGGGCGATTACACGAACGTCCCCAAGCTCGAGAAGGACCTCGCCTTCCACCTCGGCGGCCACATCAACCACTCGATCTTCTGGAAAAACCTCTCCCCGGACGGCGGCGACAAGCCGACCGGTGAACTCGCCGCCGCCATCGACGACAACTTCGGATCGTTCGACAAGTTCGTCGGTCACTTCTCCGCCGCAGCAACCAGCCTCCAGGGTTCCGGCTGGGCCGTCCTGTCCTGGGACGCGGTCGGCAAGCAGCTGATCATCCAGCAGATGTTCGACCAGCAGGGCAACACCGCCCTCGGTACCATCCCGGTGCTGCAGCTCGACATGTGGGAGCACGCCTTCTACCTCGACTACGTGAACGTCAAGGCCGACTACGTGAAGGCGTTCTGGAACATCGTCAACTGGGCGGATGCACAGGCTCGCTTCGAAGCCGCGCGCACGGGCGCCAGCGCGCTACTGCTACTCTCGTAACGGCATTGTGGCCGGGGCATTCTGCGTTGGCGGAAGCCCCGGCCATACCCGTGTTGTTGTTGTTTTCCCCCTACCACCACCACAAAAGTGCCCGTCCCACGGGCGCATGAACAGCAGGAGTTTCATTGAGCGTCAAGATCGGTATCAACGGATTCGGTCGAATCGGCCGCAACTTCTTCCGCGCCGCACTCGAAAAGGGCAGCGACCTTGAAATCGTCGCGGTCAACGACCTCGACAGCCCGGCCGCTCTGGCTCACCTGCTCAAGTACGACACCGTCGCTGGCCGGCTGAACGCCACGGTCACGGTTGAGGGCGACTCGATCATCGTCAACGGCAAGGCTATTAAGGTTCTCGCCGAGCGCAACCCGGCCGAGCTCCCCTGGGGCGAGCTGGGCGTTGAGATTGTCGTCGAGTCCACCGGTCGATTCACGAAGTCGGTCGACGCTCGCCAGCACATCACCGCGGGAGCCAAGAAGGTTGTCATCTCAGCCCCGGCGACCGGCGATGACGTGGCGACGCTGGTTCTCGGCGTCAATGAGGGGACGTACGACTCCTCGACGCACGACATCATTTCGAACGCCTCCTGCACGACCAATTGCCTCGCGCCTCTCGCAAAGGTCTTCATGGACAACTTTGGGATCGAGCGTGGTTTCATGACCACCGTGCACGCCTACACGGCCGACCAGAACCTGCAGGATGGCCCGCACAGCGACCTTCGTCGTGCCCGCGCTGCCGCCCAGAACATCATCCCCACCTCCACTGGTGCGGCTAAGGCACTCGGCCTGGTCATCCCGGAGCTCGTTGGCAAGCTCGACGGCTACGCGCTTCGCGTGCCGGTGATCACCGGCTCGATCACCGACCTGACCATCGAGGCGACCAAGCCCGTCACGGTCGCCGAGATCAACGCCGCATACAAGGCCGCCGCCGAGGGACCGCTCAAGGGCATCCTGAAGTACACCGAGGACGAGATCGTCTCCAGCGACATCCAGGGCGACCCGCACTCGTCGATCTTCGATGCCGGTCTGACCAAGGTCATCGGCAGCCAGGTCAAGGTTGCCTCCTGGTACGACAACGAGTGGGGATACTCCAACCGCCTCGTTGACATCACCGAATACGTCGCCGACAGACTGTAGATTTCTGCGATGGCACTGCGCACGCTTGCGTCGCTAGGAGACCTCTCCGGCAAGACCGTGGTCGTTCGCTGTGATCTGAACGTTCCGTTGAAGAACGGGCAGATCACTGACGACGGCAGAATTCGCGCCTCGCTGGGCACGCTGAATGCGCTGCTGGACGCGGGTGCACGCCTGGTCGTGATCTCGCACCTCGGACGACCGGAGGGCACTCCGGAGGACAAGTACAGCCTCGCTCCGGTTGCGCACCGCCTCTCCGAGCTGCTTGGCCGCCCGGTCGTGTTCGCTAAGGACACGATTGGCGACTCAGCCAGGGACGCCGTCGACGCGCTTGGTGACGGCGGTGTGGTCCTGCTGGAGAACCTCCGATTCAACGCGGATGAGACGAGCAAGCACGAGCACGACCGCAAGGACTTTGCGAAAAACCTCGCGGCGTTCGGTGATGCCTTCGTGTCCGACGGTTTCGGTGTCGTTCATCGCAAGCAGGCGAGCGTCTACGAGCTCGCGGAAGAGCTACCAAGCGCCGCGGGTCTGCTCATTGAACAGGAGTTGAGTGTTCTCGAGCGACTTACGGTGAACCCGGAGAAGCCGTATACGGTCGTGCTGGGCGGGTCGAAGGTCTCCGACAAGCTCGACGTCATCGGTGCCCTTCTCCCGCGCGTGAACCGCCTCCTAATCGGCGGCGGAATGCTGTTCACGTTCCTCGTCGCCCAGGGTTACAAGGTTGGCGGAAGCCTGCTCGAACTCGACCAGGTCGAGACCGTGAAGGGCTACCTGACCAAGGCGAGCGAGCTCGGCGTCGAAATCGTGCTCCCGACGGACGTGGTGGTTGCGGAGAAGTTCGGCGGCGATGCAAAACACGTCGTCGCGGCCGCCCACGCGATCGAGGACACCGAGTTCGGCGCATCCGGTCTCGGCCTCGACATCGGTCCGGACACGGCCAAGAACTTCGCGTCGATCATCTCGACATCGAAAACGGTGTTCTGGAATGGTCCGATGGGCGTATTCGAGCTATCGCCGTTCGCCGCCGGCACGTTCGCGATCGCCGAGGCGCTCACCACCGTCGATGGCCTCGCGGTCGTCGGCGGAGGAGACTCGGCGGCGGCGGTGCGCGCGCTCGGATTCTCGGATGATCAGTTCGGCCACATTTCTACGGGCGGCGGAGCGAGCCTCGAGTTCCTCGAGGGCAAAAAACTTCCCGGTCTCGAAGTACTCGGCTGGCAGCCCTCCGGCAAATGAAAGAAGCAGCGTAATGGCAGAACGTATTCCGTTCATCGCGGGCAACTGGAAGATGAACCTTGACCACCTGCAGGCGATTGCTTTTGTGCAAAAGCTTGCGTGGACCCTCAAGGATGCCCGGCACGACTACGGCGTCACCGAGGTTGCGGTCTTCCCACCGTTCACCGACCTGCGATCCGTGCAGACGTTGATCTCCGGGGACAAGATCGAGTTGGGCTTCGGTGCCCAGGATGTCTCCGCTCATCCGAACGGCGCATACACGGGCGAGATCTCGGCCGAGTTCCTGAAGGCTCTCGACGTGCAGTACGTCATCGTCGGCCACTCCGAGCGGCGCCAGTATCACCACGAGGGCGATGAGCACATCGCCGAGAAGGTGGCGAACGCCATCAAGAACGGCCTCGTTCCGGTGATCTGTGTCGGCGAGACCGCAGAGGACCTCGAGCTCTATGGTCCCAGCGCGGTTCCGGTTCAGCAGCTGCACGGTGCGCTCGCACTGGCGGGCGGTGCGACCAACATCGTCGTCGCCTACGAACCGGTGTGGGCCATCGGATCGGGCCAGGCGGCAACCCCGGAGCAGGCCGAACAGGTGGCCGAACAGTTGCGTTACGTTCTCGGCGAGGTCCTCGGTGGCGAGGTGGCGGACGCGACGCGCATCCTCTACGGCGGGTCGGTCAAGTCGTCGAACATTGCCGGGTTCCTGCGCCAGCCGAACGTCGACGGCGCACTCGTCGGGGGAGCGAGTCTCGACATCGCCGAATTCGCGTCTATCGCCCAGTTTCGTAAGCACGTCGGAACCTGACCTTCAGGTAGCGCGCAGGCAAGTTATACTTACGTTCGGCCTTCTGGCCGTGTTGAAAGGTTAGTCGTGGCAATTCTTCAGGTAATCCTGCAGGTCATTCTCGGGCTGGTGAGTCTCTTGCTGACCCTGCTGATCCTGCTGCACCGCGGGCGCGGCGGCGGTCTCTCCGACATGTTCGGTGGCGGCGTGACCTCGAACCTTGGCGCATCCGGTGTCGCGGAGCGCAACCTGAACCGCATCACGGTCATCCTGTGTCTGGTCTGGATCACCTGCATCGTGGTGCTGGGCCTGATCCTCAAGTTTGCTGGCTGAGTCGTTCAGCCTTAGTCCACCCGTTCGCGCAACACCTGGTTCGAAAGAGAGATCCCGTGGCTTCAGGCGGTAGTGCTATTCGCGGTTCTCGCGTCGGAGCTGGCCCCATGGGCGAGCAAGATCGCGGTTTTCACGCCGAGCGGATCCAGGTCTCGTACTGGGACGAGCTGGGCAACGAGACGGTCCGCAACTTTGCGGCGAACCTTCCCGAGGACGAGATCCCCGAGACGATTGATTCGCCATCGACGGGCCTGCCCGCTG
>JAUZFP010000062.1 GCA_030838475.1 Actinomycetota bacterium
CGTCGCGTTTCGGGGATGCCCCGGTGAAGCTCTCGCTGCAACGCGTCCAGCTCGGGGAGCTCACGACTGCGGGAGCCTTTGTACTGCGTCCCCCAGCGCTCGACCTGCCTGACCACGAATCCCTCCGACCGACCGAAGTCGCCGAGGCCCACCTCCTCCGGCTCGATGGAATGCAGGTGGGCGAGCGTGCGCGCAAGGTCCAGGCTCAGCTCGCGCAGCTGGGCCGGGGTGTATGCAGCGTTCGCGGCACGAGTCACGAGCGGCTTGCCCTTCACCCGTTCCATCAGGTAGAACGGGCCGTCGACGCCGGACGTGGGGTCATCCACATATCGCACCGCGCGCGGCACGGGGACGCGACTCCCACGAAGTGCCGAAATGATCCGGAACTCGCGCGCCATGTCGTGCGCTGTGGACTGCACGTGTCCGAGTGGCGGGCGGCGAAGCACGAGGGGTTCTGCGGCGCCGCGGATGGCGTAGGTCAGGTTGCTTCGACCCCCCGCGATCAGGTTCGCACTGAGCGGGACGGCGCCGACCAACTCCGGCTGGTTCACCAGCAACCAGTTCTGCAGCGCGCGCACGTCGAGACCGGGAAGCTGACGCGGCTCAGGCGCTCCGACGCTCGAGCTTGGGGGCGAGGTCGACGTCATAGATCGATAATACCGACCAGCCGGTATGTTTCGCGCGCCCGCCTCAGAACTCAATGATCTGACGGATCGCCTGGCCATCGGCGAGGTCGTCC
Source organism: Actinomycetota bacterium (assembly GCA_030838475.1). Lineage (GTDB taxonomy): Bacteria > Actinomycetota > Actinomycetes > Actinomycetales > Microbacteriaceae > Galbitalea. The sequence goes on from JAUZFP010000062.1 coordinate 740, forward strand.
ATCGCGCGGTTTACCCCATCGAGGGAGATGCGCGACGAGATGAGTTCCTCGACCGGCAGCCGACCCGCGCGCCACAGCTTGACGTAGCGCGGGATGTCGCGCTGCGGCACTGCCGAGCCCAGGTAACTGCCGACGATCGTGCGCGCCTGTGCGACGAGACCGAGAGGCGAGATGCTCGCCATCGCCGTCGGAGATGGTAACCCGACAGTGACGGTGATGCCCCCGGCCGACGTACCCGAGATGGCCGTTTCGAACGCACGCGGATTGCCCGCTGCCTCAACAACTACAGACGCGGTGACGCCCGACTCCGCGAGCTCCTCGGGCGTGAACACCTCGCTCGCACCCAGTGCAAGCGCGCGCTCGAGCTTCTCGGGTACAGCGTCGACGCCGACGACGGGATGCCCCGCGGCGATCGCCGTGAGGAGAGCGGCCATTCCGACGCCGCCCAGTCCGACGACCATGACGGTCTCGCCGAGCCCGGGATGTCCTGCGTTGAGCACCGCGCCGCCGCCGGTGAGTACGGCGCAACCCAGAACCGCCGCAACATCCGGGGGCACGTCGCTGTCGACCCTGACGACGGATGTTCGGTTCACGACGGCGTGAGTCGCGAAAGCGGAGACTCCGAGGTGATGGTTCACGGGAACGCCGTCCCGGCTGAGCCGCCGTCCCCCGCCCACGAGCGTCCCGGCGGCGTTGGCCGCGGTCCCGACCTCGCAGGGTAGCCGGCCACCCGTCGCGCATCCCGCGCACGTGCCGCAGCGCGGAAGGAATGTCATCACGACTCGATCGCCGACCTCGAGCTTCGATTTGCCTGAACCGCCGGATCCGGCACCGAGCTGAACGACGATACCGGCGGCCTCGTGGCCGAGAAGCATGGGCACCGGTCGAATCCGGCTGCCGTCGACGACCGAGAGGTCGGAATGGCACACGCCGGCCGCCTCGATCTGCACGAGGAGCTCGCCCGGACCGGGCTCATCCAGCTGGAGCTCCGAGATCGAGATCGGCCGCGACGCCGCAAACGGTCGTTTCGCATCGACTTCCTCGAGAACGGCTCCAGTGATGTTCACTCAGCTATCCTCTCTCGCTTCGACCCTCGAGAGCACGTGAAACCTTTTCACCGAATACTGGCCGTAACAATGAGCGGTTACCCTGTGTCCATGGGGAACCTGCGACTGGAAGAACTTTCCGCCAAAACAATCGTGGCGGCCAACGGACTCACCCTGCGACGCGGCCAGGAGCAGTTCGTAACTCCGACCTCGTACGCCATCGCCGATGCGTACATCAACCCTGCCACCTCGTGGCCACGAGTCGTCATCGACTCCGCCAGCGGCGCGGATGAGGTTGTCGGCTTCATCCGCGGAAACTTTGACCCGGACGCGCAGCAGGTCGAGTTCCGCAGCTGTATCTGGCGAATCAACGTCGCGGCCTCCGCGCAGGGTCTCGGCATCGGAAAGTTTGCCGCTCATGCCCTCGCCGACGAGGCACGTAGCCGGGGCTTCGATCGTCTGTACGTTATTTGGGAACCCGGCGAGGACGGCCCCGAACAGTTTTTTCTACACATCGGCTTTGTCGTCATTGGGCAGACCCAGTACGGCGAGAACATTGGAGCACTGGAGCTGTGAGCGATTCAGCGAGTATCCCCACCACGACCTGCACGGTCGAACTGCTCGGTCCGACGGAGGCCGCGGCACTCGCCGACGAGATTCGGGCGATCTACCGCACCGCCTTTGCGGTGTCGTCTGACCGCTGGGACAAGTCGGAGCTCGGCATCACCGCCTTCGAGAACGACATCTTCCCCAGGCACCTCGCCCGCGAGGGCTTCGGGATGACCACCGCGCGCAACGACGACGGCAAGCTGGTCGGATTCTGCTACGGCTACATCGGCGAGCACGGCCAGTACTGGACCGACTACGTCGCGGCGCGCATCCACCCCTCGCTGGAGAAGGCCTGGCTCGGGGGTCACTTCGAGATCGCGGAGTTGGCCGTCGAGTCCGAGGAGCGGGGCAAGGGACTGGGTCGTGCCCTGCTGACGACGCTGCTCGACTCCCGCGGCGAAGATCGCGTCGCTCTGCAGACCCTCGAGAAGGACTCGCAGGCTCTCCCGCTCTACGAGTCGCTCGGCTTCACGACGTTCGGTGAATTCGAGAACTACGTGGTCCTTGGCCAGCGTCGGGGCTCCTCCGCCACGTGAGCGAACCGAACGAGGACTTCGTTTCTCGTGTGCTGGCGGTGGTCGAAGAGATCCCGGCCGGCAGGGTGATGAGCTACGGCGATGTGGCCGCGGCGATCGGATCCCGCGCCGCGCGCGGTGTCGGCCAGGTGATGGCCTACTACGGCGGCGATGTGCCCTGGTGGCGCGTGGTTCGGGCGAGCGGTCATCCGGCCCAGAACCACGAGTCGCGCGCCCTCGAGTACTATCGTGCGGAATCCACCCCGCTCACGTGGTCCGCGAGTGGCGTCTTTCGGGTCGACCTGCCGCGGGCGCGCTGGTCGCCAACCTAGCCAGCGCGAATGTGCCCGGTCGCCTCAGGGCTAAAGCGCCGCCCCGAAGACCGACCTTACCTGGCCCCTACTGTCCACCGACGAAGACTGGAACGTTAGGCCGATCTTCTCTGCAACGCGTTGCGAAGGGACATTCTCGGGATGGATGATCGCAACGAGGTTCGGCTGCCCGAGCTGTGCGGCGTACTCGCGACAGGCAGACGCCGCCTCGGTCGCGTATCCGTACCCCTGGAGGTCGCGTCGAACGTGATAGCCGACCTCCAGTGCACGCTCGCCGTCGACCTGCTGCCACGTGAGCCCACAGTCTCCGACGAACTCTCCGTCGAGCGTCTCGATAATCCACAGTCCGAAGCCATACTGGGCGTAGTTGTTCTTGTTCCAGTTGATCCAGCCCTGCGTCTCTTCCCGCGACTTCGGTGACGTGTAGAAGGTCATGACCTCGGGGTCGCCGAGCAGTGCCACCATGCTGTCTAGATCGTTGTCGGTCATCTCGCGAAAATGGAGACGTGGCGTGTCAGTGGGAGTCACGGTTCACGCCCCTAGACCAGCGAGTCGCGCCACGCGGCGTGCAGCTGGGCGAAGCGACCGGTTCCGGCGATGAGCTCGTTCGGTGGGCCATCCTCGACGATCACACCGTGTTCCATCACCAGCACCCGATCCGCGATCGCGACCGTCGAGAGGCGGTGCGCGATGATGATCGCGGTGCGATCGGCCAGCAGGGTCTGCAGACCCTCCTGCACCAGTCGCTCGCTCGGGATGTCCAGGGAGGCGGTCGCCTCGTCCAGGATGAGCACGACCGGATCGGCGATGAACGCGCGAGCAAACGACAGCAGCTGGCGCTGCCCCGCCGAGACGCGACCGCCGCGCTTGTTCACGTCCGTGTCGTAGCCGTCCGGCAGTGACTGGATGAACTCGTGCGCCCCGACTGCTTTGGCAGAAGCCACAATCTCCGCGCGAGTCGCATCCGGCTTGCCCAGCGCGATATTGTCCGCCACGCTCCCCGAGAACAGGTACGCCTCCTGGGTCACCATCACGATGGCGCGACGCAGATCCTTCGGGTGCAACCGGCGCAGGTCGATGCCGTCGAGTTCCACCTCCCCCTGCGTCGGGTCGTAGAACCGCGAGATCAGCTTCGCCAGAGTCGACTTGCCCGCGCCCGTCGACCCGACCAGCGCAATCGTCTGTCCGGCCGGGATGTCGAGGTCGAACGTCGGCAGCACGATGCGATCGTTGCTGTACGCAAACTCCACCTTGTCGAAGCTGACCCTGCCGCTGGCCTTCCGAAGGTCGACAGGGCGCACGGGATCGGGAACGCTCGGCTCCTCCTCCAGCACACCCGAGATCTTCTCGAGCGCTGACGACGCGGACTGGTAGGAGTTGTAGAACATCGCCATCTCTTCGGCGGGCCCGAAGAACTGGCGCGTGTACAGCAGCACCGCGAGAAGGGTCCCGATCTCTACGGCGCCGGTCGCGACCCGAAGGCCACCGACCAGCAGGATCGCCGCGAGCGCGAGGTTTCCGATCAGGACGAGGCCGGGATCGAAGATTCCGAACAGCTGGATTGTCTTGCCGTTGGCCGCGCGGTAGTCCTCGACCAGTTGGCCGAACTCATCCTCATTGCGCTTTTCCTTGCGGAACGCCTTGACCGCGCGGATACCCGTCATGGTCTCGACGAAGTGCACGATCACCCGAGCCGAAGTGACCCTCGTGAGTCGGAACAGGCTGTTGGAGCTCTTCTGAAACCAGCGCGCAAGGAAGTACAGCGGAATGAGCGCCACAACCAGCACGACACCGCTCACCCAATCGAGTGAGAACATCGCGATCGCGATGAACCCCATGTACAGAACGCCCTGGATGAGCTGATTGATGCCGGAGTCGAGCAGTTCGCGAATCGTATCGAGATCGCTGGTCTGGCGCGCGATGATGCGGCCCGACGTGTAGGTCTCGTGGAACTCGAGGCTCAATAGCTGGGTGTGCCGGAAGACCCGCTTGCGGAGATCGATGAGGATGGCCTGGCTGATCCGTGCGCTCAGGACGGTGTACGTGGAGATGAGCCACGCTCCGAGAGCGGCGGCCACCAGGTAGGCGGCCACCGTGAGCGACAGCGGCGCCCAGTCCGAGTGCTTGACCAGTGCCGGCAGGCCGACGTTGATTCCGAACGCGATCAGGGCGGGTCCCGCAATCTGCGCCGCGGTCGAGATCACCACGATCACAAATGTCCACGCGACCTTCCCGCGCAGCGGGCGCAGCAGCGATCCGAGCAGCCGAACCGAGCGCTCACGCAGTTGCCGCGATTCGGCCTTGTTCAGGTCGTCCCGCTCTTCGCCTTCTACTCCGGCGACGCTCACAGTGACGCCTCCTTTCGGTCGGTACGGTCGTTGTCTTGTCGTTCTCGCTCTGCGGCTTCCCGAGCCTCTTCGTCCTCGAGACTCGAGATCACGAAGCGGTAGTGGTCGTTCGAGGCGAGCAGATCGGAGTGTTTGCCCACCGCCGTGATGCGCCCGCCCTGAAGCAGTGCGACCCGGTCGGCCAGCATGACGGTGGATGGCCGGTGAGCGACGATCAGTGCCGTCGTCGAGGCGAGGACTCGGCGAAGAGCCGCCTCAACGAGAGCTTCCGTATCCACATCCAGTGCGGACAGCGGGTCGTCGAGAACCAGCACTTCCGGCTTCGCCGCCACGGCGCGAGCGAGTGCCAGCCGCTGGCGCTGGCCCCCAGAGAGGCTGAGCCCCTCTTCGCCGACCCTGGTGTCGAGGCCGTTCGGCAGTTCGTAGACGAACGCGGACTGCGCGATGTCGAGCGCTTCGGCGAGGTCATCCTCGCTCGCCTCCGGACGACCGAGCAGAACGTTGTCGCGAACGGATGCCGAGAACAGCGTCGCGTCCTCGAATGCCATCGCGATGTGCTTGCGAAGGTCGTACCGGGTCAGGTCACGGATGTCGACTCCGTCGAGCGTGATCGAGCCACCGGTCACGTCGTAAAGGCGAGTCGTCAGCGCGGTGACTGTCGACTTGCCCGAGCCGGTCAGCCCAACGAGCGCCATGGTCTCGCCGGGCTCGAGGGTCAGGCTGAGGCCGTCGACGAGGTCGGGATACTGCGCGGCGGAATCCTCGTAGCGAAAGTGCACGTCATTGAAGGACAGGCGGCCCTCCGGCTTCCGGATCGTCTTCGGGTGTTCGGGGTCCTGGATGGTGTTTGGGGCATCCATGACCTCGAAGAACCGGTCGATCGCGGTGCGTGTATCGAAGGTCATCGACAGCAGGAAGCCGATGGATTCGACCGGCCAGCGCAGAACGGTCGCCGTCGCGAAGAACGCGACGAGTTCGCCCGCCGTGATCTGTCCGGTTGCAGCCAGCCACACGCCGCCGAGCAGGCAGATCGCGAATGTAACGTCGGGCACCAGCAGAAGCCAGAACCAGATCCCGGCGATCGCCTTCGCCTTTTCGATCTCCGTTCCGCGCAGCTCCTCGGCCTGCCGAGCGAACCGGTCGAGCTGGTGCGCCCCGCGGCCAAACGCCTTGAGCACGCGGATGCCGTGAACGGACTCCTCGACCGCGGTCGCGAGGTCGCCGGCCTGATCCTGGCTACGGCGAGCGACCACCGAGTACTTGCTTTCGAACACGTAGCCGTAGATCCAGAGCGGAATGGAGCAGACCACAAAGATGAGTCCAAGAATCCACGAGATGCTGACCAGGAAGGCGAAGCCCACCACGATGGTGAGGACGTTCACGATGAGCAGCACGATGCCGAACGAGATCCATCGGCGGATGAGGTTGAGGTCGCTGATCGCGCGCGACAGCAATTGGCCGGACGGCCAGCGGTCGTGAAAACTGACCGGGAGATCCTGGAGCCGGGCGTACAACGCGTTGCGCATCTTCGCCTCGACGTGGGTGCCCGGTTGCAGCACAAAGAATCGGCGCAGCGCGATGAGCACCGCCTCGAGCACGCCGAGCACCAGCACGATTCCGACGGCGGGCCAGATCTGCGCCGAGTCGCCGGTCTTCAGCGGGCCGTCGACGAGTGAGCGGAGGACCTGGGGAATGAGCAGCGCAACGATCCCCGCAAGCAGAGCCGCGATCATCCCGAGCAGGATGCGTCGCGACGCCGACTTGGCGTAGGGGAAGATCCGGAGGATCGAGCGGAAGGTTCCCGGGCGAGTGGGAGGGCGATCGGAGGCGATCGATTTGGACATGATTTCCTTGGGATTTGGCGCGCGCGACAAAACTTACGAGTCGCGAAAGACTGTGAACTTGACGTTGGGATGCGGCTCGCCCGCCGGGCGCCGCTTTCGAAGGCTGCTGGGGAAGGGGTTACTGGCGCGGTCGGAGGACCGCGGCGACAGTGCTGGCTCCCGCGAACTCGCGTGCCGTTGCAAATGCTGTCTTCGTCATGACGTCCTCCTGGGGTTGCGGCCTATTCGTAAGCCCCACGGTGAACCCGATGTTGTACACCGGCGCTCCCCGAGCAGCCTTTCAGACTATAGGCGTCCCGGGATGGACGCAAGCGTTACCTGATCCTGACCGACAGGCAGGTGACGCAGCCCTCGAGTTTTTCGAACTCGCTGATGTCGACGGTGGTCACGCGATAGCCGAGGTCCTCGATCAGCGCCGCGGTCTTCGGTGCGGACGCGGACATCAGGACGGAATTGTTGGTCAGAACGACGACCGCGACACCGGCCACCTCAGGCACCTCGAGGTAGCGGTCGAAGATCGACGGGTTGTCGACGAGGGTCGAATGACCGAGCACCGTGCCATCGGGGAGCGCCGTGACCGCGCTCTTCAGGTGCAACGCCTTCGTCACCGGAACCGCGATCACGGCGTAGCCGAGTTCGATGGCGATCGCGCGAAACTGCCGGATGCCCTCGGCGTTCGTGCGTCCACCCCGGCCGACGTAGATGGTGTCGCCGATCTTGAGAACATCGCCGCCATCCAGCGTCCCGGGCTGTCGGATGTGGCGCGTCTCGAGACCGAGATCCGTGACCGCCTCTTCGACGGCATCCTGTTCACCCTTGCGGGACTCTGCGCCGGGGCTGGTGATCACGGCAACCTGGCCGAGCATCACCACGGTGTCCTCGACGAACACGCAGTCGGGATGCTCATCATCCGCGTCGATCTGCAGGGTCCGGAAACCCTCGGCCTCGAGCGCCGCGACGTACGCCTCCCACTGCTGCTCCGCCTTGTCGAACTTTACGACCCGGCGTTTGACGTGGGTGACCTGCCCCTTGGCGAGAGTCGTGGCGGGGGCGCGCACGATCGCCAGCCGATGCACCGCCGGAGGTGTCACGAGCCGGAGCCCGAACGCGTACCGATAGACGCGACGCGCGATGGTCAGCGTGGCGAGGATCGACAGCAGCACGAAGACCAGGTTGTAGGTCAGCAGGTCCTGGAACGCATCATCCGACGCCGTCGTGGCTTCGATACCGCGAATTACCAGCACAACAAGGGTGCCGACGTAGGGCGCGACAACGCTGGCGACGACTCCCGCCAGAAGTGCCCGCCGCCAATTCGCGAGCCCTCCTAGGAGGGCGAGCGCGACCACGAGCACAACCAGCACGACGGCAGACGGTCCGAACGCCTGCACGAACCCGGGTACGTTCGCGATCGCTGCACCGGATGCGACGTAGTAGGCGAGGAACACGGCCGCGAACACCGCGAGTCCGGACGCGAGTCCTGCGACCAGCGAGGCGAACAGTCGACGCGAAAACGAGGGCGGGGTCATGGCTCGAACCCTATCGGGCGCATCCTATGAACCTGCTGCGCGAATATGTGAGAACAGTGTCAGGCACCCACGTACCTCGCCAGGTACTCGCCGGTGAGGCCCGCGCGGCCCGCGACCAGGTCTGCGGGGGTTCCCTCGAACACGATTCGACCGCCATCGTGGCCCGCGCCCGGGCCGAGGTCGATGATCCAGTCCGCGTGGGCCATGACCGCCTGGTGATGCTCGACGACGATGACCGACTTGCCGGACTCCACGAGCCGGTCGAGTAGTCCGAGGAGATTCTCGACGTCCGCAAGGTGTAGGCCCGTGGTCGGCTCATCGAGTACGTAGACCCCGCCCTTGTCGCCGAGGTGAGTGGCGAGTTTGAGGCGCTGCCGCTCGCCGCCCGAGAGCGTCGTCAGCGGTTGCCCGAGGCTGATGTATCCGAGCCCGACATCGGCGAGCCGCTCGAGGATCGCGTGCGCGGCCGGCGTCTTCGCCTCTCCATTCGCGAAGAACTCGACCGCCTCGGTGACGGGCATCGCGAGCACCTCGCTGATGTCCTTGCCGCCCAGGTGGTAGTCGAGGACGGATGCCTCAAAACGCTTGCCCTCGCAGACCTCGCAGGTCGTGGCGACACTCGCGAGGATGCCCAGGTCTGTATAGATGACGCCGGCACCGTTGCAGTTGGGGCACGCCCCCTCGGAGTTCGCGCTGAACAGCGCGGGCTTGACCCCGTTGGCTTTCGCGAACGCGGTGCGGATCGAGTCGAGCATTCCCGTGTAGGTCGCCGGGTTGCTGCGCCGCGACCCACGAATGGCGCCCTGGTCGATGGACACGACGTTCTCGGTCGGGAGGGAATCGTGCACCAGCGAGCTCTTGCCCGACCCGGCGACGCCGGTGATAACAACCAGCACGCCGAGCGGGATATCGACATCCACGTTCCGGAGGTTGTGGGATGTCGCGCCGCGGATCGGCAGCGACCCCGTGGACGCCCGCACAGACGCCTTGAGGGCGGCACGGTCATCCAGATGGCGACCCGTGATGGTGTCGCTGCGGCGCAGCCCGTCGAGCGTGCCCTCGTACACCACCTCGCCGCCGGCGCTTCCGGCGCCCGGTCCGAGGTCGACCACGTGATCGGCGATCGCGATCATCTCCGGCTTGTGCTCGACCACGAGCACGGTGTTGCCCTTGTCCCGCAGCCGGAGCAGCAGGTCGTTCATCCGCTGGATGTCGTGCGGGTGCAACCCGATGCTCGGCTCGTCGAAGACATAGGTGACGTCGGTGAGCGATGAGCCGAGGTGGCGGATGATCTTGGTGCGCTGTGCCTCCCCGCCCGACAGCGTGCCGGCGGGACGGTCGAGAGACAGGTATCCGAGCCCGATCTCGACGAACGCGTCCAGGCTCTGGCGAAGAGCCGCGAGAAGTGGCTCGACGGAGGGCTCCGCGATCGTCCGCAGCCAGTCGGCGAGGTCGCTGATCTGCATGGCGCAGGCATCCGCGATACTCACCCCATTGATCGTGGATGAGCGCGCCTCCGCGCTCAGGCGCGTTCCGCCGCACTCCGGGCAGGTCTGGAAAGTTACCGCCCGTTCGACGAAGGCGCGGATGTGCGGTTGAAGCGTGTCGACATCCTTCGACAGCATCGACTTCTGGATTTTCGGGATGAGGCCCTCGTAGGTGAGGTTGATGCCCTCCACCTTGATCTTCATCGGCTCCTTGTAGAGCAGGTCGGCGAGCTCCCTCTTGGAGTATTTCGCGATCGGCTTGTCCGGATCGAACAGGCTGGACCCGATGAAGATGCGGCCGAACCAGCCGTCCATGCTGAAGCCGGGGATCGTGAACGGTCCCTCGTTCAGCGACTTCGAGTCGTCGTAGAGCTGGCTCAGGTCAATGTCGTTGACGGTCCCCATGCCTTCGCACCGCGGGCACTGGCCGCCGAGCACGCTGAAGCTGCGGCGCTCCTTGACCTCGGTGCCGCCCTTCTGGATGGTCACTGCTCCCGCGCCCGAGATGGATGCGACGTTGAAGGAAAACGCCTGCGGCGACCCGATATGCGGGGTCCCGAGCCGGCTGAACAGGATGCGCAGCATCGCGTTGGCGTCGGTGGCGGTGCCAACCGTGGAGCGCGAGTTGGCGCCCATCCGCTCCTGGTCGACGATGATCGCTGTGGTGAGCCCGCCGAGCACGTCCACGTCGGGCCGAGCCATTGTCGGCATGAAGCCCTGAACGAACGAGCTGTAGGTCTCGTTGATCATCCGCTGAGACTCGGCGGCGATGGTGCCGAAGACGAGAGAGCTCTTCCCCGAGCCGGATACGCCCGTGAAGACCGTCAGCCGACGCTTCGGGATGTCGACGCTGATGTTCTTCAGGTTGTTCGCTCGAGCGCCCTGCACGCGAATCAGGTCGTGACTGTCTGCGGGACTCCGCGATGCCAAATTGGCCTCAGGGCTCATGAGTCAATCTAACCAGTGGGATTGGTGCGGGCGGGTCTGTCCAATGTTCCACTGGATAATTTTACTGCTAAGGTTACGCAGCCGAGCTTTCTCCGGTGTGCCCTGTTTCGAGCCCGCGAACCGGAGACTTGTCGAATGATTTCTCACCACCAGCGACTGACCGCCCGTGCCTTGCTTGGCGGTCTCACGATCGCCGGACTGGCGCTTCTCGGTGTCGTCGCATTCCCCGCGGCGGCGTCGGCGGCCACATACTCGGTGACGAGCACGGCGGATGCGGGAGCGGGAAGTCTTCGCGATGCCATCGCGAACGCGAACGCGAGCGCTGGCCCGGATACGATCACCTTCGCGCTGCCCGCCAACTCGGTCATCGAGCTGCTGAGCTCCGTGACCATCACCGACGGCCTGACGATCGACGGATCCGGCGCGCCGGGGCTCGACATCACCGGTCGGGGCGGACTGGGAACCTATTCCCTCCTGATCGCCGCTCCGTCAATCCAGGATCAGGACTTCTCATTCAACGACCTGCTGTTCGACGGCACAACCGGAAGCGTGGCTGGCTGGACGGGTGTGGCGATCGACACGAGCTTCGGGGCGCTGAACCATCTCCCACGATCGCTCGCACTCACCCGGATCACCGGGCAGAACATCAACTCGGCGGGGTTTGAGGGCCCGGTACTCAGTGACTTCGCGATGCAGCCCGGCGGCCCGGTCACGATCACCGATTCGACCTTCACCAACAACAACTCGACGTCCGGAGCCCTCAATGGCGGTGGGGCGGTCTTCATCCGGGGGACGAGCGGCCTGGTCACCATCACCGGCTCGACGTTCACGGGCAACACCGCGCGCACCGGTGGTGCGATCTTCTTCGAAGGCAATGGCGGCGGCGTGGCGACGGTCTCCGTGAGTGGGAGCACGTTTACCGGTAACACGGCGAACGGCACGGCCAGCGTGCCAGCGTCCGATGGCGAGGGTGGCGCGATTGCCGCCAGCCTCATCGGCGACGTGACGATTACCGGCAGCACCTTCAGCGGCAACACGGCATCGCTCGATGGCGGCGCAATCGCAATCGGCGCGCTCCAATTGGCCACCTCGCAGGTATCGATCGTGACGTCCTCGTTCCAGGGCAATCACGCATTGCACGGCGGCGGCTTCTGGAGCTCGACGACCCAGGGGGATGTCACGGTCTCGGGTTCGACCTTCGCGGGCAACACGCTGTCGACTGACCCCACAGACGCACCGCTCGGCAACAGCATCAGGCTCACCGGCACGGGTAACCACGGGTTGACCGTGCTCAGCTCGACACTGGATGAGGCGGCTGCGGCATTCTCCACCTGGGCCATCGCCATCGAGACCACGGGAACCTCCCCCCTTACGATCGCCCACTCGACGATCGTCGGGCCGGGAGCGGTGATCGTTCGAACCCTCGCCGGCACCTCGTCCGTCATCGACCACACGATCCTCTGGTCGCTCGGTACCGCTGACGACGCGACTGTGGCACTCCTCTACGGACTGCCGGGGACGAACACCATCGCGACGAGTTGGAGTCTCTCGTCGGGCACCGCCCAGCCATACCTCGCGATCGGTTCCGGGAATCACTTCGCGGTCACCAGTTTCGGTCTGGGAGCACTCGCCAACAACGGCGGCGCCACCCTCACCCGACTCCCGGCCAGTAGCAGCCCCGCACACAACACCGGTGACCCCGCGATCTCGGGCGCGCCGGCGACCGACCAGCGCGGTTCGGGATTTCTCCGCATCGTGCAGACCATCGATATCGGTGCTGTCGAAGTGCAGACACCAACACTGGCGTCGACTGGCGTCGCCATCTCACCGCTTCTGCCGATTGGCGGCGCCGTGTTGATCCTCCTTGGGCTCTTGGCGCTCGCCTACTCGCGTGTTCGGCGAACCAGGGCGCACGCGGCATCCTCGCCCGAGATCTAAACTCGACGGGGGCCACAGGCCCGCAGTGGAGGACGATGATGGCCGATCGTGTCGAGGCCGCGTCGAGCGCACTACCCGACGCCGGGTCCCGCGCCGAGGCGATGCTCACGCAGGTCGTCGCGCACTTTCGCGCGACCGGCAGCGTGAACATCTCGTTGCGTCACCTTGCGGCCGAAATCGGCACGAGTCACCGCATGCTGCGGTACTACTTCGGCACCCGGGAGAACCTGCTGGGCATCGTCATGATGCAGCTCAGCAAGGAATACATCGAGCACTTCTCGGGCAAACGACCAACCACGCGCGTCGAGACGATGGATGCGGTGTGGACGCGCTTCCTTGACCCCAACAACCGGCTGCAGACCCAGATCCTGTTCGCACTCTCGGCGGCGGTCGCGGAGCGTCCCGACCTTGAATCGCCCGGTCTGAACGCCGACTTCGACAACTTCGCCGCCGCTCTCGGCACCTTTGGCCGGGCCGAAGGACTCGAGCCAGCCCTCGCGGATCGTGAGGCCCGCACGATCGTCTCCAGCCTTCTCGGCCTGTACCTCGACTTCTTCGTCGCGAGGGACCTCGAACGGATCCAGGGCAGCTTCGACACGCTCAAGGGATGGGTGGAGCGCAGCACAGCGGACGCCGCTAGTGGAAGAAGTGCCGCTCCCCGGTGAAGTACATCGTCACGCCGGCGTAACCAGTGGCGCGGCACTCGCCCCGGGGAGGAGATTCGACCCATTTCGGTCTAGAAAATCCTCCTGGCGGCCTAATCGGACCAAAACTCCTCCCCGGGTGCGCGATAAACAGGATGACGCGGCTCACGTCGCCGAAATCGTCCTGTTGATCAATCCGAAGGCCGAGTTCGTCCGGTCGAACGACTTCAACGGGCCAAATACTGCCATGTCGTCGAGACCATCCCGCTAGTGGAAGAAGTGCCGCTCCCCGGTGAAGTACATCGTCACGCCGGCCGCCGTCGCCGCGTCGATGACCTCCTGGTCGCGAATCGAGCCACCCGGCTGAACGATCGCGCGAACGCCGGCATCGATCAGGATCTGGGCGCCATCCGCGAACGGGAAGAATGCGTCGGAGGCCGCAACGCTGCCGCTCGCGCGATCCCCGGCCCGTGTCACGGCGAGGTTGCAGGAGTCGACGCGGTTGACCTGGCCCATTCCGACGCCGACGGATGCACCGTCGTTCGCCAGCAGGATCGCGTTCGACTTCACCGCGCGGCACGCGCGCCACGCGAACTCGAGATCCGCTGCGGTCGCCTCGTCTGCTGCGTCGCCGGCGACGAGCGTCCACTGGTCGAATGGCGCAAAATGGGCGTCCGTATCCTGCACAAGAATGCCGCCGGAGATTTGCTTGAACTCCGTTGTTTCACGAGAGAAGCCGTCGGGAAGCTGCAGGATGCGCAGATCCTTCTTGGTCTGTAGAAGCGCGAGCGCCTCGGGCTCGTAGCCGGGCGCGATGACGACCTCGGTGAAGATCGGCTTGATCGACTCCGCCGTGGCCAGGGTGACGATGCCGTTGGCGGCGATCACGCCACCGTAGGCGGAGACCGGGTCGCAGGCGTGAGCGCGTTTGTGGGCGTCGGCAATCGATCCCGCGATCGCAATCCCGCACGGGTTCGCATGCTTGATGATCGCGACAGCGGGTTCGGCGAAGTCGAATGCCGCGCGGAGGGCCGCATCCGCGTCGACGTAGTTGTTGTACGACATCTCTTTGCCGCCCAGCTGAATGGCCTGCGCGATGCCGTGCCCGTCGTTCGTCGTGTAGAGCGCGGCCGACTGGTGCGAATTCTCGCCGTACCGAAGCGTGGCCGATAGGGTCCCGCTAACCTCGAAAGCCTCGCCGCCCGTGAACCAGTCCGCGACCGCCCGGTCGTAGGCGGCCGTGTGCTGGAAGGCTTCCTTCGCGAGACGGCGGCGCTGCTCAAGAGTCGTGCCCCCCAGCTTCAGAGCCTTGTAGATGACCGGGTAGCTGGACACCGAGGTGACGATCGCGACATTCGCGTGGTTTTTCGCCGATGCGCGGACCATCGCGGGTCCACCGATGTCGATCTGCTCGATCACCGTGTCATCCGCCGCCCCAGACGCGACCGTCTCGGCGAACGGGTAGAGGTTCGACACGACCAGTTCAAACGGTTCGATGCCCTGCGCGGCGAGCTCGCTCTCGTGCGACTCGAGGCGAAGGTCGGCGAGCAGGCCCGAGTGGATGGCGGGGTGCAGGGTGCGCACGCGGCCATCCAGCGACTCCGGGTATCCGGTCACGTCGGCGACCTGCGTCACCGGGATGCCAGCCGCGGCGATCGTCGCCGCGGTCGAACCGGTCGAGACGATTTCGACACCAGCAGCCGCAAGCGCGGTAGCGAGCTCGACGAGATTCGTCTTGTCACTCACCGAGACCAGCGCCCGACGAATGGGGACGATGTCGCGTGGACGATACAGGGCGGGATCGATGGCGGGGCCGCTCATGAGAACTCCTTCGGATGACAGGGTCGAGTGCAGAAAGTACCGCAGCAGCCCAGGCGTACGGCCACCAACCGTGTCAGTCGCTCCCCGATGGTCCACCATCCAAACGCCAGTTGCGACGGAGCCAGTTTACCGGCCGAGTTCCGCCAGGTCGACCACGCCGTTGGCGACATCGAGGATGGCCTGGATGAGCAACTCGCGTTCGACCGGCTTGATGCGCTCGTGCAGTGTCGCCTCGGTGTCCCCGGGAAGCACCGGGATCCGTTGCTGGGAGACGATCGGCCCGCTGTCGACGCCGTTGTCGACGACAATCACGCTGGCGCCCGTCTCCGTAACCTCGGCCACCAGGGCGTCTCGGACGGCGTGGGCTCCCGGGAACTCGGGAAGGTATGCGGGGTGTGTGTTGATCAGGCGCGGGCTGAGCGCATCCACTACCCGTGGTGGCAGCAGTTTCATGAAGCCGCTCAGCACGACGAGGTCGGGTCCCCAGAGTTCGATTTCGGCGAGAAGGGCGTCGCCCCAGGTCTCCCGGTCCGGAAAGTTCGAGAGCGCCACCGAGAAGGTTGGAATGCCGAACTCCTCGGCGTGGGCGAAGCCGTCGGCGTCTCGGTCCGCGCCGATCGCGACGACGCGCGCCGGAAACTCGACATCTTCCGAGGCCTCGAGAAGCGCGCGCAGGTTCGAACCTCCACCCGAGATGAGCACGACCAGCGACAGCACCACTCGAGCCTAGCGGCGGGAGGCGGCCATCCCGGCGAACGCTGCGACGCCGAGCTCGAGGGCGGCGACCAAGCCGACCATGATCGGATCCGGGCCCGCGGTCTGCAGCCGGCCCGGCCCGATCGAGCCCGCGGATGCCCAGGCCAGGAGGCCCAGGATGGCACCGCCGACGACGCCCGATCCGAGGCCGGCGCCGAGCATCCAGGTCAGGCGTCCGGTCGATCTGATGCGTTCCGCGAGCGAGCCACTGAGCAGCGCGCCGGCGAGGAATCCGGCCAGGATCGGCACGACCAGACCCGCGAAGGCGAACACGAAGTCCCCCTGCGGCAGCGCACCCAGAACCGGAATGGATGGAATCGGACCGAGGCTCGTGCCGAGCGGACTTACGGCAGAGCCGTCGCCGATCGCAAAGCCGGGGCCGACCAGCCACGCCGCCGCCCAGATCACGAGGTTGGGCAGGAACAGGATCTGCGCAATGGTGAGGGCGACGCCGCCGAGCGCCTCGGAGTGGAGGTTCTCGTACAGGGTGATGATCTGCGCGTAGTTGACGAGGAGCGAGGCGACCACGGCCAGCGCGGCCACTGTGACGACTGCCGCGGAAGCGGCGGCCCCGCCGCGGAGCGCCGTCGCGACGATGGCGCGGGTGTCCGGCCTCCAGCGGGTCCACGCGGGCAGGGCGTCGGATCGCGCGAGCAGCAACCCGATCACGAACACCAGGGTCGGCAGAAGGGTTCCCTGCCAGATCGACGGACGGGCGGAAGAGCCGATCGCGCTCACCGTCACCCCAAGGGACAGTCCCGCGACCACGATGATCGCGACGATCTCGCCGAGCAGTCGGTGGTTGGTTTCGGCAATGCGCTTGCCGGCACGGCGTGCGAGCAGCACGGTCAGCAAGGAGAAACCGAGGACCGCGATGGTGAGAACGAATGGAGTGCTCGCGCCCGCGAGACCCGACGACTTCGCCGTTGCCGCATCCAGGGTCACCAGAATGTCTGTACCGTGACCGAGCAGCCACGCGTCTGCCGCGAGCCGCCAGAAACCCGTCCAGTTGGGCGCGAAACCGTACTGTGCCCCCCAGAGGACGGTGAGCGGCGCGAGCGGGATCGCTAGTCCGACCGCCACGACGATGACGGCCTCGAGCGCCGAGAACAGCGCGGACAGGGTGCGGTTCATACCGGCCCCACGGTACCAACTGCCGGACAATGTCAGGATGACCGACTCGGTGTACCAGCGTGTGCTCGGTCACGAGTTCGACAACCTGCGGCCCGAGCTGCAGGCTTATTTCCGCGGGGGTGGGGTCGGCGTCGCGACCGGCGTCTTCGAGATCGCCGGATCGCGAGTGCGCGTCCTTCGTCCGCTGCTCGCCTATCTGGCCTGGCGGCGCATCCTGTTCCCCGAGTACGCGCGCGATGTGCCGTTCGAGGTGACCAATACCCCCACACCGGATGGCGGACTCGACGCCGTCCGCACATTCCGCCTGCCGGGGCGCGACCGCTCGCTCGAAGACTCCATGCGTGTAGTCGACGGGGAGCTCCACGAATTCCTCGGCAGGCGACGCGGCCTCGAGGTTCGGTTGCGGTTGACGGTCACGGATGGCCTGCTGCGGATCCGATCGGATCGGCAATGGCTACACCTCGGCCGTGCCAGGATTCCGCTACCCCGGATTGCCACCGTGACCGTCACGGAGTCGTGGACCGACGGCAGCCAGCACGTGGACGTTCGCCTGGCCAGCCCACTCGTTGGCGAGTGGTTTCGCTACGCGGGCAGCTTCAGCTACCGATACGTAGAGCGCTAGCGGCCGCTGTTCTGGCCTCCTGCGAGTTTCGGGACGACGCCGCGCCTACCGCCGCCGCGCGGCACTCGTCGAGGGTGACGCCGTCGAGAAGTTCACTCACGTGCCCGAGCGCTCGCGGTGACATGGACAGGCTGGATGCGCCGAATCCGACGAGCACCGCGGCCAGCATCGGGTCGGCGGCGGCCTCACCGCACACGCTCACCGGTTTCCCGGCGGCGGCACCGGCATCGAACGCGAGTCGCATCATCCGGAGAACCGCCGGCTGCCACGGATCGTTGAGCAGAGCGAGGTCGCCAACCTCACGGTCGGCGGCCATCGTGTACTGGGCCAGGTCGTTCGTGCCGAGGCTCGCGAAGTCGACGAACGCGAGGATCTCGGGCGCGGTGATCGCCGCGGCGGGCGTTTCGATCATGACGCCCACCGACCCAAGACCGTGCTGGGCGCAGCGGTGCGCGAAGTCGGCCGCCTCATCAGGGGTGTCGATCATCGGAGCCATGACCTGCACAATGGCGCTCTGCCCCTCCGCGGCGAGCGCAATCGCCCGCAGTTGATCGTCGAGCAGCTCGGGTCGGCGCCAGGTCGTGCGATAGCCCCGGATGCCGAGCGCCGGATTCGCCTCGTTGGCGAGAGTGACGAAGGCAAGCGGCTTGTCGGCTCCGGCGTCGAGCGTTCGGATGAGCACCCGTTTCCCGGCGAAGCTCTCGAACACCGAACGGTATGCCGCCACCTGCTCGTCGACGCTTGGTGCCTCGGCGCGATCGAGAAACAGGAACTCGGTGCGAAACAGGCCGATGCCCTCGGCAGCGGCAGCGATCGCGGCGGCAACACTATCCGGCGAACCGACGTTGGCGAGCAGTTGCACGCGGTGGCCGTCGGACGTCGCACCGATGCCACCGAAGTCGACCACGACGCTGGCGTTCGCGCGAACCTCCGCGACCTGCTCGGCGCTCGGGTTGATGATCAGGTTGCCCGCGGTCCCGTCGACAAGCACGACGGTCCCGTCCTCGAGGTCGAGCGCGTTTTCGTAGGAAACCAGTGCGGGCAAGCCGAGCGACCGCGAGAGAATCGCGGTGTGGGAGGTCGGACCGCCCTCGAGAGTGACAATTGCGAGGCATACGGCCGGATCGAGAAGCGCCGTATCGGCCGGCGCGAGGTCGCGCCCCACGAGTACAAACGGCTCTGTTCGCACCGGGACACCCGGCGCCTCGCGGCCGAGGAGCTCGGCCACGATCCGGTTCCGGATGTCGGCGAGGTCGGCGACCCGCTCGGCCATCCGCCCGCCCTGGAGAGCGAATGTGGTCGCGAGGTCGCCAAGAACCACCCAGACGGCGAATTCCGGCGAATCGCCGCGATCGAGCACGGCGGTTCGAGCGTCGGCGAGCATCGACGGGTCGACGGCAAGGAGCGCGGCGGCCTCGAGAATCTGGCGCGAGTCACCGGTAACCCGTTCCGCGCGGGAACGCAACCGCTCCCCGACCGCCTGCGCCGCCGTGTCGATTCGGGCAGCCGCCGCGGGTCGATCGAACTCGGGAAGCGGCGCTGCCGCGGTAGGAGCGGCGAGCGGCTCGGGCATCCTGGCCACCGGGCCGACCGCGCGACCCGGACTGACGCCGAGCGGGCCACTCCGAGTCGGCCCTCCGGCCGGCAGCTCTGGCGGGGCGTCATCCAGTTCGCCGAATCCATCCGCAACCATGCCGCGTACCAGGTCGAGCGCCGCCTGCGCCTCGGCGCCGGACGCCGTCACCCGCACGACGTCGCCCTTCTGGGCAGCGAGCGTGAGCAGCTTGGTCGGGCTGTTCGCCAATCGCGGACCCGACCCCGTTCGGAGGTTCGCGATCGTCACCGTTGCATCGAGGGGTGTGAGCGCGAGCACGATCATCGATGCGGGCCGGATGTGCAAGCCGCTCGGATTGCGCAGCCGCAGGTCGAGCGAGAATTCGCCGGACTCGGGCACAACAATTGGGCTGTCTGCCGGATCACCGAGGTGGCCGCGCTTCGACTCGAGGGACTCCCGCGCCTCGCGCTCGACCTCGTCGAGCGTCGCGCCCGCGGCCGCGCGCACAACACCGGCCATGAGCCCCTCGACGAACGGCGCGCTCGTAACCCGCACCTCGACGCCGGGAAGGTCAATGAGCTCCAGCGCCAACTCGGCACTCAGGACGGCCGATCCGAGATCAACGACGACGAGCACCCCATCGGGTGAGGCAACCTCGCCGATCGCCGCAGCGATCGCGGTCGCGTCCGTTCCCAGTGAACCGTCATAAACGCCGGCCGCGATCGCGAGCCGAGGGCGCTCTCCCGGCACCATTTCGAGCGCGAGTTCGACGGCAGCCTTCGCGAGCTGGGGGCTGTGCGAGACCACGACGATGCCGATCACAGCGGACCCCTAGGCAAGCGCCGCCGCGAGCGCCTCGAACATCAGTGCAACGGATGCCGCTCCCGGGTCGATGTGGCCGACGCTGCGGTCGCCGAGATAGCTGGCCCGACCCTTGCGCGCGACCATGTCGGCGGTCGCGTTTCGCCCTTCGGCTGCCGCATCCGCTGCGGATCGAGATGCGGAGGCGACATCCCCGCTCGAGATCCCGGCGCGGAACGCACGCACCGCGGGCGCCATCGCGTCGTACATGGTCTTGTCGCCCGGCTCGGGTTTGCCGCGCTCGACGACGCCGCCGAGGCCGGCCTCGAGTCCGTCGGCGAGTTGTTCGGGTGTGAGCTCCTGACGGTGACCGACGCCCGTCGCTAGCCGAAGGAAGAACGTGCCGTAGAGCGGACCACTCGCGCCGCCGACCGAACTGACAAGGGTCATCCCGACCAGCTTGAAGAGCTCGTCGAGGTATTCGGGCTGCTCCGCATCGACCTTGGACGACGCCGCGCCCGCTCCCCGCGCGAGGTTCGTACCGTGGTCGCCGTCACCGATCGCGGCATCGAGTTCGGTGAGAAATCCGCGCTGCTCGATCAGGCCCTCGTCGATGAAACGCAGCCAGTTGAGCAACTGCTCGTAGCTGATCGCTGGCGCGTCCCTCATGTCACACTCCCCAGCGCAGGGCGGGTGTGCTGACCGGCGCATCCCACAGGCCGAGAAGTTCGTCGTCGGCCCTCAGCACCGTCACGGAGCAGCCGGCCATGTCGAGCGACGTGATGTAGTTGCCGACGAGGCTGCGCGCGACTCGAACGCCGGCCTTCTCGAGAAGCGCCGACACCTCGCCGAACATCACGTAGAGCTCGATCAGCGGCGTGGCACCCATGCCGTTCAGCATAACCACGGCGGGCTCGCCGCCGAAGGTATAGTCGGCGAGGATCGGCTCGACCAGCATCGCGGCGATCTCACGCGCACTCCCAAGCGGCACCCTGCGTCGTCCCGGTTCGCCGTGGATACCCACCCCGACCTCGATCTCCGCGTCGCCGAGGTCGAAGTTGGGTTTGCCGGACGCGGGGAGCGTCGCACTCGTCAGCGCCATGCCCATCGATCGGCCCGAACCAGCGACCCGCCGCGCCAGAGCGGCAAGCTCGGCGAGATCTCGCCCCTGCTCGGCCGCCGCGCCGACAATCTTCTCGAGCAGTACCGTCACGCCCGTGCCGCGTCGGCCGGCGGTGTAGGTGGAGTCCTCCACGGCGACGTCATCCGCGATGATCACGGTCGCGACCGCGATGCCGCCCGCGAGTTCGGTCGCCATGTCGAAGTTCATGACATCACCGGTGTAGTTCTTCACCAGATGCAGCACGCCGGCGCCGGTGTCGACCGTTTTCGTCGCCAGGGCGATCTGGTCGGGCGTCGGCGAGGTGAAGATCTCGCCGCAGACGGCGGCATCCAACATCCCGAACCCGACGTAGCCGGCGTGCAGCGGTTCGTGGCCACTGCCTCCGCCGCTCAGGATCGCGACCGTTCCGTGCGGCTTCGGTTCGGCCCGGTAGACGATGCGATTCGCGTGGTCGACCCGAAGCTCGGGATGCGCGGCCGCGAGCCCCACCAACGACTCGGCAAGCACATCCTCCGCGCCGTTAATGAGCTTCTTCACGCCACAAGCGTCCCACTATCTGGGTGGCGGGAGAAACTGCACCGGAGGGCGGGAGAAACAGTTACGCGGGCGGAGTTGCTACTCCCGCCGTCTCGCACTTTCTCCCGCCACCGGATGATCAGGATGCGCGCGATGACTTGCCATTCGGGAACCAGGAGGAGATCGCCATCCACGCTGCGATCCCGATCAGCGCAACGCCGAGCGGAACGTGCAGCGCCGGCAGCTTCGCGAACCCGGCAGCCGCCTCGCCCGCGGTCACAACCAGGAGTCCGATCGCCCGGGGAAGAACCGTGCGGCGGCCACCACCAGGCCAGACCGAAAGGATCGCCGCGACCACGAGAACCAGCACGACGATGACCGAGATGATCGCGTTATCGCGATGGAGCTCGAAAGCAAGCTTGTCGTGCTTATCGGCGATGAACTGCCCGGCCAGAATCGACTGGACGAACAGGAGTACCGCGGCAAGCGTTGCGACGATGCGATAGGTCCAGAGCGGCCAGGTTGGTGCTGAGGACGACGTTTGCTGAGTAACGGGGGTCGATGTCATGCAGCCAGCTTGGCGCGAGCCCCCTCACCCCGCGTACTCCGCTCGGAGGCATCCGTCTACTCCAATCCGAGTGCGGCGCGAGAAAATGCGACCGTTGGATGGGGAAACGCAACGATGGGCGGAGTCGTAACTCCGCCCATCGGACAGCTTCTCCCGCCAACCGGGAACTGGGAACGGCTACAGCGAGGCGAGAACCTCGCGCATGAGGGTGGCGGTCTCGCTCGGCGTCTTGCCGACCTTGACGCCCGCCGCCTCGAGGGCTTCCTTCTTGCCCTGCGCGGTGCCCGCACCCGACGACACAATCGCACCGGCGTGGCCCATGGTCTTGCCCTCGGGCGCCGTGAATCCGGCGACGTAGGCGACGACCGGCTTGGTCACGTTGGCTTTGATGAAGTCGGCGGCGCGCTCTTCGGCGTCGCCCCCGATCTCACCGATCATGACAATCGCCTTGGTATCGGGGTCATCCTGGAACGCGGCGAGTGCGTCGATGTGGGTCGTCCCGATGATGGGGTCGCCGCCGATGCCGATTGCGGTCGAGAAGCCGAGATCGCGCAGCTCGAACATCATCTGGTACGTGAGCGTTCCGGACTTCGAGACCAGACCGATCGGACCGGTGCCGGTGATGTTCGCCGGGGTGATGCCGACGAGCGACTCACCCGGCGTGATGATGCCGGGGCAGTTCGGACCGATGATGCGGGTCAGGTTGCCCTTGGCCTGGGCGAGCGCCCAGAACTCCGCGGAATCCTGGATCGGGATGCCCTCGGTGATGATGACCACCATCGGGATCTCGGCCTCGATGGCCTCGACGACGGCATCCTTCGCGAATGCCGGTGGAACGAACACGATCGATACGTCGGCGCCGGTCTCGCGGATGGCCTCTTCGACGGTTCCGAAGACGGGAAGCGTCACATCGCCATGCGTCACGGTCTCGCCGGCCTTGCGGGCGTTGACGCCACCCACGACCTTGGTGCCGGCCTTCAGCATGAGCGCGGTGTGCTTGGTGCCCTCGCCGCCGGTGATGCCCTGGACGATGACCTTGGAGTTCTTGTTGAGGAAAATCGACATTTTCTTGTTCGGCCCTTACTTCGATGCCAGTTCGGCGGCCTTGTCGGCGCCTTCGTCCATGGTGAGCGCGAGCGTAACCAGCGGGTGGTTCGCCTCGTTGAGGATGCGACGACCCTCGTCAACGTTGTTGCCGTCCAGACGAACGACCAGCGGCTTCGACGCCTCCGAGCCGAGCGTCTTCAGCGCGCCGACGATGCCGTTGGCGACCTCGTCACAGGCCGTGATCCCGCCGAAGACGTTGACGAAGACGGCCTTGACCTGCTCGTCACCGAGGATGACGCTGAGTCCGTTCGCCATCACCTGCGCGGATGCTCCACCACCGATGTCGAGGAAGTTGGCCGGCTTCACGCCGCCCCACTTCTCGCCCGCGTAGGCGACGACATCCAGTGTCGACATCACGAGGCCGGCACCGTTGCCGATGATTCCGACCTCGCCGTCGAGCTTCACGTAGTTGAGGTTCATGGCCTTGGCCTTGGCCTCGAGCGGGTCGGCGGCAGCCGCATCCTCGAGTTCGGCGTGGGCGGGGTGACGGAAGTCGGCGTTCTCGTCGAGACTCACCTTGCCGTCGAGCGCGAGGATCGTGCCATCCTCGGTCAGCACGAGTGGGTTGACCTCGACGAGCGTCGCATCCTCGCCCTTGTAGACCTCGTAGAGCTTCACGATGACGGGGGCGACCTTCTCGACCAGGTCTGGCGGGAAGTGCCCGGCGGTTGCGATCGCCTTGGCGGTCTCCAGGTCGATGCCGATGCCCGGGATGACCTCGACGCGCGCCAGTGCGTCGGGCCGCTCGACGGCGAGCTCCTCGATCTCCATGCCGCCCTCGACCGCGCACAGCGACAGGTAGGAGCGGTTGGCCCGGTCGAGCAGCACCGAGAAGTAGAACTCCTTGTCGATGCGAGCACCCGCGGTCACCATGACCTTGTGTACGGGAAGGCCCTTGATGGTCAGCTTCAGGATGGCCTCTGCTGCGGTGAACGCGTCGTCCGGGTTGTGGACGACCTTGACGCCGCCCGCCTTGCCCCGGCCTCCAGCCTTGACCTGCGCCTTGACGACAACGGTGCCGCCGAGCTTCTCGGCTGCTGCTCTCGCCTCTTCTGGCGTATCCGCGACGATGCCCGGCAGTACCGGCACTCCGTAGGATTCGAAAAGATCACGGGCCTGGTACTCGAAAAGATCCACGCTGGTTTTGTCCAATCGCGCGCTTGGTTGGCTTGGGAGGCAAGATCTCTCGATGTCGAGATAGCTTGATATCGAGATACTTTGACCAACAGGAAGCTTACTCTCGGAGTCTGCGACCATTGACACATGGAACCGCTCATGGTGTCCCGGGCGGTGTCGCGATACGCCTCGGACGGCGTGCTCATCGCGGGCGGAGCCCGGGCCATCCTGCTGCAGGTCGCCGAGCAGGCGGTCGCTGCGGGCGTCGCCCGACACAGCGACTTCGCGCACCGCCCGGTCGAGCGGTTGCGCAACACGCTGACCTTCGCCTACGCCGTCGTGCTGGGCACTCCGGGGGATGCGGCCAGGGTGGCGTCGTTCGTCAATAACGCCCACGTTCCGGTTGATCGCGCCGAGGATGCGGAGTTGCAGTTGTGGGTCGCCGCCACCCTCTACGACACCGCCGTCACCGTGCACGACCGGGTGTTCGGGGCCGCCGACGACGCGGTGGCGGATGAGCTCTACCGCGACTACGCGGCTCTGGGGACGTCACTGCAGATGCCTGCAGCTCTGTGGCCAGCCGACCGGGCCGCCTTTGCCGAGTACTGGGCCGGGCGGATCGACTCGCTCTCCGTCACAGACGATGCACGCCTGATCGCCCACGACCTCTTCGCGCCCGTGACTGCGCCCGCCTGGTTGCGGGTTGGGCTGCCGCTCGGGCGGCTGCTCACCCTCGACCTCCTGCCGGCATCCATTCGCGCCGCCTACGGCTTCGAGTGGACTCCCCGAGACCAGCGGCGAGCCCGCCGGGCGTGGGCGCTGCTCAGGTTGCTCGTAGCGATCACCCCACACCACTTCCGCTCATGGCCATCGCGGCACTACCTGAAGCGCCTGCGTGCCTAGAGCTTCTCGATCGGCGCGATCTTGATCAGGAGGCGCTTGCGGCCGGCGTTGTCGAACTGCACCTCGGCAACCGCCTTCGGCACGACGCCGGTAACTGCCGTCACGCGCCCATCGCCGAAGTCGGCGTGACGGATGCGGTCGCCGACCGCCAGCGTCAGTTCGCCGTTATCGCGAACCCGGTTCGTGACGGCACTCGTCCACTCGCGCTTCTCGCGCGGAGCCGGGGGCAACTGGCCGACCGAGTCGCGGAAGTTGAATCCGCCCTCCCGCCTGGCGTTCAGTGCCCGTGGCTGGGTTCCGCCGCGGCTGGTTGCGTCGCCCGGCGACTGCTTCCAGTCGATCAGTTCAGCGGGGATCTCCTGCAGGTAGCGGCTCGGCATTGCGACACCGATCTCGCCGAACTGGGCCCGTGTCATCGCGAGTGAAAGGTAGAGCTTCCGTCGCGCGCGGGTAATTCCGACATAGAACAGCCGACGCTCCTCGGCCGGACCACCGATCTCTCCCGCCGACATCTGGTGCGGCAGAAGGCCCTCCTCGACGCCGGTAAGGAAGACGGCCTCATACTCGAGCCCCTTCGCCGTGTGCAGCGTCATCAGCGAGACGGTGCCCGACGAGTCATCCAGCTCGTCCGCAGCAGCAACCAGCGAGACCTCGGTGAGAAAGTCGAGCAGAGTGCCGTTCGGGTTGTTCTTCTGGAACTCCTTGGTGACCGAGATGAGTTCCTCGACGTTCTCCGCGCGGGCCTCATCCTGCGGGTCGCCCGTGTTGCGTAGTGCCTCGACGAAGTGGGTGCGCTGCAGCAGTGTGATCAGTACGTCGGCGGGCCCGGCCGGGCGCACCTGATCCAGCGAGGCGGTCGCCGTCGCCTCGTCCAGGATGCCCGCGAGCTCCAGAATTGCGCCCGTCACCTTCGGCCCGAGCCCCAGTTCGCCCGCGCTCGACAGCGCGTCACGAAGGGTCAGCGCGTTGGAGTCGGCGAACGACTGAAGCGCCGCCTCGGTGGCTGGCCCGATCCCGCGCTTCGGAACGTTCATCACGCGACGTAGCGCGAGCGGGTCGGCCGGGTTTGCGACCGTGATCAGGTACGCCATCGCATCCTTGATCTCGGCGCGCTCGTAGAACTTGGTGCCACCGAGCACCCGGTACGGGAGCGCCGAGCGGATGAAGATCTCCTCCAGCGCACGCGTCTGGGCGTTGGTGCGATAAAACACCGCAATGTCCTTGTAGGCGACGCCCCCGTCGTGCAGCTTGGCGATCTCATCCGCGACGAACTGCGCTTCATCGTGACCCGAGTACCCCGTGAAGCCGACGATCTTGTCGCCGGCGCCGATGGTTGTGAACAGCTTCTTGTCTTTGCGATCGAAGTTGTTGGAGATCACCGAATTGGCGGCGTCCAGGATGTTCTGGGTCGAGCGATAGTTCTGCTCGAGCAGGATCACCTTCGAGTGCGGGAAATCGTGCTCGAACTCGACGATGTTGCGGATGTCCGCCCCGCGGAACGCGTAGATCGACTGGTCGGAGTCGCCAACCACGGTCAGCGATGCGCCCGGGATCTCACCGCGCGGTCCCCGGCGCGACTTCGTGAACCCGTTCTCGGCCTCGAGGTCGTTCGCCGTGGCCGCATCGACCTCGCGGGTCAGCTCGCGGATGAGCGAGTACTGGGCGTGATTCGTGTCCTGGTATTCGTCGACAAGGATGTGCCGGAAGCGCCGCCGGTACAGCGCGGCCACAGCGGGGAACGCCCGAAACAGGTAGACCGTCTGCGCGATCAGGTCGTCGAAGTCGAACGCGTTCGCCTTGGCAAGCGCCTGCGAGTAGCGGCGAAAGATCTCGACGAATCCCGCCTCGTTGGGGTCGTTGAAGTTCGCAGATCGGGCGTAGCTCTCGACATCCGACAGCTCGTTTTTCGCCTTGGAGATCTTGCCAAGCACTGTGCCGACCGTGAAGCCGAGCGTGTCCGCATCCAGCTCCTTGATGATCCGTTTCACGAGCGCACGCGAGTCGGCCGAGTCGTAGATCGTGAAGCTTCTGGTGAACCCGAAGTTCTCTGCCTCGCGGCGAAGGATGCGCACACAGGCCGAGTGGAACGTCGAGATCCACATACCCTCGGCAGCCTCCCGGCCGATGAGGGCACCAACCCGGTCGCGCATCTCCGCGGCGGCCTTGTTGGTGAACGTGATCGCGAGAATCTGGCTCGGCCACGCCTCACGGGTCTGCAGCAGGCCAGCGATTCGGCGGGTGAGCACGCTGGTCTTTCCCGATCCGGCGCCCGCGACAATGAGCAGCGACTGGCCGCGGTAGAGCACGGCCTCCCGCTGGCGCGGGTTCAGGCCATCGAGCAGCGCCTCGTCGGGAACGGGCGGCGTGGCGGAGCCGGAACCGCGCGGGTTTGAACCCGCAGCAGGGTCGAAACCATCGAGTACTTGCGTCATGTCCGCCCCAGTCTAAGCGGCGGCAATGACCTCGGTCCGGGTCGGTCTACAGCCTCGCACGTGCCCTAAGGGCGAGGTCCGGCTGGTCGGCGAACACGCCATCGACGCCCGAGCGCATGATCAGGTCGAACTCGCGTTCCCAGTGCCCGAGGTCTCGCGCGCGGGGTCCTCGCCGGAAGTTCTTTTCCAGAAACTGGTTCTCGGCACGGAGGGTCCAGGTGTAGGTTTCGAGGCCCACGGACCTGGCGCGGATGGCCAGGTCGGTCGTCCCGGTGACGGCGCCGCCCTCATCCGTCTCCAGCAGCAGGGCCTTCTCGACGCTCACACCATCGACGGACGCCGCGAGCCGAGAGAGACCGGTGTCGGTCAGGTAGTCCGAGTACCCGCGGGCAGCGGCGCCGAAGCGCGCGACCTGGTCGGCGGGCGCCCCTGCGGCCTCGGCCAGAAACGTCACCCGCCCGGGCACGTCGAGCTCCTGCACCTTGCTGAGCACCGTCTGCTCGAAGGACTCGACCACCAGGTTGTCCGGCTTGGCCCAGCGCGCGATCTCCGTCGCGAAGATCGCGGGGAGCGCGAGTCCGATCGAATCGAAGTAGGTCGCGTGCTTGAGTTCGGCGACCATCAGCACGCGCCGATCGGCCGCGAGCAGGAGGTCGATCAGGTCGACCAGCCGCAGGATGCCCTGCGTGCCATCGAAGCGCGCGTTTGCGGGCCTGAGCTTGCCGAGGCGCTCCCGGGTACGGAGAACCGCCAGTTCCGACCACGCGAAGTCTTCCGTGAACCAGCCCGTCAGCGGGACGCCGTCAATCGTTTTCGTCGTTCGCCGGTCAGCGAATTCGGGATGATCGGCAACATCCGTCGTCCCCGAAATCTCGTTCTCGTGCCGAACCACAAGCACACCGTCCCTGGTCGGCACGAGGTCCGGTTCGACCGCGTCCGCGCCCTGGGTGATCGCAAGTTGGTAGGCCGCCGCCGTGTGCTCCGGGCGGTACCCGCTCGCGCCGCGATGGGCGATCACGAGCGGTGGTTTAGTCACGGCTCAAACGCTACGCCAATACAATCGATCGATATGGAGACTTGTGTCGGATGCGGATCTCCGGTGGCGCCCACATGGAAATTCTGTATCCACTGCGGACTCGCGATCGACGAGCCAGAAATTCCCGGGGCAATCCGACCCGACGGCAACGCACCTCTGAAGCCCTCCCCATCGCCCCGCATCCTGGTCATCGGCGGCGTCGGCATCTTCGTCATCGGGGTAGCCCTGCTGGTCGTTGCTATCGCCTTCTTCGCCGGCGCGTTCCGGTAGTCGCAATGGCGCGCGGGCCCGAACCAACCAGGAGAATCCCGCTTCGTTGGGGCACCTACGAGAGTCGCTATCTGGGTGGCCTGCTGTACATCATCGCCGGCACGGTCATCCTGATCAGCACGAACACCTACGCGATCGGGTTCCTGCTCCTCGGCACCGTCGCGCTCTGCTTCGGCTGGGCCATCCTTCCGGCCACGGGGGGGCGGCGGCTGTGGGCGTTCTGGCCGAGCCTGCTGGCGACCTGGCTGATGCTGACCGGGCCGCAGATCCTGTTCGTGATGGCCGCGACGCTCCTCGGCTGGCTTCTGGTGCGCGAGCGCCCGCTCCGCAGCTACATCGTGCTGCTGTTCCCGATCGCATCGGGTGTGATCATGGCGTACCAGTTCCACAGCAACCACGACGAGCCGCTCGCCTTCGGCATCGAGTCCGCCGTCGTAGTTGGGTCCGCGTGGCTCGCTCGTCTCGTGAGGTAGCTAGCGTGCCGAACCTATCGGCAGCGTGGTTCCGACCGCCGCGACGGCGGCCGGAGTGAAGCGGAAAAAGGCCAGAAATGGCCTTTTTCTTTGCGCTTCACTCCCACTCAATCGTTCCGGGTGGCTTCGACGTGACATCGAGCACCACGCGGTTGACCCCGGGCACCTCGTTGGTAATCCGGTTCGAGATGCGGGCGAGAACGTCGTAGGGCAGGCGGGTCCAGTCTGCGGTCATCGCATCCTCGGATGAGACCGGCCGCAGCACGATCGGATGACCGTAGGTGCGACCGTCGCCTTGGACACCAACGCTGCGAACGTCCGCGAGGAGTACGACCGGGCACTGCCAGATCTCGAGGTCCAGGCCGGCCATCGTGAGCTCTGCACGCACGATCGCGTCCGCCGCCCGCAGCAGCTCGAGTCGTTCGCGCGTGACCTCACCGACGATGCGGATGCCGAGCCCCGGACCGGGGAAGGGCTGGCGCGCGACGATGACCTCGGGCAGGCCAAGTTCGCGACCGATGGCGCGGACCTCGTCTTTGAACAGCGTGCGCAGCGGCTCGACCAGCGTGAACTGGAGATCCTCGGGCAGGCCGCCGACGTTGTGGTGGCTCTTGATGTTGGCCGTCCCCGTGCCGCCGCCCGACTCGACGACGTCGGGGTAGAGCGTGCCCTGCACGAGGAAATCGATGGATGCTCCGTCGGCGGATGCCTCCAGAACGAGCGCTTCTGCGGCCCCCTCGAACGATCGGATGAACTCGCGTCCGATGATCTTGCGCTTCGTCTCGGGGTCCGTGACGCCCGCGAGCGCGTCGAGAAACTGGTCGACGGCATCCACCGTGACCAATCGAACACCGGTCGAGGCGACGTAGTCCTCTTCGACCTGGCGGCGCTCATCCTGCCGGAGCAGACCATGGTCGACGAAGATGCAGGTGAGCTGGTCGCCGATCGCGCGATGCACGATCGCGGCCGCGACCGCGGAGTCGACGCCGCCGGACAGGCCGCAGATGACTCGGGCAGACCCGACCTGCTGCTGGATGCGCGCGACCTGCTCGTCGATGACGTTCGCGCTGTTCCAGTCGGCCGGGATTCCCGCGGCGCGGTGCAGGAAATTCTCGAGCACGGCCTGGCCGTACTGGGTGTGCTTCACCTCGGGGTGCCACTGCACGCCGTACAGCTTGCGCTCGTCCGATGCGAAAGCGGCGACGGGGGTCGACGCCGACGACGCGAGCACCTCGAATCCGTCCGGCGCCTTGGAGACCGAATCGCCATGGCTCATCCACGCGGTCTGGTCGGCGGGCTGATCGCCGAGGAGCGTGCTCGAACTGGAGGCCAGGTGAACGTCCGTCGCCCCGTACTCGCGCGCGCCGGTCTTCGCGACCTCGCCGCCCAGCTGCTGTGCCATCACCTGGAAGCCGTAGCAAATGCCCAGCACGGGGATCCCGAGGTTCAGGATGCCCGGGTCCAGGGTGGGCGACCCCGCCTCGTAGACACTGGACGGTCCCCCGCTGAGCACGATGCCGCTGGGGTTCTTCGCCGACACCTCGGCGGCCGTGATCGTGTGCGGCACGATTTCGCTGTAGACGTTCGCCTCGCGAACCCGGCGCGCGATCAGTTGCGCATACTGGGCGCCAAAATCGACGACCAGTACGGGTCGCTGGCTGGTTTCTGCTTCGCTAATTCGTTGCCTCCACACCGCTCACCTTGACACTGTCCATTGTGTCAGCAGATGAGGGTGTGGCTGGGGCGGTGCCCTGCAGTTCGGCGAGTTCCCGGCGGGCGCGCTTCGCGACGAAGTGCTCGGCGATGAACGACAGGAACGGCACGACGCCGCCCAGGGCGATCAGGATGAACATGGCGAACGGCCAGCGCATCCTGCTCCACAGAGTGAAGTCGGCAAGCAGGTACACCACGTAGAACCAGCCGTGCACGA
>JAUZFP010000044.1 GCA_030838475.1 Actinomycetota bacterium
CGGGCCTCTTTCGCCTTCTGCGCCGTTTCGTACTTGAACTTGCCGAAGTCCATGATCTTCGCGACGGGCGGCTTGGAGTTGGGAGCAACCTCAACCAAATCCAGGTCGGCCTCTGCAGCCAAACGAATTGCTTCTTCGATACGGACTACTCCGACCTGTTCGCCGTTGGGGCCAACAAGACGGACCTCCGGAACGCGGATTCGGTCATTGGTACGCGGATCGCTGATACGTGTCTCCTTCTAATACTGAGTGGCCATGTCACGCGACGGATGCCGCGAGCCAACGCAAGAAGGAATTTCCACGGATTTCGGCGCTTCTAACGAGCACTTCCAACCGCGACGCCCTAGCTATTCCCCTCGCGAGGAACGGAGCGTTACAACCCGGTAACCTTATTGATGCGGTGAACGGGTGGGAGAATCTCCACTTTCGTACCGGGCGCATTGCGCTCGGAGCCTCAACAAGGATAGCAGAGTGATAAGCGCATGAGCGAGCCCGATACATTCGACTCAGTGGATGAGGCCCGCGACATCGCGGATGTGCCCGCCATCGAGGTCATCAACACGGTCGCCGTGCACCTGCTGAGTGCCGCCGCCGTCAAGCTCGGACTCGCGGATGATCCCGAGAACCAGCTCGACCTGGACGAGGCCCGCAAGCTCATCATCGCCCTGGCCGGACTGGTCACGGCCGCCGCCCCAGAGATCGGCGACCAGCACGCCCGCCCGCTCCGGGATGGCCTCCGCTCGCTGCAGCTGGCGTTCCGCGAGGCATCCACCTTCCCGGATGCGCCGGGCCAGGGTCCCGGCGAGAAGTACACCGGCTCCGTTATCTAGCCCGTCTTCCTATTGCCGCCTAGAAGGACAGTGGGGCGACGCTATTTATCACCCGGACGCCGTGGGCGTGATCGTTGGATCCTTCATGTTGTTGTTCAGCATCGCGAACATTATTTTTCGGGTGCCAATTTCACCCTTCATGGCAAAGTTTCCCGTGTCCAACCCACGTACCCCGGATGCGTCGATCGGTACTGGTCTCCTATTCGGGTCGCTTGGGCTTTTCTTCCTGATCTTTAGCCTGATCGGGCGATAGGTCGCGCTCGGCGTTGGACCCGCCCACGCTCGTTGTGCAGGAGTTTCGACCCCTATCGTCCCAAAACGCCTGGCGAAATGACCTTTTGCGCGCGCGACTCCTGCACAACCGTTACAGGGACGGGTTAGAACCAGACAACCGTTACGGGGACGGGCTAGAACCAGCGCTCCAGGACCTGGGCGACGGCATCCTGGTCGTGGTGGGCGCCCACTTCGGTCGCGGCGAGCTTGACCTCGGGTTCGGCGTTGTCCATGGCGACGGATCGGCCCGCCCAGCGGAACATCTCCAGGTCGTTGGGCATATCCCCGAACGCGATCGCGTCAGCGGGCGAAATCCCCCATCCGCGAGCCAGCTCGTCGATGACGCCGCCCTTTGAGACGCCCGCGCGCGAGATCTCGATGAGCCCCTCGATGCCGGACCTCGTGACGGCGAGCTCGTCCGGGAACGCGGAGAAGGCATCCCAGATCTCGCCGAACTGGTCGCCGGTCACCCTGACGAGTCCCTTAACGACCCCGCCGTCGCTGATCTCCGCCAGAGTCCCGCGCGGCATCTCGTACCCCTCGCGGAAGCCGAGCTCGCCACGGATGCCGACATCCGGCATCCCCTCGACCGCGACGATGAATTCGAGGCCCCTCGCGCGAACGAATTCGACGGCACGCTGGAACACCGCGCCGTCGAGCAGGTGCGCCTCGATCACCGTCCATGATGCGAGGTCGAGCACGATGGCACCGTTGTAGCAGAGGGCGATCGAGTGTCCGAGGCTCGCGCGAACGGGTTCGAGCAAGCGCACCGGACGACCGGTCGCGATGACGACTCGCGCACCCGCTGCTGTCGCGCGCTCGAGCGCCGCCGCGTTGCGTGGGGAAACCTCCTGATTGACGCCAACCAGCGTGCCGTCGAGGTCGACGAGGATGAGGCGCGGGGCGTCAGGCACGGGCAAGTTTCACCGTCATCGAATCGACGCGCTCCGCGATGAGCTCGCTCGCCGACCAGCGCTCCTGCTCGCGTCCGAGCAGCTCCGCGAGGGCGATCTCGTCGAGACCCTCCATGAGCGAGAGTTGAACAAGCAGTTCCGGGCCGGCGAGGCGGGCATCCGGATCCCCGGGCGCCAACTGGATGGCGACAATCGCATCCTCGCCGTCCGCCGCAGCCATGAACTCTGCGAGCACGGACTCGTCGAGATAACTCGGCTGCCACGGCCGGTCCTGTGCCATTGCCCACAGCGCCGGACGACGGATGGCGAATTCAGTGTCGCTCGTCGCATCCAGCACAACCAGGTCCGTGCCCTCGCTCGCGGCCGCGAGAGCAACCCGAACACCGTCGGCCGGGATGGGCCGAGCACTCGGGTTCCAGTGCGCCATCGCCGCAACCGACGTGAAGGCGGGCAGTACGGAGCGGCCGTCGGGGCCGGCGACCGTGATGATCGACAGCTCCTGGGTCTTGTCGACCGAGTGTCCGCTCGGGGCAACTCCGATGTCTCCGGCGTGCGCGACCAGCGGAATGAGCAGGCGCGAGACACGGACCTCGGCGACGACCTCGGCCTCGCCCAGCTCCCGGCTTCGGAACCGCTTGAGCGCCTCGAACAGCTTGGCGGGCGCGGAGCCATCGTCGCTCGAGGATTCGGCGTGATCAAACGATCGCCCCTCCCAGGGCACTCCCGCTGAGTCGTGTTCGGCCATCAGTCGCGCGCCGCCGCCAGCGCCTGCGGCAGCGTGAACGCACCCGCGTACAGCGCCTTGCCGACGATCGCGCCCTCGACGCCGAGCGGCACGAGCGCGCGCAGATCGACGAGGTCCTGCAGGTTCGAAACTCCGCCGGACGCGATCACCGGCTTGTCCGTGTGCTCGCACATCGCGCGCAGCAGGTCGAGATTCGGGCCGCTAAGCATGCCGTCCTTGTTGACGTCGGTGACGACATAGCGCGAACATCCGGCCGCCTCGAGACGCTCGAGCACCTCCCAGATGTTGCCGCCCTCGCGGGTCCAGCCGCGGGCGGCGAGAGTCGCGCCGCGAACGTCCAACCCCACCGCAATCCTGTCGCCGTGGGTTCGGATGACCGCATCCGCCCACTCAGGATTCTCGAGAGCCGCGGTTCCCAGGTTCACCCGGCGGCATCCGGTCGCCAGCGCGGCGGCCAGCGACGCATCATCCCGGATCCCGCCCGAGAGCTCGATGTTCACCGAGCTCGGCGTATTCGCGACGACGCGCTTCAGCAGGTCGGAGTTGTTGCCGCGGCCGAACGCGGCGTCGAGATCGACAAGGTGAATCCACTCGGCGCCCTGCTCGACCCACTCGTTGGCGGCATCCACCGGGTCGCCGTAGCTCGTCTCGGTGCCCGCGGCGCCCTGGGTCAGGCGAACGGCCTGGCCGTCGGCGACGTCGACGGCGGGCAGCAGGGTGAGAGCAGGCGATGTCATGAGGAAGCTTTCTGGATTACAGGCTGGCGAGCCAGTTGCGAAGCAGGCGGATGCCCGGCTCGCCCGACTTCTCGGGGTGGAACTGGGTCGCGGTCAGGGGTCCGTTCTCCACCGCGGCGAGGAACCTGCTGCCGTGCTCTGACCAGGTCAGCTTGGCCTGCTTCATCGGCGGAGTCGGATCGAGCGACCAGTCCTGGGCGGCGAACGAGTGGACGAAGTAGAAGCGCTCGTCCGCGATTCCGTCGAACAGCACAGAGTCGGCCGGCGCCTCGACGGTGTTCCAGCCCATGTGCGGCAGGATCGGCGCGTCGAGTTCGCGGACGACTCCGGGCCACTCCCCCAGCCCCGGCGTCTCGTTTCCACGCTCGACCCCGTTGTCGAAGAGCACCTGCATCCCGACGCACACACCGAGCACAGGACGACCGCCGGCCAGCCTGCGCTCGATCAGCTCCGCGCCGCGCACCGCGTTCAGCTGGTTCATGACGGCGGAAAACGCGCCGACTCCGGGCACGACGAGACCGTCCGCGGCCGAAACTCTCGCCCGGTCGGCCGTGAGCTCCACGGTCGCCCCGGCGAGCTCGAGCGCCTTGGCGGCCGAGTGGACGTTGCCCGAGCCGTAGTCCAGTACTACAACGGTTGGCCGCTTCACAGAATGCACAGCAACACGGTCAGAGCGCGCCCTTGGTCGACGGGATGCCCTTAACACGCGGATCGAGCGAGACCGCCTGACGGAACGCGCGCGCGAATGCCTTGAACTCCGCCTCCGCGATGTGGTGCGGGTCGCGACCGGCAAGCACCGTGAGGTGCACGGTCATTCCGGCGTTCAGCACGATGGCCTCGAAGACGTGACGCACCATCGAACCCGTGAAGTGACCGCCGATGAGGTGGTGCTCGAAGCCCACGGGCTCGCCGGTGTGAACGAAATATGGGCGGCCGGAAATATCGATGACCGCTTGCGCGAGCGCGTCATCCAGCGGCACGAGTGCGTCGCCGAAACGCGAGATGCCGGCCTTGTCGCCGAGCGCCTGCGCGATGGCGGTGCCGAGCACGATTCCGGTGTCCTCGACCGTGTGGTGGATGTCGATCGCCGTGTCGCCGGTCGACTTCACCGTGAGGTCGACCAGGGAGTGCTTCGCAAACGCGGTCAGCATGTGGTCGAAGAACGGCACAGAAGTATCAATTGTCGAGGTGCCGGTGCCATCGAGGTTCAGCGACAGATCCACGCTCGACTCACTCGTCGTACGCGTGATGTGCGCGGTGCGGTCGCTCGTCATGCTCCGATCCTACCGATCGACGTCGTCTCATCCGCCGCGGTCAGCCGCGCGAGGACATCCAGAAACTCGGTCGTCTCCGCCTCGGTCCCGGCCGTCACCCGCAGGTGATTCGCGATTGCCAGGTCCCGGATGATGATGTCGTTTTCGAGGAGCGCCTCGAACAGCGCGTGCGGGTCGGCGACGCCGCCGAACAGCACGAAGTTGGCCCAGCTCTCGTGCACCGGGAATCCGAGCTTCGGCAGCTCGACCAGAAGGCGATCGCGCTGGGCCTTGATGTCGTCGACCATGGCGAGCATCTCGGCCGAGTGCGCCAGCGCGGCAATGGCCGCCGCCTGCGTCAACGCGGAGAGGTGGTACGGCAGTCGCACCAGCCGCAGCGCATCCGTGACGGCCGGGTCGGCCGCGAGGTAACCGACGCGGGCACCGGCGAACGCGAACGCCTTGCTCATGGTGCGGGTCACCACGAGGCGCGGTCGACCGGGCAGCAGTGTCAGCGCGGTCGGCAGCTCCGCCGGCGCAAACTCGGCGTAGGCCTCATCCACCAGGACCATGCCGTCGGTCGCCTCGTAGGCCGCGACAATCGTGTCGAGGTGTACCGGGGTTCCGGTGGGGTTATTGGGCGAGCACAGGAACACGATGTCCGGCTTCTCACGCTCGATCGCTGCGACGGCGGTCTCCGGCGAGATACGGAATTCCTCGTCACGGTCGGCCCCGATCCAGCGGGTACCGGTCCCTGAGGCGATGATCGAGTGCATCGAGTAGGTCGGACGGAACCCGAGCACGCTGCGCCCTGGTCCGCCGAACGCCTGGAGAAACTGTTGCAGGATCTCGTTGGAACCGTTGGCCGCCCAGATGTTTTCCGCGGTCAGATCGTGCCCGAGGTAGTTGGCGAGGCTCTCGCGCAGCGTCGAGAATTCGCGGTCCGGGTAGCGGTTGACCGTGCGAATCGCCTCGGCAAGGGACGCCTCGATGTCCGCGGCAACGTTCTCGGGGATCGGGTGCGTGTTCTCGTTGACGTTGAGCTGGATGCGAACGTGCTCCTGCGGCGCGCCATACGGCGTCAGGCCGCGAAGGTCATCCCGAATCGGGAGGTCAGCGAGTGAGATCGGCTCTTGAGAAGGCACTGCTCAATCTTAAAGGAGCGCGCGGCCCCGTTTGATCGGTGGCTGATCGAGCAGTGCCGTTCGACCGGTGCCGTTTGGTCGGTGCCGTTCGATCAGTGGCCGTACTGCGTCGGAATGGCCAGCTGCTCGCCGGGGTAGATGTCGGCCGACTTCAGGCGATTGACCGAGACGATGTCGGCGATGACGTCGCGCGGGTCGGAGTTGGGCGCGATCTGCTTGGCGACACCCCACAGGGTTTCGCCGCCGACGACCGTGATCTTCGCCAACGGGGTCGACGAGCTTGTGCCGACTGCGCCGCCGGCGTTGATACCGAACGCCAGAGCCGCGATCACGACGGGCGTCGCGACGAGCGTGAGGAGAACCGCGCGACCGCGCCTGGTCATTCGCAGGTGGGAAGGACGAACAGGGGCGGCGTATGAGGCGAAACCACCAACCGAAACTGCGCTCATGTCCTTCTCCTTCTACCTATCTGGTCGGAATCCACAGGTTCTCGCATCCGGCAATCGGCCGGGATCGCCGGATGCGAAGCTTTGTACCGAACATATCTTCGATTATTCGAAAATGCAAGCCGATATTCGAACCTGTCTGCGACAATTTCGCCGACACACTCGAACGGGTGTTTCTTTTGGGGCCCCAAACGGATACAGTTTCGATTGTCGCGAGATCAGACAAACAGCGACCACTGACATTGGAGACGTGATGGCCGAAGAGACCGCGATGGGCGAAGCAGCAGACGATTCGGTCGTGCGGCCGTCGACCCGTCGACGCACCAGCCTGAGCGACAAGCAGCAGGCGATTCTCGAAGCCATCCAGGTCTCTCTGGACTCCCGTGGCTACCCGCCGAGCATGCGCGAGATCGGCGACGCCGTCGGCCTCTCCTCCCTCTCGAGCGTCACGCATCAGCTCAACCAGCTCGAGCTCAGTGGCTACCTGCGTCGCGATCCCAATCGTCCGCGCGCCATGGAGATCCTCATCGACCTGCCACGCTCCGAGGATGCGACGGTGGCGAGCCCGTCATTCGGTGACGCCGTCATGGTCCCGCTCGTTGGACGCATCGCGGCCGGTATCCCGATCACGGCGGAGCAGCACATCGAAGAGGTGTTCCCGCTCCCCCGCCAGCTGGTCGGCAAGGGCGAACTCTTCATGCTGAAGGTTGTCGGCGACTCGATGATCGACGCGGCCATCTGCGACGGCGACTGGGTGGTCGTTCATCCGCAACAGCACGCAGAGAACGGCGACATCGTCGCGGCCATGCTCGACGAGGAGGCGACCGTCAAGGTATTCCGCCAACGTGACGGCCACACCTGGCTGCTCCCCCGCAACTCCAGCTTCGAGCCGATCCTGGGCGACTTCGCGACCATCCTCGGCAAGGTCACTGCGGTTCTTCGCAGCGTCTAGCACGCAATCCGGGCGAGTACGGCGCGATCGGGCGGGCACGCGCGCCCATTCGGGCCGAACTCGCCCGGTTTTGATGCGAAGTGATCGCAAGCATCGGCCAGACTGATGCCATGACACTGGCCCAGGCGCTACTCGGCTTCGCACTTGTGGCGGGTCTGATCACCATCATTCCCGGACTGGATACCGCGCTGATCCTCCGCGCGGCGCTCACCCAGAGCAAGCTGCACGCCTGGGCATCCGCCGTCGGGATCGGCACCGGGTCGCTGATCTGGGGCGTCGCGGCAGCCGTCGGCGCATCCGCTCTCCTTGCCGCATCCGAACTGGCGTTCACGATTCTGAAGCTCGCCGGCGCCGCCTACATGGTGTTTCTCGGCATTCGCCTGATAGTCCTGAGCTTTCGAAAGGGCGTCCACGAACTGCCCGCCCTCCAGCGACCGGGCGGCTCGATCCGAGCGGCCTTCCTGCGCGGACTGCTCAACAACCTGCTCAACCCGAAGGTTGGCGTCTTCTATGTCGCGACCATCCCGCAGTTTCTCGCGGTCGGCGTCGCACCGCTGTGGATGGGGCTGCTGCTGGCGCTCGTGCATGACGCCGAGTCGATCATCTGGTTCGCGGCGCTCATCTACGGCGCGCACGCGCTCCGGCGCTGGCTCAACTCACCGCGGGTTGAGCGCATCATCGACCGCATCACCGGCTCGATCCTGGTGGCCTTCGGTGCGATCGTCGCCTCAGAGTCCCGGTTTTAGAAACCACCACCTTCGTGGGGTGAGGCAAATCGACCTTTATCGGGTGTGCGAAGGTCGATTTGCCTCACCTCAGGCAGTTGTGGCGCGCGGTCGCAGCAACCACCAGGCCAGCGACCACAGCAGCGCGGCCAACCCGGCGGCAGCAAGACCGACCGTCACCGTGCGAAAAACGAGCGCCGCAAAAACGGGCGACTGGCCCTTCAGGATTTCGGGAACCCAAATCGCCAGCGCGACCACCAGGCCGATGCCCAACACCGACACCCAACCCAGCACGCGTACCGACCGCGAGATGCGCGTCGGCGCGGCATCCACCGGTCGGGTTCGACGCCACCAGCGGATCGTCCAGATGAGAACGACCGCGGAACCAAACACCGAGCTGAAGTACTGCGCCCACTCGTAGACGGGCTTCGGCCCCCACTGCTGCCGAAGCCACGATAATTGGTACACGACCCAGTCCGGATGAGTAAACGAATCCCAGACCACGTGCGTCGCAGTGCCGATGAGAACGGAGACGACCAGCAGGATGCCCAGCCGGGCCCACGACATCCCCCGAGGCCGGATGCCCGACCACGGCATGGCCGCGATCCGTCGCCGAGCGGCCAGCGGCATGAAGTCGACGAGTGGCGTGCGAAACACCAGTTGCCAAAGGGCGAAGAGCGCAACGCCCAGGACCAGGTCCACGGTGACGACACCCAGCCACGAGTGGGTGAAACTGCGGTCGATCGGCAGCGGAACGTAGTAGAACAGGTCCGGTCCCATGCTGCCGATGACGAGCGCCGCGGGCAACAGCGGGGTCCTGGCAAATGGGAGGACGGCGGCGACGTGGCTCGGGGTAAATGGCACCCGGCAAGTCTGGTTCGCGGTTCGAGTGCGCCGCGTCATCCCACGGAATGACTATCCCGAGAACCGGCTGAGGTGAGGCAAATCGACCCTAATCGCGCGAGCGAAGGTCGATTTGCCTCACCTCAGGGAGCTACTGCTTACGCGTCGACCTTCGCGCGGACCGCTCGGGTCGCCTCGAGGATGTTCTTCAGCGACTCGACGGTCTCGGCGTATCCACGGGTCTTGAGGCCGCAGTCCGGGTTGACCCAGACCTGCTTCTCCGGGATCGACGCCAGCGCGATCTCGAGGAGGTCGGTGACCTCCTTCACCGAGGGCACACGCGGCGAGTGGATGTCGTAGACGCCAGGTCCGATGCCGCGAGCGAACCCGCTGCGCTTGATGTCCGGAACAACATCCATCTTCGAACGAGCCGCCTCGATGGAGGTCACGTCGGCGTCCAGTCCGTTGATCGCATCGATGACCACACCGAACTCCGAGTAGCAGAGGTGGGTGTGGATCTGGGTCTTGTCCTCGACACCCGCGGTCGCGAGCCGGAAGGAGCCGACCGACCAGTCGAGGTAGTCCGCCTGGTCCTTCTTCTTCAGCGGCAGCAGCTCGCGCAGGGCGGGCTCATCGACCTGGATGACCTTGATGCCGGCCTCCTCGAGGTCCTCGATCTCGTCGCGGAGGGCGAGAGCAACCTGGTTGGCGGTCTCGCGCAGCGGCTGGTCATCCCGCACGAAGCTCCACGCGAGGATGGTCACCGGGCCGGTGAGCATGCCCTTGACGGGCTTCTCGGTGAGGCTCTGCGTGAACGTCGACCAGCCGACAGTGATCGGTGCCGGACGCGACACGTCGCCCCAGAGCAGCGACGGGCGGGTACAGCGGCTGCCGTAGGACTGCACCCAGCCGTTCTGGGTGACGGCGAAACCGTCGAGGTTCTCGGCGAAGTACTGCACCATGTCGTTGCGCTCGGGCTCGCCGTGCACGAGCACGTCCAACCCGATCTCTTCCTGCAGCTCGACGACGCGCTTGATCTCGTCCTCCATGGCGCCCACGTACTCACCCTCGGTGATCTCACCGGCGGCGAAACGCGCACGCTCGCGACGGATGTCACCGGTCTGCGGGAACGAGCCGATGGTCGTCGTCGGCAGCGGAGGCAGGTTGAGCGCGGCATCCTGGGCGACCAGGCGACCGGCGTAGGCGCTGCGGTGGAAGTCGGCATCCGTGAGCTCAGCGGTGCGCAGGCGCACCTTGCCGTCGCGCACGCCGGGGGCGCCGTGGCGGTCCTCGAGGGCGGCGGTCGCGGCATCCAGCTCGGGCTGGATCTTCGACTTGCCGTGGTCCAGACCGGCGGCGAGGGTCGCAACCTGTCCGACCTTCTGGTCGGCGAACGCCAGCCAGCTCTTCAGGCGCGGGTCGAGCGCAGGCTCGTCCTCGACATCGTGCGGGGTGTGGAAGAGGCTCGTGGATGACGAAACGGCGACGTTGGAGCTGGCCGCCTTCAGCGACTCCAGCTTCTCCCACGCGGCGGCCAGGTCTCCGCGCCAGATGTTGTGGCCGTCGATGACGCCGCCGACGAGAACCTTGTCGGTCGTGAAGGATGACGGCAGGGAGCCGCGCACGAGGTCGAGACCGATTGCCTCGATCGGGGTGTCGCCGAGAACCGGGAGGGCATCGTCGAGGCTGCCGTATGGAGCCGCGACGAAGATCTGCGGGCGAGCCGGTACCGCGGAGAGCAGGTCGTATGCCTTCTTCGTCGCGGCGAGAACCACGGCACGCGGAACATCGATGCTCTCGCTGACCAGGCCCGGCTCGTCCAGCTGAACCCACTCGGCACCCGCGGCGAAGAGCGCAGCGAGAAGTTCGGCGTAGACGGGAAGCAGGTCATCGAGGCGGTCGAGCGGCGAGTAGCCTGCGGGCGCACCCTCACTGGGCTTGCTCAGCAGCAGGAACGTCACGGGTCCGACGAGTACGGGGCGGGTGCGGAACCCGGCGGTGGTTGCCTCGGCGACCTCCCGCACGCGCCGGTCGGACGCGAGAGAAAACGTCGTCTCCGGTCCGATCTCGGGAACGAGGTAGTGGTAATTGGAGTCGAACCACTTGGTCATCTCGGCGGGAACGTTATCTCCCTCGCCGCGAGCAATCGTGAAATACCCGGCGAGGTCAACCGAGCCATCCGCGCCAACGAGCGAGGCGAAACGGGTCGGGACGGCACCGACGGTGACCGCGGTGTCGAGCACCTGGTCGTAGTAGGAGAACGCCTCGGGGATCGACGAATTCGTCTTTCCGAGGCCGAGAGCGTGCAGCCGCTCGCGGGTCGCCGCGCGCAGCTGGGCCGCCGTCTCCTCCAGTTCGTCGACCGAGATCTTCCCTGCCCAAAAAGCCTCCACGGCCTTCTTCAGCTCGCGACGACGACCGATACGGGGGTAGCCCAGAATCGTGCCGGTCGGAAACGTGGACGTGCTCATGCGTGCTCCTTGGTTGGTGTGGATCTGATGCCGACCGCGTCCAGGACGTCGATCACGGCTTCATGCTTGTTGTGGGTGTAGAGGTGGAGCCCGGGAGCTCCTCCCGCCAACAGTTCGCTGGCAAGTTCGGTGGCATGCGCGATGCCCACGGCGTACTGGCGCTCCGGTGTCTCAGCGGCAACGAGTCGCGCGTACAGAGTCTCCGGCATCTTCTCTTCCGTAAGTTCGATCATGCGCCTGACCCGAGCGGGCGATACGACGGGCATGATGCCGGGCAGGATGCGCATGGTGACCCCAGCCTCCCGCGCGAGTACGACAAAGTTCAGGTACTCCTCCGCGTGGAAGAACAGCTGTGTGAGCGCGAGGTTCGCCCCGGCCGCCTCCTTGGCGAGCAAGGTGTCGAGATCCTGTTGCACCGATCGAGAACGGGGATGACCGTTCGGGAACGCCGCAACGGCGATTGTGACTTGCTCACCGCGGGAGATGCGTTTGGCGCTGGGAAACCCGGGAACATCGACCTGCGAATAGGGGGCACGCTCGTTCTGTACGCGATGGATGAGCTGGACCAGCTCCCCCGCGCTTTTGAGATCGCCAAGAAAGTCGGTGCCCTCAGCCGTGCCTGCGGGCGGGTCGCCACGCACCGCGAGAAAACTGGTGAGACCGACGCTCAGGAATTCGCGGATGACGCTGGTCGCATCCTCGTAGGTCCAGCCGACGCAGGTGAGGTGGGCCATTGGGGTGACGTTCGTCGTCAGGAGGTGACGCAGCACTCCGAGCGAGGATTCACGCGTCGATCCACTCGCGCCATACGTGACCGAAATGAACTCGGGCCCGGTTTCCACCAGTCGGTCGATCGTCCCGTACAGCGAGAGTTCCGCCGCGGCAGAGCGCGGCGGGTACATCTCGAACGAGTAGGTCGACACTCTGCAGCCCTCCGGAAGTGGTCACGCCCCAGCTCGAGGCTCGGCGTGAAAATTTACGGTGGGGCGGGTGCCGGGCTCGGCTGTCGCTCCGGACGCGCCAAAGTCGCGCGTCGTTTCGCCTTAGAGACTAGCAAGAACCCCTCGCGCCCGCCCGACGCGGGCGCCGATGTTACGAAGCGTGAACTGCCGCGAACGGCTTGAAACCCTCCACGCTGTGCGGATGAACGAGGGCCGTCACCAGGGTTCCAGTCTCGTGATAATCGGTGCTCACGATGCGCCCCACCGAGTGCAATTTTGAGATCAGGTCGCCTCGGTCGTACGGGATCAGGAGTGTGAGTTCGATCTCCGGCTGTGGGATCAGTTCGGCGATCCGGTCGAGCAGCAGCTCGATGCCCTCACCGGTGCGCGCCGAAACGAACACCGCCTTCGGCTCGAGACCCCGTAGTACCAAACGCTGGTCGTCATCCACGAGGTCGGACTTGTTGAATACGACGATCTCCGGGGTGTCGCGGGACTCAATCTCGCCGAGCACATCCCGAACCGTCTTCAACTGGGCCCCCGGATCCGGGTGCGACGCATCCACCACGTGCACGATCACATCGGCGTCGCCGATTTCCTCGAGGGTGGATCGGAACGCCTCGACCAGCTGGTGCGGAAGGTTGCTGACAAAGCCGACCGTGTCGGTGAACGTGTAGGGGCGGCGATCGGGCGTCATCCCCTTGCGGACGGTCGCGTCAAGGGTCGCGAACAGCGCATTCTCGACGAGTACGCCCGCGCTCGTGATGCGGTTGAGCAGACTGGACTTGCCGGCGTTCGTGTAGCCGGCAATCGCGACCGACGGCACGGCAAAGCGGTTACGGTTCGCCCGCTTCGCCTCGCGCGCCGGGCCGAAACCCTTGATCTGGTTCTTCAGCCGAGACATCCGAGTGTGGATGCGACGACGGTCCAGTTCGATCTTCGTTTCACCCGGGCCACGGGATCCCATGCCGTTACCTGCGCCGACCTGGCCACCGGCCTGCCGGGACATCGACTCGCCCCAACCGCGAAGTCGAGGGAGCAGGTATTCGAGCTG
Organism: Actinomycetota bacterium; assembly: GCA_030838475.1. Classification (GTDB taxonomy): domain Bacteria; phylum Actinomycetota; class Actinomycetes; order Actinomycetales; family Microbacteriaceae; genus Galbitalea. Next base: position 13,330 of record JAUZFP010000044.1, read on the forward strand.
GGCGAGTTCGACTTGCGCCTTGCCCTCGCGGCTCTTCGCGTGCTGGCTGAAGATATCTAGGATGACCGCCGTGCGGTCGATGACCTTGACCTTGACGATGTCTTCGAGGGCACGTCGCTGGCTGGGCGCGAGCTCCGTGTCGGCCACGACCGTGTCCGCGCCGAGAGCCTGCACGATGCCGCGCAACTCGTCCGCCTTGCCCTTGCCGAGGTAGGTGCTGGGGTCGGGATGCGGACGCTGCTGAAGGAGTCCGTCGAGCACGCGGGCGCCCGCCGTCTCCGCCAACGAGGCGAGTTCGCGCAGGGAATTGTCGGCATCCGTAATTGTGCCGCTTGGGTACACCCCGATCAACACGACGTTCTCCAGTCGCAGCTGCCGGTACTCGACCTCGGTGACATCGTCAAGCTCTGTGCCGAGCCCCTGGACACGACGAAGGGCCGCGCGATCCTCGCGTTCGAACTGATCGCCGTCACGATTGTCGTCGTACCGGGAATCATTCTGTTGGGAGGCACTGTGGAGGGCATCCGCGCGTCCGGTCCCAAAAGTAACTGAGCTCGCGGCACGCGCCTCGTCGCGCGCGAGCACGCGACTGATCGCCGCCTCGTCTTCGTTTATTTCGGTCATATTTCCACCAACTGTAGTCTTCGATTTTTCGGTAGGTTTTGTGAATGAGCAATGAGCAATACTTCGCGGCTCAGCCTGCGAGTGAGCTCAACCTGCGCACGTTCCACGCTCGGCTGGCCGGCCAGGTCTATGAGTTGACAACCGCGAGCGGGATCTTCAGCCCCGAGCGAATCGACGCCGGCACCGAGGTTTTGCTCGCAAATACGCCAGCACCGCCGCCGGGCGGGAACCTGCTCGACCTTGGCTCCGGTTGGGGACCGATCGCGCTCAGCCTGGCCATCGCGTCACCGCGAGCCACCGTGTGGGCCGTGGATGTCAATGAGCGCGCTCTCGACCTGGTGCGCCGGAATGCACGGTCTCTGGGACTCACTAACGTCAACGCGTGTACACCCGACGATGTTCCCACTGATATCCGATTTCTCACAATCTGGTCGAACCCGCCCATCCGGGTCGGCAAGAACGAGCTGCACGGGCTGCTCGAACGCTGGCTGCCGAGACTCGAGCCCGGGAGTGACGCGTGGCTGGTGGTGCAGCGCAACCTCGGATCGGATTCGCTGCACCGCTGGCTCGAGGCAACCTACCCCGACGACTTCGTCTTCACGCGTGCGGCCACCAACAAGGGCTACCGCGTGCTGCGCGCTCGCCGTCGCTAGAGCCGCGTTTTCGCCCGTTTGGGACGAAAACGCCCGCGCGCGCGGGCGAATTCGTCCCAAACGGCACAAGTTAGTCACCGAGTCCGCGAGCTTGGACTCCCCTGCCTTCTCCCGAACGAAGGCTAGAAGGTGACGTCGCCCGAGTAGACGAGCTCGGCGGGGCCGCTCAGCGAGACGTGCTCGCCGTCCTCGGTCGGGAACATCCGAACCCCTACCGTGCCGCCCGGCACCTGCACCTGCCACTGGTTCGGCGCGCCCGGTCCCGCCCAGTGCCGGGTCGCCAGGGCCGCGGCCACCGCGCCGGTTCCGCACGAGAGCGTCTCGCCGCTGCCGCGCTCGTGGACGCGCATGCGGATGCGTCCGACACCGTCCTTGACGAGGGGCTCGAGCGGTACAACGAACTCGATATTGGCGCCGCCCGCAGGCTCCGGATCGAGGATCGGGATGTAGCTGAGGTCGGCAGAGTCGAGCTCCTCGTCGCTCGCTAGTGCCACCACGACATGCGGATTGCCCACGTTGATCCCGAGACCGGGGCGAGCGACCGCCAGGTTGCGGGCGCGAACGGTCGGCTCCGTGCCATCCAGTCGCCAGCGGCCCATGTCGGCCTGGAAACCGGACTTGTTCCGCTGCACGTCTCGCACTCCCCCGCGGGTTCCGACCGCGAGGGTATTGCCGTCGCCGAGCTCGAGCAACCCGTGGTCGATGAGGAATTTAGCGAACACTCGGATGCCGTTGCCACACATCTCGGCGACGCTTCCGTCGGCGTTGTGGTAGTCCATGAACCACTCGGCGGCGTCATCCTCTGCGAGTGCTGCCGCGCCATCCGGGAGCTTGCTCGATTTCACGGCGCGGATGACACCATCGGCGCCGATGCCGAAGTGGCGGTCGCAGAGCGCGGCAATCTGGTCAGGGGTGAGCGTCGTCTCGCCGTCGGGGTCAGCGAACAGCACGAAATCGTTGCCCGTGCCCTGGCCCTTGGTGAAGTGGATCTTTGTGCTCACGCGTCAATCGTACCGAGAGCGTGGTCGACGAGTTCGGCGTCGTCCGCGTCGAACCAGGTCGCCTTCGGATATCGCCGGAACCAGCCGACCTGTCGACGTGCGTAGCGCCGAGTCAGGGACGCGGCCTGCTCGATCGCCTCGGTCTCGGGCAACCTGCCATCCAGTTGGGCGAGCGCCTGCGCATAGCCGATGGCGCGGGCGGCGGTGACGCCGATGCGGTTACGGTCGAGACCACGGACCTCGTCGAGGAGTCCGTCGGCCCACATCCGCTCGACGCGCGCGTTCAGGCGCGGTACCAGTGTCTCGCGCGGCGACTGCAGGCCGAGGATCGTGACGGGGCGCCACGGCTCAGAGCCGTCCGGAAGGCCGGCGCCGAACGGCTCGCCGGTGAGTTGGATGACCTCGAGTGCCCTCACCAACCGACGGCCGTTGTGCGGGCCGATCGCCTTGGCCGCCTCGGGGTCCAGCTCGGTCAGCCGCTGGTAAAGGATGCCCGGACCGCTCGTCTCCAGTTCCGCCTCGAGGGCGGCCCGGATGCCCGCATCCGTGCCGGGGAACGTGAAGTTCCAGAGGACGCTCGACACGTAGAGGCCGGAGCCGCCGACCAGGATCGGCACCGCCCCGCGCGCGAGGACGTCGTCGACCGCGGCGCGCGCATCCACCTGGTAGGCGGCGACGCTGGCCTCGTCACTGATCTCGAGCACATCAAGGAGGTGGTGCGGGATGCCGCGGCGCTCGGCCACGGAAAGCTTGGCTGTTCCGATATCCATGCCGCGATAGAGCTGCATGGCGTCGGCGTTGATGACCTCGGCGGGGGTTCCCCGCGCTGCGAGTCGCCCGGCGAGGTCGAGCGACAGCCCGGACTTACCGGTGCCGGTCGCGCCGACGATGGCGACGATGGCGACGATCAACTAGCGAAGACCGTCGGTTAGGTCATAGATCGGCGTGGTTGCGACACGCAGCGTCGGCAGGCCGAGCGAGACTCTCGCAGGGCCGTCAGAGACCGTTGAGCCATGGGCCGGAACGGCGCAGCTCTCCGCCTCGGCGCGATCCCAGGCGTCGCCCGCCCGGGTACGCCGGATGTTGAGCGGCGCACCATCCTCCGAGTCGGCGAGCAGGTAGAAGGGTTTGGCGTCCGAGATGGTGACGGTGACGACGTCTCCGGGCCTCGGGATGTCGCTGTGTGGCGGAACCTCGAAGTGCACGAGCCGTGAGTCCTCGGCGCGACCGGACAGGCGATGGGTCGCGGCATCCTTGCGAGCCTCGGCACCAACCAGAACGCGCACCTGCGTGCCGACGAGTTTCTGGTTCTCCTCCCAGGAGATCTCGTCCTGGAGGGCGGCGAGGCGCTCGTAGCGCTCCTGAACGATCTCCTTCGGCACCTGGTCGGGCAGGGTTGCGGCCGGCGTGCCAGGGCGAATCGAGTATTGGAAGGTGAAAGCGGACGCGAAGCGCGCCTCGCGAACGACGCGCAGCGTCTCCTGGAAGTCGTCTTCCGTCTCGCCGGGGAAGCCGACGATGATGTCGGTGGTGATCGCCGCGTTCGGGATCCTGGCTCGTACCCGGTCGAGGATGCCGAGGAATTTCTCGGAGCGGTAGCTGCGCTTCATCGCCTTGAGGATCGCATCCGACCCCGACTGCAACGGCATGTGCAACTGCGGCATGACGGCGGGCGTCTCGGCCATGGCGTCGATCACGTCGTCGGTGAATGCGGCCGGGTGCGGGCTGGTGAACCGGATGCGCTCGAGGCCATCAATCTGGCCGGCGGCGCGAAGCAGTTTGCCGAACGCCTGGCGGTCGCCGAATTCGACGCCGTAGGAGTTGACGTTCTGGCCGAGCAGCGTGACCTCGATGGCGCCGTCGTCGACGAGTGCCTGGATTTCGGCAAGCACGTCACCCGGGCGGCGGTCCTTCTCCTTGCCGCGCAGCGACGGGACGATGCAGAACGTGCAGGTGTTGTTGCACCCAACGGAGACGGAGACCCATCCGCTGTAGGTGGACTCTCGCCGGGTGGGAAGCGTGGAGGGGAAGACGTCGAGCGATTCGAGGATCTCGAGCTGCGCCTCGCCGTTGTGGCGTGCGCGTTCGAGCAGGGTGGGCAGTGCGCCCATGTTATGGGTGCCGAACACGACATCCACCCATGGGGCTTTCTCGAGGATGACGGATTTGTCTTTCTGGGCGAGGCACCCGCCGACAGCGATCTGCATGCCTTCGTGTTCGCGTTTGATGGATGCGAGGATTCCGAGGTTGCCGTAGAGCTTGTTGTCGGCGTTTTCGCGCACGGCGCAGGTGTTGATGACGACGACGTCGGCCTGGCCGTTCTCGGCGCGGACGTATCCGGCGGCTTCGAGGGACCCGCTGAGGCGTTCGGAGTCGTGCACGTTCATCTGGCAGCCGTAGGTGCGCACCTCGTAGGTGCGCACGGCGCCGTCAGGGTTGAGCGCAGTGGCGCGTGCTGGGTTCTCGGCGAGCAGTGTCATGGCGTCGTCAAGTCTAAAGCGGCGAACGTGGACGTGCGGTTAGCGAAAGCGCGGTCCCTCGGCGCTGCGTGCCTGCGGTGCGAGGGCGGAGGCGACCGCCGAGGCGACGACGCTGCCGGAGTATCCCTTGCGCATCAGGAACGCACCAAGCCTGCGACGCGCGGTTTCGGCGTCGAGCGAACGAAGCTGTGGTGCTCGTTTGAGGGCGATCGCGCGGGCGCGAGTGAGTTCGTCGTCGCCGTCCGAGTCGTACGCGTCGGCGAGTGCTTCTTCGATGGCCGAGGGGTCGAGTTTGCGGCGGCGCAGCTCCGAGGTGATCGCCGAACGACCGAGCCCTTTGCGTTCCCGAAGCTGCATCACGAGCGTTGCGGCCAGCTCGCTGTCGTTGAGGAGCCCGACCTGTTCGAGTCGGGTGATCTCGAAGGCGACATCCCCGGCTTCGAGATCGCGGCTGCGAAGGAGGTCGGTCATCTCGGCGGACGACAGTCCCTTGCGCGTGAGGGCGTACATGCTGACGTTGTGGGCTCGCGCAGAGCGTTCGCCGGGCGTCTCCGCGTCGACATCCGCCTCTGGCTCATCGCGCTTGGTGATCTCGTTCATGCGCGCTTGAAGCTGCTGTGGTGTGAGTCGCTCCAGTTCCCCGGTGGGGAAGTTGTGGAGTCGTTTCGGAGGGAGATCGGGGTGTTCGGTGCTGGTCGCGATCGGTTCGGAGAGAGTCGGCTCCTGGGAGGGCGGTTGTACTCCGGGGAGGTAGGTGACTCGTGCGAGGCGGACCTCGCCCTCCGAACCAATCGCGTCAGTCATTGCGAACTACTCGCCGACGGCCTTGAGTGAAGGCGCCGTGAGCGACGCCTCGAACTCGGACTCGGGCGGGAACTCTTCCTCGGCTGCGGCGCTGTCGACAGCAGCGGTCGGGACGACCTCGATCGGCTTCGGACCAGCCGGCTCCTTGGCCGCTTTCGCGTCGGCCTTGTTTTGCGCCTGCAGCGCGTCCGCAGCATCCTTCGCCTTTGCGGCTTTCGCCTCTGCACCAACGCCGAGCTTGAACATGATCTTCTGTTCGATGTCGAGCGCGATGGCCGGGTTTTCTAGCAGGAATTTGCGCGAGTTCTCTTTGCCCTGGCCGAGCTGGTCGCCGTCGTAGGTGTACCAGGCGCCCGACTTGCGGACGATCTCGTGGTCGACACCGAAGTCGATCAGGCTGCCTTCACGCGAGATTCCGGTGCCGTACAGGATGTCGAACTCGGCCTGCTTGAAGGGCGGCGCCATCTTGTTCTTGACGACCTTGACGCGGGTGCGGTTGCCGACGGCATCCGTTCCGTCTTTGAGGGTCTCGATCCGTCGGATGTCGAGACGCACCGAAGCGTAGAACTTGAGCGCCTTACCTCCGGCGGTGGTTTCGGGGCTTCCGAAGAAGACACCGATCTTTTCGCGCAGCTGGTTGATGAAGATCATTGTCGTGTTGGTCTGGCTGAGCCCACCGGTGAGCTTGCGCAGCGCCTGCGACATGAGGCGGGCCTGGAGGCCGACGTGGGAGTCGCCCATCTCGCCCTCGATCTCGGCGCGGGGCACGAGTGCTGCGACCGAGTCGATGACGATGACGTCGATGGAGCCGCTTCGCACGAGCATGTCGGCGATCTCGAGTGCCTGCTCGCCGGTATCCGGCTGGGAGACCAGGAGGGCGTCGATGTCGACGCCGAGCTTCGCAGCGTACTCGGGGTCGAGCGCGTGTTCCGCGTCGATGAAGGCGGCGATACCACCGGCGCGCTGGGCGTTGGCGATGGCGTGAAGGGTGAGGGTCGTCTTACCCGACGACTCCGGGCCGTAGATCTCGACGATGCGGCCGCGCGGGAGTCCGCCGATGCCGAGGGCGACATCCAGTGCGATGGACCCGGTGGGGATCACCTCGACCGGAGCGCGGTCATCGCTGCCGAGGCGCATGACTGAGCCTTTACCGAACTGGCGATCGATCTGGGCGAGTGCTGTTTCGAGCGACTTTTCACGGTCGACTGCTGATGGCATTTTTGCTCCTTGTGTCGATTCGGCTTTTAAGCGCTTGAGCTTAAAAATCCAAAAATGATTGCCCCATAGGCTGTCGTTTTGCTGCTGGCCGGTGAAGCAAGGCCGTCAGCCTCCCGACAAAAGGCTGGTGTAAGCAATGTCTGCGACGAGCGCTTACGAGTCAGACGTTACGCTCGGGATCCGACATTTCGTGGCGGAACACGGGCAAACGGTGAATAACTCGTATTCGAACGTCGCTATGAAGGACTCTACGCACAATCGAACACATGTTCTAGCGACACGCGGGCCAATTTATCGCCACAAAGTGCGCCGTTCGGGACAATTTCGCCCGCGCGCGCAGCACAATTCGTCCCAAACAGGCGAAAACGCCTAGCGGTATGCCGCGTAGTAGCCGCGCGAACCGAATAGCCCACGGCGGATTCCCATTCGCCCCTCGATCACATCGGCGATCAACCCATCGAGCTCCGCGCGACCGGCGACGTTGTTTGCGATCTCCCATCGCCGGTAGCGCTCATGGCCGACAGTGAATACGAATTCAGTTGCGAGGCCGACCAACGACAATGATGCCCCGCCGACCGCAGCCGGAATAACGAACAGGTCGGAAAGATATCCCGAAAGGTATTTAAGGTCGAAAGTTGCGACATCGGAATACTCCGCGCGCAGGCGGTCGGTAAGTGCGGCAACCACCTCGGCTGCATCTCGCGACGGCGCTTCAGGTGGTGACTTCCGGATGCGAGCCATTCGCCAATTGTGCCCGTTCGGGACAATTTCGCCCGCGCGCGCAGCACAATTCGTCCCAAACGGGCGGAGACGCACCGCGCCCAGCGCGACCGGCTAGCGCTTCTTCGGCTCGCGAACCCCGACGCCGTACCAGCGCTCGGGCGGAACATCCGTTGCACGGCAGAGCGCCAGCCAGATGGCGCGCACCGGCTCGCCGGCCTTGATGGCCTGCTCCGCGGTGCGACTGCCGACCTCCTCCAGAACCAGGTCGCGCGTGAGCACGCGACCGTAGGCCTCCCCGTACTCGTCGGAGATGGCCAGCCAGAATTCGCTTAGTCGCACGAGTCCACGTTAAACGAAGAATGCCCCGAGCCTTGGCCCGGGGCATTCTTGCGGCCGCTAGCGCAGCAGCAGATCTTCGTTGTATCCGGCGACCAGGTCGTCCGGAACAGTGTCTGGGATGGGCGCAAGACCCTCGATGATGGCGATGCGGTCGCCGACCTCGCGCATGATGACCGAGATTGGCGTCTCGAGCGCATCCGCTACGGAGGCGAGAATCTCTGAACTCGCCTCTTTTTGGCCACGCTCTACCTCGCTGAGGTAACCGAGCGCGACGCTGGCTTTACTTGCCACCTGGCGGAGGGTACGACCCTTTTGAAGGCGGAAGTCACGCAATACGTCACCAATTTCTTGACGAACCAGAACCATGGGACCCTCCTTCTCTTCTCGATTGCCGATCGGTGTATTCACCGGGTGGATAACACTACATCCGCCCGGTTCTCACAATGTAACCGGTGCAACCTCGATACTGCTTGTGAATTCACTACTTGTAACGAGATCGAAACGACCACTATTCCCGATAGTTGAGCCGATAGGGCTCAGGTCTCGGTTTCTGTGAGAACTTCTTTTAGTTGTACCAGTGATTCGGAGACGACGCGCCGTCGGAGCGCATTTCGCGAACCCCCAAGAGTGAGGTCAAACACCCTCGTCCCGGAGTCGGTCGATATCCCGATGTAGACGGTGCCGACGGGTTTGCCGTCCTGCGGGTCCGGTCCGGCGACCCCGGTCGTCGACAGGCCGATGGATGCGGGGACACCGTCGACCGCGCATGCCCGCCGCACGCCGTCCGCCATGGCGGCAGCGACATCCGGGTCTACGGCCCCCCGCGAGGTAAGTAGCGCACTATCGACCCCGAGCAGCGAATGCTTGAGCGCCGTGTTGTATGCGACGACTCCCCCGTTCACGACCTTGGATGCGCCGGGCACGCCGATCAGCTCGGCAACGAGCAGTCCGCCGGTCAGGGACTCCGCGACCGCGATCGTGAGTCCGCGTCTCGTCAGCTCCGCGATGATCTCGGCCGCGAGTGCCGCCGGCTCAGGAGGCAGCGGGGGTCTCCTGCACGTTGCGGACCTTCCAGAACTGCCACAGGTAGTCGATTCCCGTGTAGACGGTGAGTACGAGCGCGATGCCCATCACGATCCCGTCAACCCAGTTGATCACCGTGACGGCGGCCGGCCAGGCGGCGAAGAGCGTCTGCAGCGGAGCGAGGAACAGGGAGATCGCCACCGACTGGAACACCGTCTTCAGCTTGCCGCCCTTGGACGCCGGGATGACCCGCCGACGAATCACGATGAACCGGAACACGGTGATGCCGATTTCGCGAACCAGGATGATGCCGGTGATCCACCAGCCGAACTGGCCGAGGTCACCGAGGATCGCGAGCGACACGAGCGCGCCACCGATGAGCAGCTTGTCGGCGATCGGATCGAGGATGATGCCGACGTTGGTGATCAGGTTGCGCCCGCGGGCGAGGTGCCCGTCGACACCGTCGGTGGCGATCGCGGCCACGAAGAGCGCCGTGGCGATCCAGCGCCAGACCCCGTCGGCGTGGTTGTCGAGGAACAGTAGCCAGATGAAGACCGGTACAAGCAGGATGCGGATGACCGTGACGATGTTCGCGATGTTGCCGTTGCTGGCCTTGGTGTCGCCGGGGCTCGTGACACGTCCCCGCATCGACTCGATCATCGCGTCGGCGCGGCGCTGGGCGTCGTTGCGTTCGCGGGGAGAGACGGTGTCATCAAGCGCTGGCGCCATCTGTCACTCCCTGCCCGTCAGCCCCCAGGCGTCCTCATCGGGGTCGCCGTGTACCTCATCGTATCCGTTCGTCATATCGGCGACAGGGTCTCTGTGCGAACTCTCGGCCCGAGACGACTCCGACCGCGAGCGGCTCTCGGCGACATCCCCATCGGAACCGCGCAGCATTGCCAGCACCTGCGGCAGCTGCTCCGGCGAGACCAGCACGTCGCGCGCCTTCGAGCCCTCGGATGGCCCAACAATCTCTCGGGATTCGAGCAAGTCCATGAGGCGCCCGGCCTTTGCGAACCCGACCCGCAGCTTGCGCTGCAGCATCGAGGTTGATCCGAACTGGGTGCTGACGACGAGCTCCGCCGCGGCGAGCAGCACCTCGAGGTCATCCCCGATGTCTGAATCGATCTGTTTGTGTTCGACCGGTGCAGCGACATCTGCACGGTACTCCGGTCGCGCCTGCGCGGTGACGTGCTTGACGACGGCGTCGATCTCGGCCTCGGTCACCCACGCCCCCTGCACCCGCACGGCCTTGCCCGCGCCCATGGGCAGGAACAGTCCGTCGCCCTGGCCGATGAGTTTCTCGGCGCCCTGCTGGTCGAGGATGACGCGCGAGTCGGTCGAGCTCGAGACCGCGAACGCGAGCCGGGACGGCACGTTGGCTTTGATGAGCCCGGTGACGACATCCACGGACGGGCGCTGCGTCGCTAGCACGAGGTGGATGCCGGATGCCCGCGCGAGCTGGGTGATGCGCACGATCGAGTCCTCGACATCCCGCGGCGCGACCATCATCAGGTCGGCCAACTCATCGACGACCACCAGGAGGTAGGGGTACGGCCGCAGCACGCGCTCGCTGCCGACGGGCAACTTGATCTCGTTCGCGACGACGGCGCGGTTGAAGTCATCGACGTGCCTGAAGCCGAAGCTGGAGAGGTCGTCGTAGCGGGTGTCCATCTCCTTCACAACCCACTGGAGCGCCTCTGCCGCCTTCTTGGGGTTGGTGATGATGGGCGTGATCAGGTGGGGGACGCCCTCGTAGATGGGCAGCTCGACGCGCTTCGGGTCGATGAGCACCATCCGCACCTCTGCGGGTTTCGCGCGCATGAGGATGGAGGTGATCATCGAGTTGATGAAGCTCGACTTACCTGAACCGGTCGCCCCCGCGACCAGGAGGTGAGGCATCTTGGCGAGGTTGGCGACGACAAACCCGCCTTCGACATCCTTGCCGAGCCCGATTGTCATCGGGTGGATGCTTTTGGTCGCCGCCTGCGACTTGAGGACGTCGCCGAGCGAGACGATTTCGCGATCCTTGTTGGGTATCTCGATTCCGATGGCGCTCTTGCCCGGGATGGGCGACAGGATCGTCACCTCGTTGCTGGCAACCGCGTAGCTGATGTTCTTGGCCAGCGCGGTCACGCGCTCGACCTTGACGCCGGGAGCGAGCTCGATCTCGTAGCGGGTGACCGACGGGCCGCGGGTGAGCCCGCTGACCTTCGCGTCGACCTCGAACTGCTTGAGCACCTCGGTGAGGGCGGCGACGATCTCGTCGTTGGCCGCGCTGCGTGCCTTTGGCGGTGTTCCCGGCGTGAGGATGGTCGGCGAGGGCAGGCGGTACGGTGTGGTCTTCTGCGGCGGCTGGTCGAACTCCCCCGCTGCCCCCTTCTCGCTGGCCTTGTTGTTGAAGCCGGGCAGCAGCCCGATCGGGTCCTCGCGGAGTCCGGTCGGGCCGGCGTCGATCTCGCCCGTGAACCGCTTGACCGCATCCTCGGCTCGGACGAGCTCCTCGAGCAGGTCGATCCCGAAGTCGCCGGACGAGTTGCCATCGATGACGGCCGTCTCATCCTCGTCACGCATCACGACGGGGCTGTCGAACGCATCCTTCTTGGACTTGTTGCGTCGCCACCACGGCAGGCTCGACGGGTCGTCGTCATCCAGGCCGAGATCGCTCATGGTGCCGAACTCCAGGGACGACGTCTCGCCCGCGGCCTTCTCCTTCGGCTCCCGCTCGGCGAGCGTCGCGCCGAACAGGTAGGCGTACAGCTCGCGCAGGCGGACGCCGATGCGATTCGGCGGGGTCTTCGCGACGATGAAGAGCGAGAGGACGATCACGATCACCGCCACCGGGATCACTGCGCCCGGCGCCCCGAGTTGGGTCAGCGGCCAGGATGCGATCCAGCCGATGACACCGCCCGCTTTCGCCAGTTCCTCGCTGTGCACCGACGGCGACGGGTTTCCGCTCGCCACCGCGCAGATCGCGGAGACGCTGGACAGCAGAAGGATGCCGCCGATCCCGATTCGCGTGTTGTCGTGGACGGTCGACGGATGCCGGAACAGCCAGGCCGCGAACAGCAGCATGATCACCGGGAGCGCGAACGCGACGCGGCCAAACAGGCCGCCGAAGGTCCATGCGTCGAGTGCGATCGAGGCGGATGCCGTCGGAGTGAACCATTCCACAATGGCGCCAGCAACGGCGAGAATCAGCAGGAAGAATGGCACGCCATCGCGGCGGTGGTCCTTCTCGAGGGTCTCCTTGCCGAACAGGCGAAAAGCGCCGCCCGCGATGTGCGCGAGGCCGAGGTAGGCGCGGGAGATGGCATTGTGCTCGGGCTCCGGTTTGACCGGAACTCTGGGCAACTTCTTGGTCGGCGCCGGCCGCGAGCGCGAGGTCGTGCGCGATGAGCCGCTTCCGCGGGCGCGCGAGTTCGACCTGGTGCTGGTAGCCATGCGCTCCACGGTACCCGCGCGAGTGCGTCAGCGCGCCGATAGGCGGGGGCGTGTCACTGGGGGGCCGGACAGATACCTCCGCCGGCGTCGTTTCCGTAAATGGAACCCGGAGCTGTCGCGCCCGCCTGTTCGACCCGGAGGTTGACAATCGTTCCGACATCGGCGGCAGCCATCGCTGACCCGTCCCTTCCGACCTCGAAGACGAGCTGTCCGCGTGTCCCCCTGAGGACATACACGTTGGTCTGCGCCTCGTAGGTTGGAGCGCCGAGGGCGGGATACGCGGCAGTGAGTTGGGCCAGCGTGCTTCCCAGTGAGACCCCCGTGGCCGTCTTGATATCCGGGGATTGAATGTTGATGAAGGACAGGCTCTCCGCCTTGTTCTGGACCGCGAACTCGAATGGCATTCCTGGACCGTAGATCGTCGGCCCATCGGGATACGCGGCAATCCACGCGCCGGATCCGTCGCACTCCGACTGGTCCCAGGCAACGACGGCAATGTCCGACGGTTGGTCGGGAACGGGCGACCCAATCCTGAGGGGGCCAATCCCGTCCGGCGACAACACCAGGTCAGATAAAGCTGGACGCGTCGCCGACGTCGGCGTCGGCGACGGCGTCTCGAGCGTGCGGCCTGGTGTCGGATCGGCCAACGGCTTCGTTGCGGGTGCGCAACCCGCGAGCGCGACGATAAGCACAATTCCGACGGTGACTGCCCCCGCTTTGTTCACGATCCTCACGCTATCGCGGCCGACCGCTTTTCCGATCGACTCGACGCTTAGGCGCCCGACGGGCAGCCCGAGGGACCGCCGTCGCTCGCCGCGATGGGGCCGATGTAGGGGCTGTCGGACACTTCCGCGCCCATCCACAGCACCTTGTTCACCTGGTCGGCGGGCCAGTAGTCGGTGCCGCCGTCGGTCGACTGACGTGACACTTCGAAGCTCAGCGAACCCGTCGGGCCATCGATCACGTAGACGTCGCTGACGCCGCCCGTGACGGTTCGCGCGAAGTCGGGATACGCGGAGTGGAGCTGCTCGAGGGTGCTGCCGACGTGAATCCCGGCAGCCGTGTGCGGTCCGTCCGACCACACCCACACCAGGTTGACGTTGCCGGTCTGGGCGGACCCGACGGTGGTGAGGATGAATGGCTCCCTCGTTCCGGCGGGGCCGTCGGCATCCGGGAAGGTGGTGTGCCATGCCCCCGCGTTCGGGTCGCCGGCGGAGATCCCGAGGTCGGCCGACACGCACGCGGTCGGGTTCCACACCATCAGCGCGAGCGGGGCGGGCGTCGTTGGCACGGGTGAACCGAGGTGCAGCGGGCCCAGTCCGGACGTCGAGAGGATGAGATCGCCGATCGCCGGTCGCGTCGCCGCCGGGGTGGGAGTCGGCGTCGCCGACGCGCTGTGGCCGGGGTGGTGGCTGGATGAGCCGCCCGGGTGATGCGGCGGCGCGCACGCGGTCAGCACGAAAACGACCGCGCCGGCGAGAATCACCGGGGCCAGAATCCTCTTCGGAAAGGCGATCATGCCTCAGAGACTACAGAGGAGACACATAGCAGCACCACAGTTTTCCCCACGCCGCATTCCTAGAACCGGATCGCGTCGATGACCTTGACGCGTACGGCGACAAGGGCGGGCAGCAGGCCCGCGAGCGCACCCACGACCGTGGATGACACGATTCCGATGACCGCAGCACTGAAGGGGAATGGCGGCACGATCGTGATCCCGCGCGCAATATATCCCTGAGAGATCGGATTCTCGATCAGCAGGATGGCCGCGATGACACCAATCGCTCCCGCCGCGACGGTGGCGACGACGCTCTCCATCATGACGGAAAAGAACACCCTCGTCGCCGTCGCGCCGAAGCTCCGGCGGATGCCGATTTCCCGCACCCGGTAGCGCACCGTCACCATCGAGATATTGAAGAGGCCCAGAGCGCCGAGAAGAAGAATCAGCACGGCAATGCCGCCGACTACCAGCTTCACCAGGAGCAGCGGATCGCCCTGCTGTTGGCTGAGGTAGTCCTGGCGGTTCACGTCGACCTCATACCTGCCGTCGAGGTACTGGTTCAGATCCTGCTTCACCAGCGGGGTCAGCGCCTTCGCGATCTTCGGAGGGACCCAGAGCTCCTCAACCGGCGGACTGTCGTTCTGCAGCGAGGGGTCGGCGACGCGCTCGTAGGCGCCGGGCGTCATGTAGACCGCCAGGTAGCCGGGTTCCGCCGCACCCCGCACCACTCCGACCACGACGGCCACGGTGTGCGGCGATCCGAGCAGGTGGATGACCGGATGCGACGCCAGCGTCGGCGAGCCCAGCTCCTCGTAGACGGTCTCGTTGATGACAACCGCCGGGGCGAGGCGGTTCGCGTCCGCCTCATCCAGCCAGCGACCGTGCGAGAGGGACACGACGTGCATAATCGCGTACGCGGGGTCCGCCAGCGTCACCTGTAGTCCCTGGGCGCCGTCGACGAACTGGGCGTCGATCTGACCCTGACCGTGCGCGCTGGCGTACCGGATGCCGTATCGCTTCGTGATCATCTGGAAGGCCGGCTCGAGCTCCGAGTAGGTCGGCTGGATCGTTCCCGTCGAGCTCACCGAGATGCTGACGTTCGCCGGCTGGCCCTGGTTTGCCTCGATCTGCTCGATGTTTGCCTCCTCCGCGATGCCGCTGAGCGCGACGACCGCGGTGATCGAACAGACCGCGACTGCGACACCGATCAGGCTGAGCAGCACGCGGGTGCGATGGATGCGCAGCTCCTGCCACGCTTCGATGACGGCGGCAATGATGCTGGTCCAGGCCTTCACAGGGTCACGCCCTCGGACGCGAGCGCAATGACCCGCTGGACGTCGATCGGCGTCAGCACGCCGCGGTCGAGCCGGAAGTGCCGGCGCGCGAGCGCCGCCACGTTCGCGTCGTGCGTGATGGTGATGAGCGCGGCACCGGTCGTCTCGGCGACGCTGTCGAGCAGGGCCATCACCGCCCCACCGGTCTCGATGTCGAGTGCCCCGGTCGGTTCATCGGCCAGGATCAACCGCGGTCCCCGAACGAGTGCGCGGGCAATCGACACCCGCTGCTGCTCACCACCGGACAGGAGTTCCGGCATCGTGCCGGCGCGATCCGCAAGCCCGACCCGATCGAGCATGTCCAGCGCGATCTCCCGTCGACGCCAGAACTGGCTCCCCGAGGCGTACATCAGCGGCGCCATCACGTTCTCGAGGGCGGTCCGACCGCCGAGAAGGTTGAACTGCTGAAAGATGAAGCCGATCTCGCGACCGCGGGCGATGTCTCGCTCCCTCGCCGAGAGGGAACTGGCGAGCCTCCCGTCGAACTCCACAGTTCCTGATGTCGGCGCATCGAGCAGTCCGAGGATGTTGAGCAGGGTCGACTTGCCGGATCCGGACCGGCCCACAATGCTCACGTGATCGCCGACCGACACCTCAATATCGAGACCGCGCAGGATGTGCAGCGGGGCGTCATCCGGAAGCTCGACAACCCGTGTGACGCCGGTGAGGCGCAGGAGCGGCATCGCTAAGCCCCGCAGCCGTCGACCGCCGGGGTCAACCCCTGACATCCACCGCTGTTCGGGTCGACCTTGGCGCCCGGCACGAACTCGCGGATCGAGTCACCCTCCTTCAGCCCACTGAGGATCTGCACCTGCGAGCCATCGTTGAGTCCGAGCTTGACGCTCGTCTTCACCGTCTTGCCGCTCGGCGAGACCACGTAGACGTCACCGACATCTGCGATCCCTTCGACCGCGGTTACCGGCGCGACGAGCACGTGCTTGACCGAACCACCCGGGATCGCGAGCTTGGCCTGCAGGCCGTTGAAGACGCGAACCGTGGATGGGACCGCGCAACTGACGGATGTTCCGCTCGACGATCCGGACCCGGTCGAGCCCGAGCCCGAACCTGCGCCCGCATCGGCGCCGGCGCCGGCGAGCGTCGCAGCGATCGTCAGGCCGGTGCACTTGAACGGCGCGGGGCCGCCGGTGATCGTCACCGTCGCCTCGGTCGGCTGGTTCAGCAGGCGATAGAGCTCGGCCGGTGTGAGCGTGCCGGACACCGAGAACGTCGGCGGCGCGATCTGCGCGACCGCATCCCCCACGGACACGGCCTGGCCCGCGATGACCGGGAGCGCTGACAGCGTACCGGTGGCCGTTGCCGTCACCGTGACGGTGCGAATGATGTCGGGCCCGACGCTGCCGTCGGCGTGCTGGGAACCCGGCGTATCCGACTTGATCGTCAGGATCGGGCTCCCGGACGAGATCTGCGTGCCCGCCGCGACGAGAAGCTTGACCACGTTTCCCCCGGCG
>JAUZFP010000049.1 GCA_030838475.1 Actinomycetota bacterium
GTGCTGGACGTCGAGCGCAAGCCCCGACTGGACGCTGCGGGCAGGCGGATCCTCGACATCTGCGGCAGCACCGTCCTCCTGCTCCTCGTGCTGCCCGTGATCGTGGTCGCGGCGATCGTAATCAAGCGCGATTCGCCCGGCTCCGTCTTCTACCGTGGCCGGCGCGTCGGCTACAGGGGACGCGATCTGCGAATGCTCAAGTTCCGGAAGATGGACGACGGCGCCTCCGGCCTCAGGCTAACCTCCGGCGAGGACCACCGCTTCACGCGTGTGGGGGCTTGGCTTGCGCACCGGAAGCTCGACGAGTTACCCCAGCTCTGGCACGTCCTGAGGGGAGAGATGAGCCTCGTAGGTCCGCGTCCGGAGGATCCTGAGTTCGTCGAGATGATGCGCAAGGACTACGAGGTGATCCTGGGGGTGCGACCCGGGATGACCGGGTTCTCGCAGCTCGCCTTCGTCGAAGAGAGCGACATCCTCGACCCCCAGGACCCCATGTCGCACTACCTCTACCGGCTGTTCCCCCAGAAGCTGGCGATGGACAAGATGTACGCGACGAAGCAGACGCTCTGGCTCAACATACGAATCCTCTTCTGGACCTTCGTGGCCGTCCTGATGAGGCGAAAGGTAGCCGTGCATCGCGACACAGGCGCGATGAGCCTGCGGATGCGTTGAAGCCGATGAACTCGAAAGACTTCAGCATGCCTTCGCCCCACACGGCTGCGGGCGCCGCGCACACCAAGCGGGCCGTCATCCTCGCAGGTGGCAAGGGCGAACGGTTGGGCCCCTACACGACGGTTCTCCCCAAGCCACTGCTGCCGATCGGGGACAGGGCGATCCTCGAGGTCGTCGTGCGCCAGCTCCAGTCATACGGCTTCTCGGAGCTCACCTTCGCCGTCGGCTATCTCGCCCATCTCATCCGCGCCGTCTTCAACGATGGCTCCGATCTCGCGGTGTCGATCAACTACCACCAAGAGAGCGAGCCGCGGGGCACCGCTGGGGCGCTGGCAACCATCGGCCGCATGGACGATAGCTTCCTGGTCATGAACGGCGACGTGCTGACCAGCCTTGACTACAACGTCCTCTTCGATGTCCACAAGGCTTCAGGAAACGCCCTGACGATCGCTTCCCACCCGCGTCTGGTCAAGGCCGACTACGGGGTGCTGCACACGTCCGAGTCCGAGGCCGACACGGCCCCGGTGTTCGCGTACGAGGAGAAGCCCGAGACCCCGTACCTCGTGAGCACCGGCGTCTACGTCCTGGAGCCACATGTCGCCGACTACGTTCCACGGGATCAGTATTTCGACATGCCCGATGTCATCAAGACGCTGATCGACAACGGCGAGCGCGTCGGTTCCTACCTGTTCGACGGCTTCTGGCTCGACATCGGGCGGCATGACGACTACGAACGCGCGATTCTCGAATTCGACCAGATCAAGCCTCAATTGCTCTGCAACGGCGCCGGCTCAGTTGCTCTGTAAAAAGGAGTTCTCACCCTCCCCGCCTCGAGTTGCCTCCAGCCCATGGCGAAGCGCGTCGATCACGGCTTGCTGCTGGGCACCGCTCATGTGCGGAAAGAGTGGCAATGTGAGCTGGGTCCGCGCGGCCAGGTCACTATGGGCCAGCGAGCCAACCTGAGTACCGCTGTAGGCACTGAAGTTGGCAATCGAAGGGTAGAGGACACTGGTCTGTACCCCGAACCGATCCCGCATGACGCTGCGAAGCCGATCGCGGACGGATGGCTCGTTCACCGTAATGGGCATGATGTAACACGAGCTGCGCGACACGTCGGTGTCCGAATAGGGGAACCCGACACCTGAGATCCTGCTCAGCTCCTCGCGGTAGATCCCGACGAGCCTCCGTCGCTTCTCGATGTCAGCCTCGATCCCGGGCAGTCGCCGCGACAGCAACGCCGAGCGGATCTCGTCGATGCGATAGTTGAATCCCAGTCCGACGACGTCATACGTCTGCGCATGGCCACGATGACGATCCCATGTCCCGGATGTCATCGCGTGAGACCGGCAACTGCGAGCGAACGCAGCCACGGAATCGTCATTGGTCGCGAGCAAGCCTCCCTCCCCGCACGAAAGCACCTTGTTGGAGAAGAAACTGAACGCACCCGCAAGCCCCCAGCCGCCAAGCTTCCTGCTGGAGCCGGGTGCCGTCGCGCTCGGACTGTGCGCCGCGTCCTCGACGAGGACAATGCCTCGCTCTCCGCAGAACTCCACGAGTTCCTCGATGGGCGCGGCATAGCCTCCGTAGTGGACCGCGCACACAGCCTTCGTCCGCGAGCTGATCCGCCTCTCGACATCCGCCACCTCGATCCCGAAGTCGTGCTGTCCGCCGACGTCTGCCAGGACCGGCGAGCCGCCGCAGTAGCGAACGGCATTGGCCGTTGCGACGAACGTGATGGCCGGCACGATCACCTCGTCACCAGGGCCGATCCCTGCCGCCAGGAATGCCAGGTGCAGGGCGGCTGTGCCACTTGATACGGCGACTGCGTGCCGGACGCCGAGGTGGGCCGCGAACTGTTCCTCGAACTCTTCGGTGCGCGGTCCCATCGTGAGCCACCCCGAGCGGAGCACCCGGTCGACAGCCTCGCGATCTCCCTCGTCGAACCGAATATCGAAAAGCGGGACGCCCATCGCACGCGCCACGTTATCGCCGCTCGAAAGCGAACCGCGCGTCGCCGGCATTTTCGGCGATCTGCGACCGGCAGACGAGCGTCTTGCCCTGAGCGACGAGTCCGTGGCCTGGGGAGGAGTGCCTGCGCGTCTCTTACCGTACGTAATCGCCGGCCCTGAACCGGCCGCCGTGAGATTCGATCCACCTGATCGTCTGGGCTAGCCCCTCCCGCAGACTGGTTTTGGGCTCCCAGCCGATCAGCCGCCTGGCCAGCGCGGGGTTCGAGGTCAGACGCTGCACCTCGCTCTGCGCGGGTCGCACACGTTGCGGGTCGACCTGCACCTCGAGCTCGCGTCCCAGCAGCTCGCCGACGATCTCGACGAGCTCGCCGACGGAGTGGTCTTCGCCCGTGCCGAGCTGGATGGTCCGCCCGACCGCGTCGGGCGTGACCGCAGCCGCCACAAATCCGGCTGCCGTGTCGGCGACAAAGGTGAGATCGCGCCGCGGGTGCAGCGAGCCGAGGCGTAACGGCTCGCCCGTGAGCGCCTGCGTCACGATCGTCGGGATCACCGCGCGCGCGGACTGGAACGGCCCATAGGTGTTGAAGGGCCGAAGGATCGTCACGGGGAGGTCGAAGGAGCGTCGGTAGCTGTCCATCAACTGGTCGGCACCGATCTTGCTCGCGGCGTAAGGCGACTGGGCCTCGAGCGGGTGCTGCTCGTCGATCAACTCGCCCTGGGCGCTCCCGTAGACCTCGCTCGTCGACGTATGCACGACCCGCTCGACGCCGGCACCGAGCACGGCCTGGGCCACGTTGAGCGATCCCAGCACGTTGGTCTCGAAGAAGTCGCGCGCATTCAGATAGGAATAGGGGATCGCGATCTGCGCGCCGAGGTGCAGGACGATCTCCATGCCGTCCACCGCCCTGGCCACCGACTCGATGTCACGCAGGTCGCCGAGTACGACCTCGACCTCCGCGGTCGCCTCGGGATCGAGCCAGTCCAGCGCGCCGCGTTCGTTGCGTGAGTTGTAGCGGACCATCGCCCGCACGTCGGCGCCGTCGCGCACCAGCTCCGAGACGAGATGGGCACCGATGAAACCTCCGGCACCGGTGACGAGAACCTTTCGCTGGGCGATGACGCTCATTACGCCAAGGCTATACGTGCATGCGGCGAGTTTGAGCGGGCACGTACGACGCCGAAGGCCGGGTTCCGGAGACGACACGTGTCCAGTCCGTTTGTCCGGGGTACAGGTGGGCAGGGCTGGTGTCGACAACCTGATTGGCGACCCCACGAAAGCGCATGGCTGCGACTTCTGTACGTCTGGGGGCTGTGCGTGCAAAGCGGAAGGATCCGAAATGCTCCGAAAGGCTCGCACGACCCCGAGCCACCACTTGCTGGCGGCCTTGCTGGTTGGGTCGATCC
>JAUZFP010000056.1 GCA_030838475.1 Actinomycetota bacterium
CCAACGTCGACCGCACGATCTCGTCGGTCAAGCGCCACATGGGAACCGACTGGACCGTCGACATCGACGGCAAGAAGTACACGCCCCAGGAGATTTCCGCGCGCATCCTCGCGAAGCTGAAGCGCGATGCCGAGCAGTACCTCGGCGAACCCGTCACCGACGCCGTCGTGACCGTTCCCGCCTACTTCAACGACGCCGAGCGCCAGGCGACGAAGGATGCCGGTGAGATTGCCGGACTCAACGTCCTGCGCATCATCAACGAGCCGACCGCGGCCGCGCTCGCGTACGGACTCGACAAGGGCAAGGAAGACGAACTCATCCTGGTCTTCGACCTCGGTGGCGGAACATTCGACGTTTCACTGCTCGAAGTCGGCAAGGACGACGACTTCTCGACCATCCAAGTGCGAGCCACCTCCGGTGACAACCGCCTCGGCGGCGACGACTGGGACCAGCGCATCGTCGAGCACCTCGTCACCCAGTTCAAGGAGACCACGGGCGTCGACGTCTCGAAGGACAAGATCGCCCTCCAGCGCCTCAAGGAGGCCGCGGAGCAGGCAAAGAAGGAGCTGTCGTCCTCGACGACCGCAAGCATCCAGCTGCCCTACCTCTCGCTCACCGAGAACGGCCCGGCGAACCTCGACGAGACGATCACCCGCGCGAAGTTTGAGGACCTCACGAAGGACCTGCTCGAGCGCACCCGCAAGCCGTTCCAGGACGTCATCAAGGAGGCCGGCGTCAAGGTCGCCGATGTCTCCCACGTCGTTCTCGTCGGTGGCTCGACCCGGATGCCCGCGGTGCAGGAACTGGTCAAGAAGCTCACCGGCGGCAAGGAGCCGAACAAGGGCGTCAACCCTGATGAGGTCGTCGCCGTCGGCGCCGCCCTTCAGGCCGGTGTCCTCAAGGGCGAGCGCAAGGATGTCCTGCTCATCGACGTCACCCCACTGAGCCTCGGTATCGAGACCAAGGGCGGCATCATGACCAAGCTCATCGAGCGCAACACGGCCATCCCGACCAAGCGTAGTGAGACCTTCACGACCGCGGACGACAACCAGCCATCGGTCGCGATCCAGGTCTTCCAGGGCGAGCGCGAATTCACGCGCGACAACAAGCCGCTCGGCACGTTCGAGCTGCAAGGAATCGCCCCGGCGCCCCGCGGCGTTCCGCAGGTCGAGGTCACCTTCGACATTGACGCGAACGGCATCGTCCAGGTGCACGCTCGCGACAAGGGCACCGGCAAGGAGCAGTCGATCACCATCACGGGCGGTTCATCGCTCGCGAAGGAAGACATCGAGCGCATGGTTCGCGAGGGCGAGGAGCACGCGGCCGAGGACAAGGCGCGTCGCGACGCGGCCGAGACCCGGAACAACGCAGAGCAGCTCGCCTACTCGATCGACAAACTGATCAAGGAGAACGAGGACAAGCTCCCCGACGACGTCAAGACCGAGGTGCAGGGCGACGTTGACGCCCTCCAGGCCGCGCTCAAGGGCGACGACGAGGAGGCGGTCAAGACCGCGTTCGACAAGCTCGTACTCTCCCAGGGCAAGCTGGGCGAGGCGATCTACTCATCCACGGGTGGTGACGCTTCCGCCGATGAGTCCGGCGAGGCCGAGACCCCCGAGTCGTCCGACGAAGACATCGTCGACGCCGAGGTTGTCGAAGACGAGCCGTCCACCGACCCTAAGAAGTAGGCCATGACGGACGAGCGAAACCCCCTACGCACCGACCTGAAGAAGTAGCTGATGACCGACAAGCCAAAGTCCGCACCGGAACCAGAGGATGCGGACGCGAACGCGAACGCGGCTGCATCCTCCGAGGACGGGGACACAGCGGATGTCGAATCCGCCGAGGACCTAATCGACGCAGAAGACGCGGACGTGGAAACGCTGACACCGGAGGAGATTTCCTTCATCGAGGCCGGCGAACGCGACCTCATCGCGGACATGCGCAACGATCTCGCCCGCGCGCAGGCGGAGTTGGTTAACTTCCGCAAGCGCGTCGAGCGGGACCGCGCCGCGAATCGGGATGCCGTCATCGCCGAGGTCATTCGTACGATCCTCCCCGCGGTCGATGACCTCGACCGCGCGGAGGCGCACGGTGACCTTGCCGGCAGTTCGCTCGAGCTCGTCGCCCAGAAGCTGCACGCGGCCTTCGCCCGCTACGGACTCCGGTCCGTCGGCGAGAAGGGCGAGGCCTTCGACCCCAATTTTCATGAGGCCGTAGTGCAGCTGCCGAGCCCCGATGTCACCGTCAACACAGTTGCGGACGTCATCGAGCCCGGGTATGCGCTCGGCGACCGGCTGCTTCGCGCGGCCAAGGTCGCGGTGTCCGTGCCCGAGGGTCAATAGGGGGCCCGATGGCGAGTCAGGACTGGTTCGACAAGGACTTCTATAAGGTGCTTGGCGTGGCGAAGGATGTCTCCGAGGCTGAACTCAAGAAGACGTACCGGAAGCTGGCCCGGCAGTATCACCCCGATTCCAACGCGGGCGACGCGAAAGCGGAGGCGCGGTTCAAGGAGATCAGCGAGGCGTACTCGGTGCTCGGTGACCCCGAGCAACGCGCCGAGTACGACCAGATGCGTGCCATGGGTTCCGGTGCCCGATTCACCTCGGGTGCTGGGGGCGGAGCCGGCGGGTTCGAGGATGTCTTCGGCAGCATGTTCAACGGCAGCAACCGCCGCGCGGGTGGCCAGCAGAACGGGTTCGAGGACCTGTTGGGCGGGATGTTCGGCGGCGGCGGATTCGGTCGGACCTCGGGCGGCTACCAGGGCTTCGGCGGCCCAACCCGCGGGCGCGATCTGACGGCGAGCACGACGCTCGATTTTCTCACCGCGATCAACGGCGACACGATCAGCCTGCAGCCATCCGGCGGCAAGCCGATCAAGGTCAAGATCCCCGCGGGCGTCAGCGATGGGCAGAAGATTCGGCTCAAGGGCAAGGGTGAGGCGAGCCCCGATGGCGGCGAGGCCGGCGACCTGGTGCTGGCCATCACGGTTCGCAAACATCCCGTGTTCGAACGCGACGGGCTCAACCTGCGCGTTGACGTTCCGGTCACGTTTGTCGAGGCAACTCTCGGAGCAACCGTCGAGGTTCCGACCCTCGGCGGGGAGCCGGTGCGGCTTCGCGTCGCGGCGGGAACCCCGAGTGGACGCGTCCTGCGCGTGAAGGGTCGGGGGGTCGCGACGCCGAAGGGCACGGGTGACCTGCTCGCATCCGTTCACGTCGCCGTGCCCAGCCACCTCACCGACGCCGCGAAGAAGAATCTCGAAGCGTTCGCCGAGTCCATGCCGAAGGAGAACCCCCGCGCCGAGCTGCTTGAGCAGGCGGGAGGGTTGCGCTGATGGATGAGACGAGCCCGATCTTCGCGATCGCGGTCGCGGCAGAACTGGCCGCGATGCATCCGCAGACGCTCCGCCAATATGACCGCCTCGGGCTCGTGAGCCCGACCCGAACGGCGGGCAAGTCGCGCCGGTATTCGATGCGGGATGTCGTGCAGCTGCGGGAGATCGCGCGACTCGGCGCAGAGGGACTCAACCTCGAGGGCATCCGGCGCATCCTCGAACTCGAGAACCAGGTCACCGCACTGCAGTCGCGCGTGAGTGAACTGGAGTCGGCGCTCGCCGATGAACTGCTCAACCGTCCCGGTCGTCGTGTCTTCGCGGCCGGCGGATCGGGAGACGTTGTGCCTCTGCGCACCGGAACCCGGGCACAGCGCAACACCCAGGTCGTCGTCTGGCGACCGCTGGGCCGGGACTGACGGGATGACCATGGCAGTCGAATCGCGAGCGGATGCGGCCGCAGGGCTCGCCGCTGCCGACCGCCTTGTTCTCGACCAGGCGGCGGAACTCCTTCCCGGAGCCGTCGTCGTCGTGATCGGGACAGCCGAGCTCGGAGCAGCCGCGCTGGAACGCGGCGCCTCCGTGGTGCGGGTCTCCGACGACGCGGATGCGACCACCGAGCCGCTCGACTCGACGCTGTTCGCCGGTGCGACTCTCGTGCTCCTTCGACTGCCGAAGTCGCTGTCGGCACTGGACGGGTTCGCGAGACTCATTGCCGCGTCCACGGCGTCCGACGTCGTCCTGGTCGCAGGCGGCCGGCTCAAGTACATGACCGTCGGGATGAACGAGGTACTGCTGCGCAACTTCGGTCGCCTCGACGTGTCCCTGGCCAGGCAGAAGTCGCGCGTGCTGATCGCCCGTGAGCCGCTTGCGGTCGAGCCGCCTGCCATGGAGCGTCGACACGACTCCGAGGTTGACCTCTGGGTGACCGCGGCGGGGGGTGTCTTTGCCGGCGCATCCGTCGACATTGGAACCCGCGCGATGATCGCGGCCTTCGAGCGGCTGCCGGACTACGAGACCGCCATCGATTTCGGCTCCGGAACGGGCATCCTGGCGGCCGAGTTGAAGCGTCGTCGCCCGGGCGCGCGCGTGATCGCCTCCGACGTCTCCGCGGCGGCGGTTGAGTCAAGTCGCGGCACCGCGGCGGCAAATGACCTCGACATCGACGTTGTGCGCGACGACGGTCTTTCCCGCCAGCCGGATGCATCCGTAGACCTCATCGTGCTGAACCCGCCGTTCCACGCCGGCGGCGCGCTCTCCATCGACGCCGCGCTCGCGATGTTCGGTGAAGCGCGACGCGTGCTCCGGCCGGGCGGCCAGCTCTGGACCGTGTGGAACTCGCACCTCGGCTACACCGGGGCGCTCGTTCGCACCGTCGGGCCGACCGTGCAGGTTGGCCGAAACCCGAAGTTCACCGTCACCGCCTCGACGAGGGCGGCCCAATCATGACCAAGCCGCCGCTCACACCCCGACAGCGCCGGGGTGCCGCCATCGCCGGCATCGTCGGATTCCTGCTCGCGACGCTGGGCTGGCTGCCATTCGTCGTCGTGGCAATCGGCTACGTCTTCTCGTTTGGGGTCTACTTTCTCGGCGCAGCACTCGGCGGCGACGACACCCGGTTCGACGCCGAATCCGAGACTGGCACGCTGGCCGCCACCCTGTTCGGAATCCCCGCCACCTCGCTCGGTATCGTCGTGATTGTCGCCCTGGTCGTGGGCGTGGTGTTGATCGCACTCGGAGTCTTCCTGAGCACCGTGATCCTCAGGGTTCACGGTGTCGCCAGGCGCGCGGGCGTCACGTGGCTCGGTCTCCTGCTCGCCATCATCGGCAGCTGGGTCTTCGACGGAATCCTCGGGTTCATCGCCTACCTGGTCGCAGCGGCCGGGGATGTCGGCAAGGGACCCGTCGCTCCCGACGGTGCCGTGACCGCACTCTATTTCGTGATCGCCGTCGTCATCCAGATCGCCCTCGGCTGGCTCTGCTGGTGGTGGATGGCGCACGCACTCCGTCGACCTCTCGCCTCGAATGTTCCGCAACCAACGCCCGCGATAATTCCCGCCACCTAGGCCCACCTTTCAATCACACGTTCAGGAGAACGAATGGCTAACATGCAGGGCGCGCCCTCAGCCGCAGAAGAGAAGCAGAAGACCGCGCTGGAGCAGTACGGCATCAACCTCACCGAGATCGCGAAGAGCGGAAAGCTCGATCCGGTCATCGGTCGTGACGCCGAGATCCGGCGTGTCAGCCAGGTGCTGACCCGGCGGACCAAGAACAACCCCGTGCTGATCGGTGAACCCGGCGTCGGAAAGACCGCCGTCGTCGAGGGCCTCGCCCAGCGCATCGTCGCTGGCGACGTCGCCGATTCACTCAAGGGCAAGCAACTGGTTTCCCTCGACCTCGCGGCACTCGTCGCCGGCGCAAAGTACCGCGGCGAGTTTGAGGAACGCCTGAAGGCGGTCCTCAAGGAGATCAACGACTCCGACGGCCAGATCATCACCTTCATTGACGAACTGCACACGCTGATCGGCGCCGGCGGCGGCGAGGGCTCCGTCGCGGCGGCCAACATGCTCAAGCCGATGCTGGCGCGCGGTGAGCTCCGGATGATCGGCGCGACCACCCTCAATGAGTACCGTGAATACATCGAGAAGGATGCCGCGCTCGAGCGGCGGTTCCAGCAGGTCTTCGTCGGCGAGCCCAGCGTGGAAGACACCATCGCCATTCTGCGTGGACTCAAGGAGCGCTACGAGGCGCACCACAAGGTGACCATCGCCGACTCCGCGCTCGTCGCGGCGGCCTCCCTCTCCAACCGTTACATCTCCGCCAGGCAGTTGCCGGACAAGGCGATCGACCTCGTCGACGAGGCCGCATCCCGACTGAAGATGGAGATCGACTCGTCCCCGGTCGAAATCGACGAGCTCAAGCGCGCCGTCGACCGGCTCCGCATCGAGGAGCTCGCGCTCAAGAAGGAGAAGGACGCGGCATCTAAGGTTCGCCTCGAGAAGCTCCGCGCGGACATGCACGAGCGCGAGGAAGCTCTAGGCGCTCTCGAGATGCGGTGGAAGGCCGAGAAGGCTTCCCTGCACTCCGTCGGTGACCTGCGCAACCGACTGAACGACGCGCGCATCGACCTCGACAAGGCAATGCGGGACCAGCGCTATCAGGACGCCTCCAAGCTCAACTACGAGACCATCCCGTCGATCGAGAAGGCCATTGCGGCGGCCGAGTCGGTAGAGCAGCTCGGTCCGCGCATGGTCAACGACCAAGTCACGGACGAGGACATCGCCGCCGTCGTGGCGGCGTGGACGGGCATCCCCGTCGCGCGCCTGAAGCAGGGCGAGACCGAGAAGCTGTTGTCGCTGGAGTCAGAGCTTGGGCGCCGACTCATCGGCCAGAAGCCCGCGGTTCGCGCGGTCAGCGAGGCGGTGCGACGTTCCCGGGCGGGCATCTCCGACCCTTCGCGTCCGACCGGGTCGTTCATGTTCCTCGGGCCCACCGGTGTTGGAAAGACCGAGCTCGCCAAGGCGCTCGCCGAGTACCTCTTCGACGACGAGAAGGCCCTCGTGCGCATCGACATGAGCGAGTACGGCGAGAAGTTCGCCGTCTCCCGCCTGGTCGGAGCCCCTCCCGGGTACATCGGTTTCGAACAGGGCGGCCAGCTGACCGAGGCGGTGCGGCGCCGACCGTACTCCGTGGTGCTGCTCGATGAGATCGAGAAGGCGCATCCGGAGGTCTTCGACGTGTTGCTGCAGGTTCTCGATGATGGACGACTGACGGATGGCCAGGGCCGCACCGTCGACTTCCGCAATACCATCCTCATCCTGACCTCGAATCTGGGCAGCCAGATTCTGACCGACCAGTCGATCGACTGGGAGGATCGCGAGAGTGCCGTTCAGGATCTGGTGCGCCAGGCGTTCAAGCCGGAGTTCATCAACCGTCTCGACGACATCGTGGTGTTCGCACCGCTGACGACCGACGACCTCGGGCAGATCGTGTCGCTCTACGTCGACCGTCTCGCCAAGCGCCTGGCCGATCGCCGTCTCGAGCTCGCCGTGACACCGGATGCCCGTGCCTGGCTCGCCGAGCGCGGCTTCGACCCGATCTACGGTGCACGCCCGCTCCGGCGACTCATGCAGCACGAGATCGACGACAAGCTCGCACGCGCACTCCTGGCGGGCGAAA
Source organism: Actinomycetota bacterium (assembly GCA_030838475.1). GTDB lineage: Bacteria > Actinomycetota > Actinomycetes > Actinomycetales > Microbacteriaceae > Galbitalea. The sequence continues at coordinate 7,514 of JAUZFP010000056.1, forward strand.
TCGCGGACGGGGACACGGTCAAGGTCGATTTCGAGGGCGACGGTCTCCTGGTTACCCGCTTTGAACCGTAGCCGTACGGTTACCAATGCAATAGGCTGCGATGCATGAGCGCAGGTACAAAAGAAGACCCGTGGAACCTCACGACCCCGCCCGGCACATCCGAGTACGTCATGTACAAGGACGAATCAGCTGACCCACCCGTCATTGTTTGCCAGGTGGGATCGACCAAGCTGATGTACCTCGCCCAGGCCATCGACGACCTGCACGTCTGGCTGAAGGAGCAGGGCGACTGGGTTCCTGTCGGCGCCACCGATGAGGGGAAGGAACCCGCGGCCGGCACCGTCGAGGCGTGGGGCCGCTCGGAGAGCAACCCGGTCGGCGGCTGGTACGGAACCCGCAAGGGTTACCGTGGTCGCTTCGGCATGTACATGCCGCCGCTGCTCGAGGCCCTCGGGCTCGCCGAGGTCACCCACGATCCCCGCAACAACTCAATGAGAGCCATCTGACCTACGCTTAAGGGATGCTTGCAACCCTGATCTACGGCGAACGCGACATTCGGCTCGAAGAGGTACCAGACCCCGTTTTGTCGACGGGCATTGACGCGATTGTGCGCGTCGTTGCGGCCTGTGTCTGCGGGTCCGACCTCTGGCCCTACCGCGGTGTGGTCCCGACGAACGATCCGAAACGGATCGGCCACGAGTTCGTCGGCATCGTCGAGGCGATCGGCGACGACGTCAAGAAGATCAAGATCGGTGACTTCGTCATCGCCCCCTTCTACGACTGCGACATGACCTGTACCAACTGCGAGAACGGCGTGAGCACCTCCTGCCTCAACGGCGGATGGTGGGGTGCGGATGACCGCAGCGGCCACTTCGCCGACGGCGGGCAGGGCGAGCGAGTGCGGGTTCCGCACGCCGACGGATCGCTAGTCGCGACTCCCGGGCAGCCCGACCCGGCGCTTATCCCGAGCGTGCTCACACTCGCGGATGTCATGGGCACCGGCCATCACGCCGCGCTGTCCGGCGGGGTCACCCACGGCAGCACCGTCGCGGTCGTCGGTGATGGCGCTGTGGGACTCTGCGCCATCCTCGCCAGCAAGCGGCTCGGCGCATCCCGCATCGTGGCCATGTCCCGTCACGCAGATCGCCAGGCAATCGCGTTCGAATTCGGAGCGACGGATGTCGTCGAGGAGCGCGGCGAGGCCGGCATCAAGCACATCCGCGAGATGTTCGGCGGAATCGGTCCGGACATCGTGCTCGAGTGCGTCGGCACTGCGGAGTCGATGGACCAGGCGATCAAGTCGGTGCGCCCGGGCGGAATGGTCGGCTACGTCGGCGTTCCGAACGGAGGTGCCGAGCTGCCCATCCGAACCCTGTTCAACCGCAACGTCGGCGTCAACGGCGGTGTCGCGCCGGTGCGCAACTACATCCACGAGTTGCTACCCGAGGTGCTCGACCACCGGATCAATCCCGGTCGCGTGTTCGATCTCGAGCTGCCGCTGACCGAGGTCGCGGAGGCCTACGCCGCTATGGACGAGCGACGTGCGACGAAGGTGCTCCTCCGCCCGTAGCTTTATCGGGGGCGGAGGGAGAAACGGTCTCGCGGGCGGAGTAACAACTCCGCCCTCCGGTCAGTATCCCCATCCACCCCCTGCAGTTTCTCCCGCCACCGCTGGGGGTTATTCTTCCCCGATGTCCTCGTTCCAGAGCACGGGGTTGGCGGCGATGAAGTCGCCCATGATCTTGACCAGCTCGGGGTCATTGAGCGTGGTGACCGCGGTGCCATTCTCGACCAGCCAGTCCTGGCCGCCGAAGAAGTTCACGGTGTCGCCGACGACGACGCGACCGATACCGAACTGCCGCACCAGTCCAGAGCAGTACCAGCAGGGCGACAGCGTGGTGACCATGGTCGTCTTGCGGTAGCTCTTCTGCCGGCCGGCGGCAAGGAACGCCGCCGTCTCGCCGTGCAGTGCAGGATTGTCACCCTGCACGCGCTGGTTGTGCCCGCTGCCGAGCAGACGGCCATCCTCGTCGAAGAGCGCCGCCCCAATCGGGATTCCGCCCTCGGCGAGACCCGTGAGGGCCTCGCCGACGGCGACAGCGAGCTTCTCTTCGTCGGTGACGTAGAGAGTCTCATCCGACATGGGTTACTTGGCCTCGGCCGCGTCGATTCCGACGATCAGGTCGGGCTCGGTGGAGAGCGGTCCGCCAACGGTCGGCTTGAACAGCTTGAACAGTACGTAGTACAGGATGCCCGCAAGCACGAACCCGACGAGAGCGGTGAGGTCACCGATTGCCGGGTTGGCAAAAGGCTTGTCCGGCGTGGTCGCCTTGGCGATGACTCCGACGAACTTGACCTGGTCCGCGAACAGCCAGATCGAGACGACGGTGCTCACCACAAACGCGATGAGGCCGGCCCAGTTGCGGTACTTCGCCTTGTCCGGAACGAGGTCCGCGATCGATGTACCACGTCGCAACCAGCGGTCGACGAAGACGACACCGAGCCAGGGAGCGATCCAGTAGGCGATGATGAGCAGGAAGTCGGTGTACGTGGTGCCGACATCGTGCAGAGCCGTGAGCGCGACGATGAATCCGATTACGCCGAAGCCGACGGCGACGATCGCGCGGCGCAGGCCGAACGGGATCTTGATTCCCACTGCAAGGAACGACATCGCGCCCGAGTACACATTGAGGGCGTTCGCCGCGATAGCGCCGACGGCGATGGCGATGAGAGTGATCGCTGTCACCCACGACGGCATGAGCGACGGCGCAACGAACGACGCCGTTGGATTGTCGGGGTTGTAACCGGCAACGGTTGCCGCGGCGGCTCCGGCGGCCATCAGCACGGTGCAGGAGACGAAGTTGCCGAGCGCAGCCGCCCAGCCGATCTTCTTGCGATTCGTGTTCTTCGAGAGGTAGCGGCTGTAGTCGGAGGCGTACGGGTTCCAGCCCGCCGCGTAGCCAAATGCTGCGCCGACGGTGAGCGAGAATCCACCGAAGCTGAACGCGTTGGAGCCGCCGCCGCTGATCGCGGTGTGTGCGGATGTAAAGACGAAGACCGTCGCGATCAGGAACACCACGCCGAGCACGATGCTCGCGTAGCGCTCGAAGATCTGAACCAGGTCGTGCCCAACGAACGCGAGGACGATCTCGAGTACCACGATAATGATCAGCGCCGCCCAGGTCGGCAACGTGTGAAGCTTCGGGTCGACAAGGTACGACAACGCGAATGCGCCCGATACCGAGTTGACCGCGAACCAGCCAATACCGGCGACTAGTGCGTTGATACCGGCGGGCAGGATGTTGCCGCGCGTACCAAATGCGGTCCGGCTGAGCACGAGCTGAGCTAAACCTTCACGGGGTCCCCAGGTGGACAGGATGCCCTGGGTTGCGGCGCCAAGCGCGTTGCCGACAACGATGCCGGCGATCGCCTGCCAGAAGCCGAGCCCGAAGAAGGCAACGGCAATGACGCCGACGAATACGGTGGCGAACTCGAGGTTCGGGGCGCTCCAGGTAGCGAGCAACTGCCACGGCGAGCCGTGGCGTTTGGAGGACGGGATAGCTTCGATTCCGCCAGGTTCGACGGTCGTCGCGCTAGTGCGGGTTGCTTCGGTGATGGCCATGGCCAGAGCTTAGGGGCAGCCGGGGGGCCGTGGAGAAAAGAAGCACCGGCGGGACCACTTTTTACGCAGGATTTACACGCGCGCCCTGTCTACCTCTTTCTCTAGCGCGCGAGCTCCTCGGTGATGACTGCGACGAAGTTGTCGATGTCGGCTTCGGTGGTGTCGAAGGCGGTCATCCACCGCACCTCGCCGCCTGCGCGGTCCCAGTCGTAGAAGCGAACGCGCTCGCGGATGCGGTCCGCGGGGGAGTTGTCGAGTACCGCGAATACCGCGTTGGCCTGGGTCGCTTGGCTGAACGCCAGGCCGGTTATGGAGCCGCCCGCGATCCCCGATTCGAGGGATGACCGCAGCCGCGCGGCCATCGCATTGGAGTGGGATGCCGAACGCAAGTGGAGGTCGTCGGTGAGGAGGGCGAGCAGTTGGGCGCTCACGAAGCGCATCTTCGAGGCGAGCTGCATGTTCAGCTTGCGAAGGAAGATCAGCCCGTCGCTTTTCGACGGATCCAGCACCACGATGGCCTCGCCGTAGAGCATGCCGTTCTTGGTGCCACCGAAGCTCAGGATGTCGACCCCGGCATCCACCGTGAACTCCCGCAACGGGACGCCGAGTGCTGCTGCGGCATTGGAGATGCGGGCACCATCCATGTGCAGCACCATGTGGTGCGAGTGCGCGAAGTCGGCGATGGCGCGAATCTCGGCGACGGAATAGAGCGTTCCGAGCTCGGTCGTCTGGGCGATGCTGACGGCCATCGGCTGCGCACGATGCTCGTCGCCCCAGCCCCACGCCTGGGTTTCAATGAGGGCTGGCGTGAGCTTTCCGTCCGGGCTGTTGACGGTGAACAGTTTGAGTCCGCTGATTCGCTCGGGCGCTCCACCCTCGTCGGTGTGGATGTGTGCGGTGCTGGTCGAGACGACGGCACCCCAGCGGGGCATCACGCTCGTCAACGCGGTGACGTTCGCACCGGTGCCGTTGAACACCGGGAACGTCTGTGCCTGCTCGCCGAAGTGGGACCGCATGACCTTCTGAAGTTCGGCCGTGTAGTCGTCTTCGCCATATGCGATCTGGTGGCCACCGTTGGCCTCTGCGAGGGCGGCGAGAACCTCGGGGTGCGCTCCGGCGTAGTTGTCGCTGGCGAATCCGCGGTAGTTCGAGTCGTGCAGTTTCATGGCTCTAGTCTCGCGTATGACGACACAAAGGTGCCGCCCCGGGTAGTTCGGACCCGGGGCGGCACCTTGGCTTGTGAGCTACTTGCTCCAGTCGATTCGGACCGACGCGGGAATTTGCGGATCGATCGTCACCGACAGTTGTGCGCCCGGCTGGAGCCGCGCGAGGTTCAACATCGGAACAAGCAGTTGGGTTGTCACCGGGATGGGTACGCCGTCCGGCAGCATCACGAGCAGGGTGGCGGAAATTGCCTGGCTCATGTTGACGACCATGCCGGTCTGCGATGCAGACTGGACGGTCGCGGTGGCCTCGACGCGACGAGCCTCGCTCGCCGGGTCGGCCTGCTGGGGCGCGGCCAGCTTGTAGGCGTTGTTCAGGGCATCCATCTTGGCTTGGGCATTCGCCATGTCACCTTTGACGTCCTGCTTCTCCCGCATCTCTTCGCCCTGGATGCGGAGCTTGTTCAGGTCACCGAAGAACCCCATGGTCTACGCCGAGGTGTAGAGGGTGTTGAACTTCGAGCCGAGGGCGCGGTCATCCTTGATGCGTGCACCCCAGCCCTCTTTGGCCTTCTCCCAGTCGGCCGGCGTGACGCCCTTCGACTGGGCGATCTCGGGGAGCAGGCTCTGGTCGTTGCCGCGAGCGCCGAGCTCCTTGATGATGGCCGTGTAGGTCTCGAGCGAGACGCCGCTGATGGGCTCGAGCGCTGCCGCGGTCGGCTCACCGTTGATGCCGGCGTTGAGGTTGTTGACGTAGGCCTGGCCGCCCGCTCCGCCGGGGCCGAACTGGGCCTGGGATGCTGCGGCCTGAGCCTGTGCGTTGGCAGCCAACTCGTTCGCGGAGTCGATCATGCCTGGGGCAGCCGAGACCATGTCTTTCATGTCCTTGAAATCTTTGAAGAGACCCATGATGGGCAACCTTTCCTGTCGTTAGGGGACCCAATGCGTCGCGCACGACGTTCGGGCTCAGTCAAGATTCTGGAACTAAGCACAGGCCGTTGGAATGAGTAATGAATGCCTAACTATTGGCTCGGGCATTGCTCCATAGCTCGGTGATCGACGTGATCAGTGCCGCGATCTTCTCTTCGTTGGCAGCGGCAAGCATCCTCGACGGGTCAAAGATCGTGAATTCCATGATGAAGGGCACGCGCTCATCCGGCGGAATCACGTCGACTTCCAGGCCGGGAGTGGAACTTCGCCCGCTGAAGACCCGGGTGGCATCGAGCGAGATGACGTCGCGACGACCGATCGTGACGACTGGTTTCGGGGTGCCCGAGGCGCGCCACAGGGAGAAGCCATCGGCGTCGAACACGAGCACGGGGATTTGCGGGATCACGCCTTTTCGAAGTCCCAAACGGTCTTGTGAGGCGCGGACCTGCGGTGTGATGTAGCACGCGAGAATGATTCCGGTGGTTACCCGACTGACTTTGGCTAGCCGGTTGGCCTGTACAGCCCGGAAGATGAACGCCGCCGCGAGGAACGCGACTAAGAACCCACCGAGCACAATTGCACCTGTTGTCAGCGTGTCGTGAACGGTGGTTGCCCCGCTCTGGACGCGAGCCACAATGGCGAACACTGCGAGCACCGTGCTCGCGAGTGCGCTGCTACGGGCGATTGTTCTGGCGTGATTCAGACGTGGGCCCACGGGTGGCGTGGGTCTCGAGGATGCGCTGACCGCCGATGACGACCAGGGCGCACGAGCGCGCGCAGCTGCGGGGTCGAATCGGTCGGTCGAGCCGCCCTCAATGCGCCGGGTGCGGGGATTGACGAGAGGAGTAGAACCCCGTACCCAGGCCCACCAAACCGTGCTGTACCCGGTAGCGATCTCTCGGTGCGCCTGGCGGAACATGGCGGGAAATCCAACGAAAGTAAGCGCCCCGCCCACGACGATCGCCACGATAGCGACCGTTTCGAGCGGGGAGCCCCTCTCCTGCGGTCCGAGGTTTGAGAGAACGAAGATGAGAAGAAACGCCAAGAACCAGACCGATACCGACACCCACGCAACAATCGCCCACGTTCGAGCGGGAGCGCCCTCTACGAGTGGCCACGACCAGATTTCTTCATCACCGCTCGTCGCCCGATGCTCCGGCACTCGACCCCCACGTGAACTGCACGAGCCGCCTAGGTCAGATCGAGGCGGGCACGGTTCAGATTAGCGGCACGCTGGGCGCAACCGGGGACAGAGTCGGGGCCCAATACACCTTTAGCGCCCAGTTGTGGACCCCTTTAGGCCGCGTGCAGACACGCATAGCGTGCGAATACAGGCACCAGTTTCGAAGTGAGTGGTGTGCCTGCAACTGGGAAAGAAGGTAACTATGACCCCGCAAGGAACTATCGCTCTGATCGTGATCATCGTGGTGGTGGTCGTCGCGCTGATCGTGATCGGCATTATCTTTGGCCGCCGCCGCGGCCAGGAATCCAACCGCCGTCGCGCGGCCGAGATCCGTCAGAACGCCGCAGACACCACTCTCACAGCGCAGGAACACGAGGCTGCTGCGCTACGCGCTCAGGCCGACGCCAAGCAGGCCGAGGTGAACGCGGAGAATCTGCGCCGCGAGGCGGCCTCCCGTCAGGATGAAGCGGCCAAGCACCGCGCGGACGCGGACGAACAACTCCGCAAGGCGGACAAGGTCGACCCGGATGTCCCGCGCACCGCCGATGTTGTCGACGATCGCACGGCTGTGGATGAACGCCCAGCCGTGGCGGACGCTCCCGCCGTCGACTTCGGGCCCGAAAAGTAGCTAACTCGCGTCCGGGGGTATCCGTCCACCACTGAGGGACTCGGCTGGCTCGTCCCACATGCTCTCAATTCGTGTGGCGATGGCATCCAACGGGGTGCCGTCGCCACTGAGAGGTACCCAGCGCTCGCGTGGGTCTTGCTACACGAAAAAGGCGATGAGTTCGGGCGCGATTGCCTCGTCCTTCACCTGGTGCGTTTGCCTCGGGAGAGTTCGGTGTACCGACCCGGGGATCGCGTCGGCCACGCCCTGCACGGCCGCGACCATGTTCGGCTTGGCCTTGCCGCCGCCCATGATGAGCGTGGGCACCGTGATCTTCTTCAGCGTTGCGATGGGGACGACGAATCCACGCATGAGCTCCGTGTCGTAAGGCAGGGTGTGCGCGACGCCCTGGAGCTGCCGCCACACCTTGGGCATGAGCTTCATCATGAGTGGCAGGAAGGCCGGGCCGCCCACAACTTTCACCATGAAAAAGGCGACGGCGCCGCCCCGGTCCCCTCGAGCCAAGAGCGCCTTGAGCTCGGCGACGGCGTCGATTGGCTTGCCCTTGACGATCACCTGGCCGACAAACGGCGCCTCGTACGAGGCGAGCTTCTTCATCGGTACCCCCGCTGCGGCGGCCTGCAATGCAAGCCCTCCACCCGAGGAAAACCCGAGCACGAAGGCGTCGCCACCGGCGGCTTCGATGACGGCCGCGAGATCGTCGAACTCGCGCTCGGGCGCGTACGGCTGCACGTCGCCGCTGTCCCCGCGGCCGCGCCGATCGTAGAAGTGCACGGTGAAGTGATCGGCGAGAAGATTGGCGAGGCTGCGGCACGGTCCGAAGTCCCGATAACAGAGTGCGCCGTCAACCAGCACGAGGGCTGGGCCGGAGCCAACCGTCTCATAGGCGATGGCCGTACCGTCCTTCGACGTGACTGTGCGAGTCTCGACCGCGGCGGTCATGGTGTTTCCCCTTCGAAAATTGCATCGAGCTTGGCAAACGACTGGACCCAGCCATCCGTTGTCATGTCACGGAACTCTGGCGTGAACGGGCCCTGGTGCAGCGTCATCCTGGTGGTCTCACCGTGATCGTGGAACCATACACGGAGAAAGACATCTTCTATCTGCCCGCCGCTTGCCGTCTCGATGAGCATCTCGAGGTATTCGCCCTCGATGACTTTGGTGATGTGGCTGGACAGCGGATAGAGCTCGCAGGTGGCGTCGCCGACCATTTCAAGATCCCAGCGTCCACCCACCTTGAGTTCGACGTTGATGCCCGACTCCGGGGTGTGGACACCGGTCGGTCCGAACCATTCGGCGAGACGCTCGGGTTCGGTCCAGAATCTCCAGACCACATCGCGGGGGGCGGCGAAGCTTCGCGTGATGTAGACGTCACGATCGGTAACCTCTGGCGGGATGACGTCAGTCATTGGGCTGCTCCTTCGTTGGTTCATCGGTGGCCGTTGCCTCGTGCGATTGGAACACGGCGAGCGCCGCATCCAGCCTGTCGAATGTTGTCGCCCAGAATCGCCGATACCGTTCCATGTATTCGGTCGCCTCCTTCAGCGGCGCGGCTTCAAGGTGGCTGTACCGCGACGTTGCGATGCGGCTCCGAGATACGAGGCCGGCGTGCTCGAGCACCTTAAGGTGTTTGGAGATCGCCGGCTGGCTCATCTGGAAGGGCTCGGCGAGTTGCGCCACGCTTGCATCGCCGACCATGAGCCGCTGCAGCAGGGCGCGCCTCGTCGGATCGGCGAGCGCCGCGAACAGGCTGTCGAGCTGGTCCGACCGCATTGACTGTCCTTCTATAACTGAATAGTTCTGAAAGCGATTGGTTATAGAGTAAAAGGGATCTATGACACTGTCAACCGATCCGACCGGGGCAAGTGTCGACTGGCTACTCGGGCTGGGTCAGATCGACATGTGAACCGTTGAGGGTTGCGGCACCTTCGGACCACAGTGTGGCAACTCGCGACGCGACGCGCTCCACGGGGGTGCCGCCGTCTCCCAGCGAGGTCACCAGAAGCGTCACTGCCGCTGCCGTGCCCGCCTTGCTCCAGCCCGATGCGATCGACGTGACCCACGCATCCGCCGCGGTCTTCAGCGTCGCGTAGTTTGCACCACTCCAGGTGGGCTTAGCGGCGGAGGTCGAGCCGATTGTTACCAACCGGCCGGCGCTCGAGGCCGTCAGGTCGTCGTGGAACGCGAGCGTGGTCAGCCGGAGGCTCGTGAGCAGCCTTGGCTCGAGCCAGCCCCAGTCGTCCGGGTCGTGTCCGGCGCGCCAGCCCCCGACGAGGTGCACGAGGCCGTCGACGCTTCCGACGTCGGCGCGAACCCGGGTCGCGAGATCGGCCGTCGCTGCCGCATCCGTCAGGTCGCAGACAAACCGAAAGGATGCGTCGACCGTCTCGAGGCGACTGGCATCCGAGCCCACCGCGACGACGGTGTGCCCGGCGGCCATCAGTGCCGTGCAGACGGCGCGACCGGCGTCACCCGTCGCGCCGGTCACAACGACCGTTGTCACGCCGCGGTCTTTGCCGTAATGCCGCTCGTCGAGTCGATGACGCCCACCATCTTCTTGGCGAGGGCCTCATAGAACATCGAGAGCGGGAACTCGTCATCCATGACGGCGTCTGTCAGCAGCTTCGGCGGACCCTCGAGTGGCAGGTCGCGCACGGCCCACTTCGATGCGGGGTTCGGCGTAAGCGTCTCCGCCACGAGCTCATAGGCGGCGAGCCAGTGCGCCATCTTCGGGCGGTCGATGCTCTGCCAGTAGAGGTGGTTGATCGCATCGGACAGGGCGATCACGACATCCGGAACCTCGTCCCAGTCGATCGTGAGTGCGGTATCCGTCCAGTGCAGCACGTGGTGCTGGTGCAGCCAGGCGAACAGCAGCTGTCCGCCGAGGCCGTCGTAGTTGCGCACGCGCGAACCAGTCAGCGGGAATCGGAAGATGCGGTCGAACAGGATCGCGTACTGCACGAGGTCGGCGTGATCCCGGATGTCCGCGTCGGTGTCCTCCTCGCGGAACAGCTTTACTGCCTCGCGGTACGCCGTCAGGTCGCAGCGCAGCTCCTCCAGCGAGTAAAGGAAGTACGGCATCCGCTGCTTGATCATGAACGGATCGAACGGCAGGTCGCCCCTCATGTGCGTGCGGTCGTGGATGAGGTCCCACATGATGAACGTCTGCTCGGCCAGCTGCTGGTTGTCGAGGAGGCGTGCGGCGCTGTCGGGTAGATCAAGTTTCGTGATCTCAGACGCCGCACGCACAACTCGACGGAATCGTGCCGCCTCCCGATCCGCGAAAATAGCTCCCCAGGTGAACGTCGGGATTTCGCGCATCGCCACTGTTTCTGGAAACAGCACCGCCGAGTTGGTGTCGTAGCCATCCGTAAAGTCGAGAAAACGGATGGGTACGAAGAGCTTGTTCGAGTAGTCACCGGCCTCAAGCTCGGCGACGAAGTCCGGCCAGCGAACCTCGAAGAGGACGGCCTCGACGAGGCGGTCGGATGAGCCGTTCTGCGTGTACATGGGAAAGACGACGAGGTGTGCGAGGCCGTCGACGCGGTTGCGTTGCGGCTGGAAGGCATTCAGCGCGTCGAGGAAATCGGGAATCCCGAAACCGGTCGTCGCCCAGCGACGGAAGTCGTTCGCGGCGGCCAGCAGGTAGTCGGAGTCGTGGGGCAGCAACTCCGTGAACGCCTCGAGACCGTCGGCGATGGTCGCGACGAGTTCGCGGGCTGCGGCGTGCGCCTTGGTGTTCGGGATGCTGCCATCCTGAACCTGAAGCGGCCGGATCGCGCCAACGGCGGCCTTGACGCTCAGCCAGGCGGCCGCGTCTTCGAGAACCTCGGGTTCTCCGACAATGACGTTGTTCGACATCAGTTGTGACATGGCTACCCTCCGATCCGCTTTTCACAGCGCCGCTGTGCTTGTTGATTGACGCATTTCATGCGTCAATGCAAGGCTATTCGGGGCATCGGTGCGTTTGGTTGCGTCTGTCGCGGGAAAGTTGTGTCTGGCCGCCCTTCTAGCATCGCTTTGCTGCGTATCCGTAGAATTTTGCGATGGGCGACACAGCAGCGGACGTGAAAGCGGTGCTCGCATCCGCCGCCGATCCGGACAAGATCCCGGGCATGAGCCGATTCTTCAAGACCGGCCCGGGCGAGTATGGCGAGGGCGACCAGTTCCTCGGGCTCACGGTTCCAACGACCCGGCGCCTGATGAAACCGTTCGTCGGACTGCCGCTCGACCAGGTCGACGCGCTCCTCGACAGCCCGGTGCACGAGCACCGCTTCGTCGGCCTGCTGATCCTGGTGGCGCGATACACGAAGGATTCGACGACGATCGCCGACTTCTACCTCGCCGCGGTCCGGCGTGGCAGGGTGAACAACTGGGACCTTGTCGACTGCTCGGCCGAGTTCATCCTCGGCGAGTATCTCTACGAGCGCCCGCGCGACCTGCTCTTTGAGCTGGCGGACAGCGAGTCGATCTGGGAGAGGAGGGTCGCGATGCTCTCGACCTTCGGGTTCATCAAGCACGGCGACGCGTCGACCGCTCTCGAGATCGCAACCATTCTGGCTCCGGACCGGCAGGACCTCATCCAGAAGGCGGTCGGCTGGATGCTGCGCGAGGTCGGAAAACGCGTCGACCCAGCGCTCCTCATCTCGTACCTGGATGAGCACGCCGCGAGCCTGTCACGCACTTCGCTGTCTTATGCGACCGAGCACCTCACGCCGGAGCGGCGCATCCACTACCGGTCGCTGCGCTAGTCCTCCACAGCCTTCGCCACTCGCTCAAATCCACGACGCAGTGAACGATTCGGCGCTTTCGTCGGGGGCAACTCGGACCCTCGAAGCATGTCAAAGACCCCCATTCTCATCCCCACAATTTCCGACCTGCTCGACGACTTCTTCGTCGGCTATCAGCCGAACGCGCCCGTCGGCGTCCAAGCCAGAATCGACGTCGTCCGCAACGATCTTGAGCAACATCTCGACCTTGAGGGCCCACGCGTGCTCACCACCGGTCAGCTCGCCATCCTCGCTACCGAGAAGCAGTTCGACCCAGTCGGAGCGTTCGCGCGAACGATGCATGCCGATGACCTGTACTACGCGCTCCAGCACTATCTGGATGTCGCGCACGCCTTCGAGGAAGTATCGCTGCGCGAGACACAGATCGATGTTGTGGCCGCGCTCGCGGAAACCCTGTGGCGCAAGCGTCTCATCTCCGAGCGAAACGTATCGGAGTGCACGGTGATCGAGTTTGAGATCGCGCTGAAGCGGGGGCGTGACGAGTTGAAGAAGCGTTAGAAGATCATCGGTCGGTCGTCGTCGTCCTCGTCCGTTGGTACATCGAGGTCGACGACGAGCGGCACGTGGTCGCTGGGTGCATCACCCTTGCGCTCGTTTCGCTCGATCCTGGCATCCGTGACCAGTTCGGTAAACGACTTCGAGCCCAGGATGAAGTCGATCCGCATGCCCTCGTTGCGGGGAAACCGCAGCTGCTGGTAGTCCCAATAGGTGTAGCCCTCCACGCCGCGGGTGCGGAGCACGTCGGTGAGACCGGCGGTCTCGAAGGCCGCGAACGCGTCGCGTTCCGGCTGGCTGACGTGCGTCTTGCCCTCGAAGGCGGCAATGTCCCAGACATCCGTGTCGAGCGGAGCGATATTAAAATCGCCCATCAGAGCCAGCTTCAGATCCAGATCGGCCGTCAGCCAGCTTCGCGTCGCATCCGCCAGGCGGGCCAGCCATTCGAGCTTGTACGGGTAGTGCGGATTGTCGAGCTCACGACCGTTCGGGACATAGAGACTCCATAGCCGCGTGCCATCCACCGTGACGCCGAGGGCACGTGCCTCCTGGGGCAGATCGCCCGCCTCATCTACCTTGCCGAAGCCAGGTGCCGACGGGAAACCGACCGTGACGTCCGACATGGGAAGCCTGCTCGCGAAGGCGACCCCGTTCCACTGGTTGAGGCCGTGCAGCTCGATCTCGTAGCCCGCCTCCGCGAATGCTTCGTACGGAAACTGGTCGGGCTTGGCCTTGATCTCCTGCATGCCCAAAACGTCGACGTCTTCCCGCACCAGCCAGTCAACGACACGACCGACCCTGCTGCGAATCGAGTTGACATTCCAGGTTGCTACGCGCATGAATACAACGCTAGCTGCAACCACCCGCACGACGTTCAACCAACGCTTAACCCCTCTTATTGGGCAATGGTCAGCCGTGTGTGCGCGGTCGTAGGGTGTGCGTGTAATGAAACCCGACGACTTCAACGACCCCGGAACTGAAGCCGCTGACCGCCGAGACAATCGCACCGCGATTGTCGTTGCCGTCAGCGCTGCCATTGTCGTCGGCATCGCGAGCGCCATCCTTATGGCGACGGCCGGCCAGGCGCCGAGTACCGCCACACCGAAACCGAGTCACAGCCTCGTACAGGTGCAGCCGCCGCGAGCCTCGACCGACTAACTTCGAAAGTCCCCTCCGCTATTCTGTCTAGGTGAAGTCGGCCCGCGAGCAGCTCATCGAGCACATTTCCAACGAAGCCGTATTTCACGGCGACTTCATCCTGACGAGTGGTAAGAAGGCCACCTACTACATCGACCTGCGCAAGGTCAGCCTGGATGCGCGGGTCGCCCCGCTCATCGGGCAGGTGATGGTGGACCTGATTGCGCAGGTCCCCGACGTCTTCGCCGTGGGCGGACTCACCATGGGCGCCGACCCGATTGCGGCGGCGGTACTGCACCAGGGCGTTGCGCTCGGGCATCCGTACCACGCGTTCGTCGTGCGCAAGGAGCCGAAGGATCACGGTCGCGGCAAGCAGGTGGAGGGACCCGACCTCGAAGGCAAGCGCGTGATCGTGCTCGAAGACACGTCGACAACGGGCGGGTCGCCCCTCAAGGCCGTCGAGGCGCTGCTGGCCGTCGGCGCCGAGATCGCCGCCGTCGCGGTGGTGGTTGACCGCGACACGGGAGCGCAGCAGATCATTGAGGCGGCCGGCTACCCGTACCTCTACGCGATCGGTCTCGCCGACCTCGGGCTTACCCCGTGAGTGACGAGAAGGATACGGAGGACGGCAGCGACTGGCTCTCGAGCCAGTTCGACACCACGGGCAAACTTCCGGCCCAGCCCGCCGCAGCTCCCCCGCCGACGACGCCACCGGCATACACCCCTTCCCCACCGCCGCTGACCCCCGCCGCACCCGTGGCTCCTGCCCCGGCGCCCAACTCCGGCGGCGGATTCAACTGGGGGCTCAAGCCCGGCGGTGCCGTCGACCCGCCGCCCACCGCGACTCCCGTGACACCGACCCCGCCGCCCGCCCCGGCGCCGATCACCCCTCCCGTCCAGTCGGCGCCATCCCCGCCACCGCTCGTCGATCCGCCGGCCGCCCCCTACGTGGCACCGCCGACCCAGCCGTATGTTTCTGAACCAACCAAACCCCTCAGCTGGGACGAGTTCGCCGCAACACAGCAAGCCGCGGCTGCCCCGCCGGCGCCGGAACAGCCAACGGAGGCCTACACGGTCCATCCGTGGCAGCCGGCTGTGACCTCTCCCTCGTTCCCGCAGCAGGACTCGGACGAACCGCCGGAGCCGACGTCGGCGATCGACTCACTGTTCGGCGATCACAAGTTCCAGGACTACGAAGAGGTCGGCGTCCTGAAAACCATCCAGGTACCGCCCTCAACGGGCGTGGATGATGCGACGCAGCTACAGGAGCCGCGCGAGCCGCTTCCGACGACCCAGAAGGTGCTGCTGGGCGTCGCGGGCGGACTTGTCGCAGCGCTCATCCTGGTTGGGCTGTTCTTTTTCGGACAGCACATCGGGTCAGCCGCCGCGCCCAAGGCAAAAGCCGTGAGCACGACCGCGTCAACGACAACACCGACGCCCGCCGGTACCGGGGGTCCCGTGGCTCCGGGGGTGCAACAGTGGACCGCGCTCCAGGGCGGCGAGTGCATCCAGCCGTTCAGTTCCGCGTGGGCTTTGACCTTCACGGTGGTCGCGTGCACCGCCGACCACGACGCCGAGATGGTGTTCAAGGGCACGCTGCCCGACACGTCGGACGCTAAATACCCGAGCACGGTCGATTTCCAGAAGGAAATCACACCGCTCTGCAGCGCGTCGACCGCGATCAACTACGCCGCTGCCGCGAGCGTGACCGACCTGCAGGTCAGCTTCAGCTACCCCCCGACGACGGCGCGCTGGCTGTCCGGGGATCGCACCTACTACTGCTTCGTCGACCGGGTGTCCGGAGGCAACCTGCCGGGCGATCTCTCGGTGCCCAAGGCCACCAAGTAGGCGCGGTCACCCCTCGGATTCGACCGGCTCGCGGTCGATGAGGTCGGCGACACTGTCGAGCACCTCATCGGGACGGAACGGGTAACGCTCGATCTCGGCGCGATCGCTGATGCCGGTGAGCACCAGTACGGTGTGCAGGCCCGCTTCGATCCCGGCAACGATGTCGGTGTCCATCCGGTCGCCGATCATGCCGGTGTTCTCGGAGTGCGCACCGATCTTGTTCATCGCCGAACGGAACATCATCGGGTTGGGCTTGCCGACGACGTACGGCTCCTTGCCGGTCGCCTTGCTGATGAGGGCGGCGACCGAACCGGTTGCCGGCATCGGTCCGTCGGGGCTCGGACCGGTCGCGTCCGGGTTGGTCACGATAAATCGCGATCCGTCCACGATGAGACGGATGGCCTTCGTGATGGCCTCGAACGAGTAGTTGCGGGTCTCACCGATCACGACGTAGTCGGGGGCGTTTTCGGTCATGACGAAGCCGGCCTCGTGCAGCGCCGTGGTCATCCCGGACTCACCGATAACGTATGCGGATCCGCCGGGGATCTGTGCGGCAAGAAAATCCGCCGTCGCGAGGGCCGAGGTCCAGATCCGTTCCTCGGGAACGACTAGACCTGATGCGCGAAGCCGGGCGCTCAGGTCACGCGGCGTGAAGATCGAGTTGTTGGTGAGCACCAGGTAGGGCTTGTCCTGGTCGCGCCACTGCTGCAGCAGCTCGGAGGCGCCGGGGACGGGCTCGTTCTCGTGGACGAGGACGCCGTCCATGTCTGTCAGCCAGCACTCGATGTCGCTCCTGTTGCTCATGCGGCCAATGGTATCTAAGGGATGTAACGGGCCTGTGTCCCTAGCCTCGCTCGCATGATCTCCACCGCATCCGGGTTCTGGTCGACTACGACGAATCGGCGGCCGAGCTTCGCCGCGACGGATGCCGTGGTGCCGCTGCCCGCGAAGAAGTCGAGGACCCAGTCGCCCTCCGCGCTCGACGCGGCGACAATCCGACGCAGGACGCCCTCGGGTTTCTGCGTCGCGTAGCCGGTTCGCTCCTTGCCGGTGGTGGTGACGATGGTGTGCCACCAGACGTCGGTCGGCAGCTTGCCGCGCGCGATCTTCTCTGCGCTCACGAGGCCCGGTGCCATGTACGGCTCCCGGTCGA